>JADYYN010000198.1 GCA_020853635.1 Gemmatimonadaceae bacterium
GACCGCCGCTCCCATGGCGACGATTGATCGACCAGCGAACCGCTACTGCCGCGGCTGGTTGAACGAGGGACGGAAAGTCACGCCGATGGTGATCGTCAGCAAATCGGCGCGCGTCTCGCGCGGCGTCACGATCAGGTCGCCGTTGGTGTCCTCGATGATGTCACCCTCGGTGAGATACCGCACCTTCTCGCCGTTCCACGTGTAGCGCGCGCCGATGTCGAACATCGTGCTGCCCTTGCCGATCGGGATGTAGAACCCGCCGAGCACGGTCTTCGCGAAGGTTCCGTCGCTCGAGTTGGTCGAGGTCGCGAACGGCACGTCGCTGCTGTTGGAGCCTTCCACCGACGACGACGTGGTGAACGCCGAGAAGCCGATCATCCCGCCGAGGTACGGCTTGGCGGTGGGGCCTGGCAGACCGATCTGCGCGCCGATGTTCCCGCCGAAGATGGTGTTGGTGGTGGTCACGTCGACGTTGATGAGCCCGAGCGCGCCTCCACCGAGCGGCACGCGACGCGTCTCCGAGCCGTAGATCATCACGCCGAGGTCGGTGCGCAGGCCGATCACGCTGTTCACCGCGAAGATCAGTCCGCCGCCGATGCCTCCGGCGATCTTGACGCCCTGCGCGAACTCACCCTGCGGGATGCCCACCTGCAACGCGAGCGGGATGGAGATGGGACCCGGCGCCACCTCTTGGGCCGCAAGCGAGGCGCACGGCAGAGACAGCGTCGCGGTGAGGAGTGAAGCACGGATGATACGAGAAGCGACACCGGGCACGGTGCGCGCGACGAACGGACGCATGAGAGAATGGGCGAGAGGAGAGAGTCCGACGGACGAGGATACTACCGCGCCGACGGATCTGCTGTTTCACCCATCAGAATCTGCGCACTTCCCATCGCCGCCGCGAGCGCACCCATCGCACTCGCGCGGCGTGCGGCGATGGTCGCGCGCCGCTGCCGCTCATCAAGCAGTGCGCGCTCACGCAGGTTCACGATCAGCAGCGAACTCTCCCCTGCCTCGAATCGACGGACCTCGGCCGCGAGCAAGGTCTCGCTCGCCGCGACCACACGCGCCTGACGCGCCGCCTGCTCGTCCACCGCGCGGAGGTCCACCAACGCGCGTTCCACCGCGAGTCGCACATCGCGCTGGACGCGGTCCCGCTCCCAACCGAGCACCTGCGCGCGCTGCGTCGCCGCGCGCCAACGCCCCAGTTCGCGCCGCATCAGCAGTGGCAACTTGAGCGACGCGCCGACCTTGTAGTCGTCTTCGATGGCATCGAGTCCGGGCAACTCGCCTAGACTGCGGCCCGACGCGAGCGCGCTCGCGTCGACGCTCGCCGATGGAAGCACCTGCGTCGCGACCAGCCGCCGCTGCGCATCGGCCTGCAGGAATCGCGCACGCGCCGTCTGCACGCTCGGATGCGTCGCGACCGCCCGCGCGATCGCGGCATCGCCGACCACGGGCATCATCATCGTGCCAGCCACGAACGGGTCGACCGGACGCAACGCCGAGGTCGGCGTCTCCGGTGCCCCCTCACGCGTCCAGAGATATCCCACGACCGTCAGCCGAGCCGACGCGGCCGATGCACGGGCTTCACTTTCAGCGACCAATCGACGTTCGAGTTCGGCGAGCGCCTCGACGCTGTCGATCGGCGCGGCATCGCCCGCATCCACACGACGTCGCGTCGCCTCGAACCGGAACCGCGCGAGGGCCACACCGTCACGCGCGATCTCCGCGCGCGCCTCGGCTTCGTACCACGCACCCCAGTCGCGGGCCGCCCCCTGCAACAAGCGAACGATCGCGCCGTCGCGCTCGGCTTCGGCGGCGGATTCAGCGAGCTCCGCCTGACGCAGCGCCGTCCGACGCTCGTCGGCAAGGAGGCGCGGCCCCAGCGGCAGAGAGATCCCGGCCGAGAGCAAACCGTTGTTCGGCGTCGTGCGCTCGGGATTGATGATCTGACCCGCCGCACGCTCCCAGCCCACCTTGAGGTCGACACCCCATGGCGTCGGAACCACGACCTTCGCATCGAGCTCGTCGTAGTAGCCGATCCCCTTGAACCGCTTGGCATCCCATGTCGCGGCGACGTACGGATCGAACGCGCCACGCGCCGCCTGCGCATCAGCCCGCACCTGGCGCTCGGTGAGATCCGCTTGCCGTGCGAGCGGATGCGTGAGCCGGATACGCGTCAGGAAGCGGTCGAGCGAAAGCATCATCGTGTCGGCCGCGACGGCCGGCGCAGACGCCTGCGCCGGGAGCGCCGACGCCGTCATCGCGACCGCCACGAACGACAGCACGACGGTCGATCGCCGGATCACGGCTTCGCGTCCTTCGGCAACGCGGGCGGGAACCCATTCACGAGGCGCCAGATCTCGAACCACACCCGCACCTCGCGCAGCAGCGCCCAGCCGCGGGCACCGGAGCCGAGTCGCAGCTCGCTCGGCCACGGCTCCTCCGTTGTATCCGCCGAGACGAGCACGCGATACGTGCCGTTGGGCAACGCGAACTGATCGATCACTGCGACCTCACCGCCGAACGTACCCACAGCGACACTCGGCCAGCCGCTGAACTGCACCGCCGGCCACCCCTCGAACTCGATCCGCACCTTGTCACCGACGCGCATGAGCGGCACATCGCGGGCACTCACCTGCAGCGCGACCGCGAGCGTCGGCGTCGACGGCTGGACCGTCGCCACCGCCTCGCCGTCCTTCACGATCTCGCCCGTGCTGCCGCGCAGCGCGCGCACCACGATGCCGTCACGCGGCGCCCGGACCACGAGCAGACCCTGGCGCTCGGCAAGGTTGTCGAGGCCCATGGCGAGCTTTGCGACGTCCGACTCCCCTTCCGCCACCTCAGCGAGCGTCGCGCTCCGATCGCCCTCTACCTTCGCGATCTTCTCGCGATAGTCGGCATCGACGCCGCTCCTCTCGGCCCGGGCCGTACCGAGCGCGGCGCCCTGCTCGGTCGCGAGCGCGCTCGCCCGCTGCGCACGCTGGCGCGCCACTTCGAGCTCAGTCCGCGAGCGCAGTCCCTCGGCGAACAGTGTCTGCGCGCGCTCCAACTGCAACGTCGCGAGCGAATCCTCCAACTGAGCCGCCGCGAGTGTGGCCGTCAGCTGCGCGATGCGGTTATCGGCCTTCTGCACCGCGAACACCCACGCCGAGTCGAGCGCCGCGCGCTGACGTGCGAGCGCCTCTGCCTTGTCGGCCTTGCTCGCGACCGCAAGCCGCTTCTGTCGCAACTGCTGTCCCGTTCGGTCCAACGCCCGGGGGTCGAGATAGCTCTCCTTCACTTCCGCGAGCGCGACGATCGGGTCGCCCGCCGCGACCACCGCCCCTTCTTCGACGTACCACTCCACGACGCGCCCGCCCACAGTGGCGACCGCCTGCTGCGGACGCTCGTCCGGACGCAGCGCCGTCACCTCGCCGAGCCCCTGCACGTTCTGCTGCCACGGAAGGAAGAGGAGCACCAAGAGGATCGACGCCATCGCGAGCATCCAGCGACGGAGCGTACGGAACGACGCCGGGCGCGCGAGCAACCGGACCGACTCGAGGGCCGGCGTGTCACTGCCCTTGTGAAGGATGTCTGCCATCAACCCCTCCCACTGTCCGCCGGCACCAACGCGGCGACGAATGGGTCTCCCGAGACCGCCGACCATGCGCCCAACGCCTTCACCCGGCCACCGTGCAACACCAACACACGGTCACAGCCCTCGAGCAACTCGCGGGCGTGCGAAACCATCACCAGGGTCCACGGAGCCGCGCGATCCGTGAGCATCGCCACGAGTTCGCGGCGCGTCTCAGGCTCGACGTTCGTCAACCAATCGTCGAGGAGGAGCAGTCGCGGGCGGTTCACGATCGCACGGGCCACCAGCAGTCGCACACGGAGCGAGGTCGGCAGACCGCGCCCGTCGTTCGAGAGCGAAGTCTGCGCGCCCGCGGGCAAGGCCTGCACGTCGGCCGCCGCGCCGACGCGCGCGATGGCCTCGCGGACCGCCGCCGGACCGATGCCTGGGCGACCGAGGCTGATGTTCTCCTCCACCGTACCGTCGAAGAACGGCGCCGTCGCCAGCAAGAGGCCGAGTCGGTCGCGAAGCGAGGCCGGATCGATGTCCCGATGCGTGATCCCGTCATAGCGGAGCAAGCCCGTGCTGCTCGGCAAGAGCCCCGCGAGCACACTCAACAGCGTCGATGCACCCGACCCGTCCGAACCGATGATCGCGATGCGCTCACCCGGGGCGATCGCGAACGAGATGTCGTGGATCGCATCCCGCGACGAGTCCGCGTAGCGGTACGTGAGACCGTCCAGCTGCACCTCCAACCCGCGCCCGCTGTCGAGCGCCAACCCCGTCGAGCGCTCCAGCGGCAACTCCGTCACATGCCCGAGCTTCACCACCGACGTGATCACGTCGTAGACCTCGGCGATCGAGTTGACCAGCTTCTCGATGCCCGCGAGCACCGTCACGATCACCAGCTCCGCCGCGACGAACTGCCCGAGCGTGATCTGTCGGTCGATCACCAACGCACTGCCGAGGATCAGCAACGCTCCCGTCACGACGACCTTGAAGCCGATCGCCGCCATGGCCTGCGTGACGAGCACGCGGAAATGCCGCTGACGGTACTTGAGATAGCCGCTCACGTGCGCGTCCATCTGCTCCAGCGCCGGCGTGGCGCGACCCGCCGCCTTGAATGTCGCCACCGCGCGCGCGACCTCCTCCAGCCAGTGCACCGCACGGTATTTGTACGTGCTCTCCTTGAGACTGGTCTCCAGACCCTTCGGCCCGGTCAACCGGATCGTGAGCGCAAGCGAGACCACCAAGCCCAGCCCGAAGAGCGTGAAGTACGGGTGATAGAACGTCAACAGCAACAAACCGAACACCACCTGGAGCAGTGCGGTGGTCGTGCCGGTGAGCAGTTTGCCAAGGCTCTTCTGGATAGTGACCACTTCGAAGAAGCGGTTCATCCGCTCGGGGAGATCCTCATGCCAGGTCTCCTCGAGCCCCACCCGCGGCACGCGCAACGAGAACTCCAGCGCGAACCGCGCGAAGATGCGCTGCTGGATCGATTCCACCGCCGCGAGTTGCAGCACCTGCAGCACGCCGGTCGCCAGTGTCCCGAGCACCACAAAGCCGATGAGCAGCACCACCGGCTGCAGCAGCAGCCCACCCGACACGAGACCGATGATCGCCTGCACACCGAGCGGCAGCGTCAGACTGAAGAGACCCACCAGCGTGGCATACGCGTAGACGAGACCGATGTTGCCACGCTCGACGTACAACAGTTCCCACAGACGTTCGAGCGGCGACGGTTCCTTCACCGGAGCGGACGCGATCGCCGGGATCGCCGTGGGGATGAGCACGCCGACGATCCCGCCGTCGCTCAACCAGCCGAGTAGCGCCGTCGCGTCGAGCCGGCGCGGGTCGCCCACTCCCGCGGCGGTCGCCTCACACACGACGAAGACATCCCCGTCGCGGCGATCGACGAGCACGACCCGCAGCCCCGCCGTGGGGTGATCGGCCAGCAGTACCACCGGCGCTTCCAATCGGGCGGCGTGTGCACTCCATTCGCTCGCCCCGAGCGAACGGCGCAGGAACGAAAGGCCGGCCCGTCGTCCGGCTTCGACGATGCGGTCCGCCACCGGGGCGGCTTGTGCGGGAATGGGGTCCAGACGCGCAAGATCATTGCGCCATGCTGCGTCCGTCGATTCAGTGCCGAGGCGCGCGGAGAGCCACTGCGTGACCAACCGTGGGATCGGATTCGGGTCCATTGATGGGAGAGGCGGTGTTTCCGGAACGAAGTTATCGACTTTAAATGCCAGAGCCAGAAAACTTGTTCCAGCCGGTCCGAACTTTAGCGAACAGTACTACCGGCGTCCAGCAAAAAGCGGGGCGGGGCGCATCAGCGCCCCACCCCGCTCAACCGCCAGGACCAGCCCTACGGCTTCTTCGGCGCCGGCTTGTGCTCCATGTCGTGCTTCTCGCCGGGCTTCATCTCGTGCTTGGCGTCCTTCGCCTCGGCCTTGTGGTGCGCCTTCATGTTCTCTTCGAACACCTTCATCTGGTCCGGCGTGAGCAGCGCCTTGAAGGCGGCATGCTCGCCGTCCATCTCCTTCTGGACGGCCGCCTTCACCGTCGGATCGTTCGGGTCCTTGGCGTTCTTCTTGATCATGTCCATCGACTTGTGCGCCTTGGCCTTGATCTCCATCACCTGCTTGACCTGCGCCTCAGTGAGGGTGATGCCCTTGAAGTGCTCAGTCAGCTCGGCGTCGAGCGCCGGCTTGGCCATCTGGTGCGCATGCTCACCGGCGGCCTGTGCGCCGACCGTCGGCGCGGCGAGGAGGGCGATCGCGGAGAGCGTCAGAAACGAACGGATCATGTGGGGTCTCGTGTAGTGGTGAAGTCAGAAGTCTGTCGACTCGATGCGCCGAAGGGAATCGGTGGCCGACATGGTGACGTTACGGCTTGATCAGCGCCTTCACCGCGTCCGGCACCGCGACCGCGGCCTCGTCCAGTGTGTCGAACTCCACGGACGCGATGAGGATGATGATCTCGAACTGTGGGTTGCGCTGCACCACACGCGTCGCGAACTGCATCCCGCCGAACGGTTTGTAGTCCCCGTACGAGAACGAGGTCTCCATGGCGCCCATCGGCGTCGCGACGCTCATCGTGCCGCCGATGCTGTACCCCGTTTCGACGTCGAAGTGCTCCATCACGGCATCGCCGTTGGGACGCACCATCTTCACGCGATACACCTTGCGGCCGTCCACCGTGGCCTGGTCGACCGTCTCGGCGGAAGTGAACCGCGCGAAGTCGTGGAAATCACCGAAGAAATCACCCTGCTCCTTGATCTGGTCCGCCGCGGCACCCTCGAGGAGTGCGGGGGGCTGCCCCGGCTGGATCTGCCAGGCGCGAGTGCCGTCGTAGCCGGAGAGGATCTCACCCATCGGGCCGAGCGAGGTACGGAAGAGGTACTTGTTGGGGCGCAGCTTGTTGATCTCCACGGGGGCGTCGACACCCATCGCGGGAATCGCGAACGAGCCCACCATGCGCACGGACTTGCGCGCCTCGAGCGCCGCGCGGCCGCCGATCAGCGAGTCGTGTCGGGCGGCGAGTTGCTGCGGAGTCGGCAAGGCCTGGGCCTCGGCCGCGCGCGGACTGAACACAACGGACGCGCTGACCGCGGAGACCAACACGGCCGACGAGAGCTGACGGACGAAGGACACGGACACCTCATGATGGGGTGATGGCCGGCAAGGCCGGCGCTCGCTCTGTACGTCGCGGAGGGGTGCAGGGTTCCAGCCGGGGCCCGCCGCGGGCCCCCGGCCCTTCGGTTCACAAGCCGCTACCGTGCCGGCGCCGTCCGGAGACCCGCCTGCAGCGCCAACGCGATCCGATCCTGATTCGTCTCCGAGCCCCCGAAGATCACCGCAGCGAGATTGGCCTGCCAGACCACACGGTACGGCATCGGGAACGGTGCGGCCTTCCCTTCCGGTGTCGCCAGCGCGGAGTCGAGTCCATCGGTGACCGCTCGGCGTTCGGTCGAATCCCGATAGATCCAGGCGTACACCTCGCCGCCGCCTGCGTTGTAGACGATCGGCGCGCGGCGCATCCACTCTGGGCCCTTCGGTTGAACCTCGGCCCGACGGGGAGCGACTCCGGCGCGCAACAGGCGGTCCGCGAGATGTTCCTCCGACCACAGTCCGGTGGCGGGCAACTCGCGCGCGCGTGTGGCGGTGGTCTCGGTCTGCGCGAGCGCGACGCGTGCGGTCTCCGCCTCGCGCGCCTTTGCGGCCTCGCGGTCGCAGGCACTCACCGCGAGCGCGACCACGAGACAGGCGAGCATCCCGAGCGTCGATCGCCACGCGCGCCGTCGGCCGCCGGGCACTGCGACGCCGTGTCGTCTCATCGCGGCCGCCCCCGCAGCGTGTCGTTCAGCAACGCGCGCATCACCGACTGGGCTCCCGAGACGGACAAGTGGTCATCGTCGAAGTATAGCGCGACGCCCGGCGCGGTCGCCGCGCAGGTCTCGGCGTCGCACATCAAGCGCGCCGGATCGAAGAGGTGCACACCACCCGGAAGCTCACTGAGCCGCTCGCGCACGAACGCCGAGCGCCGATCCCACCATGCCGTGCGCACACCGGGCACCCGGTCGAGCGCATCGGCATGCATGAACACGAGGATACCGATCGGCTTGGGCAGCTCTGGCACCTGCAGCAGCAGATGGACCTGCTTGCCCCCGCGGACCAACGCCTCCGCCATGCCCATGTACGAGCGCCAGATGCTGTCCCGCGTCGCGGCACTGCCCGCGTCGGCAAATCCCGGATACACGAACTCGTGCTCGCCGAACAGGTGCATGTTCAGTCGGTATGCGAGCACGACGCGACGGATGCTGCTATCCCCCAGCACCAGGGCCATCGCATCGGCCGTCCATCGGCCGCAGTCCCCCTGTTCCGCGTAGCGACCGAAACTCGGGCGGCAGTGACTGAACGTCAGATGCTTCACGCCGTCACCGACCGGCTCGAGGATCCGGCCCAGGGCATGCGCCGGCTCCACGCCGTGACTGTCGCCGATCAGCGCCCATGACGGCCGATCCACGAAGTGGTTGCAGGCCGCCGAGGGCTTGAGATAGTCCGCACCGATGGTGTGACAGCGATCGCGATCCGGACTCGGGACGGCCGTGGCGAGGACCGTACGCTGTGCCTCAGAGACGCGGACGCGCGCGAATCCCGACGTCACGTGTGCAGAGAGACCGACGAGGAACATCGCGCCGCTGCCCAAGAGCGCGAATCGGAACACGCTGGCGCGCGTCACTCGACTCCGATCGCGGAACGGTGCTTCCACGAACCGCCACGTCACGTACGCGAGCACGAGAGACAGCACGGAAAGTCCGAGGAGCGCTGCGGTGCTCAGGGCATCGACCGTGGCATGGCGCGCGAACGCGAACAACGGTTGATGCCACAAGTACGCGCTGTAGCTGATGAGCCCCACCCGCACCACGGGCGGCAGCGAGAGCAGTCGGGCGACCCAGGTGCCTTCCTGCGCGTATCGGATGACCAACGCGGTGCCGATCGTCGGCGGAAGCGCCGCGAGACCGGGGAACGGAGTGTCGGCACGATACATCGCCATCGCACCCGCGATCAGCGCGACGCCGAGCAGGGCGAGCAGTTCTCCGCCCCGGGAGCGTTGGGGTTCGCGTGGACCGGTCCGCGCTGCCACGGCGACCACCGCCCCGACCAGCAGCTCCCATGCGCGCGCCGGCAGCAGGAAGAACGTCGCGGACGGCCAGTGGGACACCCCGTAGCTCGCCAGCGCGAGACTCAGCCCGCCCAGCACGAGCAAGACGGCGAGCACCCGCGCGCGCGCGATCCGCCACACCAAGGCGAGCAGCAGCGGGAAGAAGACATAGAACTGCTCCTCGACCGCGAGGCTCCACGTGTGCAGCAACGGCTTCAGTTCGGTGGCGGTCGCGAAGTACCCGGACTCTCGCCAGAACAACACATTCGATGAGAATAGGGTGACACCGACGATGCTCTGCCCGAAATCCTTGAGGTCCTCCGGCGTGAGCCATCGCCACGCCATGGGCACCGAGAGGGCGATGACGAAGAACAGTGCCGGAAGGATGCGACGGGCCCGGCGCTCGTAGAACGTGGCGATGGAGTACGTGCCGCGATCGAGATCGGCCGCGAGGATCGACGTGATGAGATAGCCGCTGATCACGAAGAACACGTCGACGCCGACATAGCCGCCTTCGAACGCGGCGAAGCCCGCGTGAAACAGGATCACGGGCAGCACGGCGAGCGCGCGCAGACCGTCCACCTCGGGTCTGTATGACAGCGCTGCGTGGCGGGCGGTCCCGAAAGCTGAAGGTCCCGAGACGTCGACTTTCGGTGAGCGTGACGAGGACAGGGGGAGTTCCGGGTGTGGCGGGTCTCGCGCCTCATCGGGGACTCGGAGGCGCGCACGTGCGGAAAGTAGACGACCCACGCGCCCCCCGGCCACGGCATCCGTCACACACCGCGCGTCCGCGCCACTATTTTCCCCGCATGAGCCGAGACCCTCTGGACCGACCGGTCGACCTCACGCCGGTCCGCATCGACAAGTGGCTGTGGGCCGCCCGATTCTTCAAGACCCGCTCCCTCGCCACCGACGCGGTCGATGGCGGGAAAGTGGAGGTCAACGGCGAACGCGCCAAGCCCTCCAAGTCCGTGCGCCCCGGTGACGAGGTGCGCGTGCGCATCGGGCCGTACGAACACATCGTCAACGTACTCGGCACCGCGGAACGCCGTGGGTCGGCACCCGAGGCCGCGCGGCTCTATACCGAGACCGACGCGTCCGCCGCGGCGCGCGAGAAGCTCCACTGGCAGCTCAAGGCCGCCGCCCCGGCCATCGATCCAGAGAAGGGACGACCCACCAAACGCGACCGGCGCGACCTGGAGCGGTTCCGGCGGCGCTGACCACGGCGGGCGGCGCGGGACGCGCGGCCTACTCCTCCGCCGCGAGACTGCGCAGCGTCTCGTGGTCGAGCCGATGCCCCCCGTCGAACGACAGGAACCGCGCGGGGTGCCCGGCAGCAGCCAATCGCGCGCGCTCGACCTCGACGCGGTCCGCCGGGACGAACTGATCCCGCGACCCCACCACCAGCGTGCACGGTGTCCGGCCCAGCGGCGACTCCGCGTCCAGTGCGAGTTCCGGCGCGATCCCCGCGCCCCAGCAGATCAGCCGAGCGGGACGCACACCACCACGCGCCACCCAGCGCGACGCGGCGGCGGCCCCTTGGGAGAAGCCGAGCACGGTGAGTGGCACCTGCGCGGCGAGTTCGCCCGCGACCATCGCGTGCGCGCGGCTCAGCCACTCGAGCGTGTCCTCGATCTCGTGCTCGCGGTCTTCGCGGGTCATCCAGCTGGCGCCGACCCTGGCATCAGCGTGGGAACCGCGCGAGGCACCGGTGTCATAGAACCGTGACAGCGCTTCGGGTGCCGCGAACAGCCGGGTGCCGTCGTCGATGGCCTCGAACCCACCAAGGAAATCGCGCGCGAGCTGGCCGTACCCGTGCAGCACGAGCCACAGCGAGCGGACGGACGCCGGCTCCTCGGGGCCGCGCAGCTCGACGCGTCCGGTCCGAGCGGTGGCGAGGTGACGGGATCGCGGGGACCAGTGGCGGGGCACAACCCTCTCCGGTTAGGATTCTCCCACGACCTCAACCCTGTTGGAGCGATTGATGACGGAGCAGCGCGAGGCATACGACCCGAACAAACTCGGCTGGGGATTCGCCGCCGCGATCATCGTGCTCGCGGTCGTCGCGAACGTGACCGCGTATTCGATCCACAAGGCGACGTATCTCAAGCCCGACAAGCCGGCGGCAGAGGCTGCTGCGCACTAAGGCGTGAGGAGGGCGCGGCGAGCCGCGACCGCTCCAGGGTACATCGTAGGAACACGAACGCGCCGCGCTGATCTCAGCGCGGCGCGTCTCATTCGAGCTAGTTCTTGTGGCGGAAGGTGATACGACCGCGACTCAGGTCGTACGGCGAGACCTCGACGGTCACTCGGTCACCCTGCAGTACTCGGATACGGAATCGCCGCATCTTGCCGGCCATCGTCGCCAGGACGTCGTGCCCGTTGGACAGGAGCACACGGAACGTGGCGCTGGGGAGCACCTCGGAGACAGTACCTTCGAGTTCGATCGCTTCTTCTTTGGCCATATGGTCCGGAAAAGGGAACCTCGAAAGCTAGTCCCGGTCGCTCGGCTATGGCAGGGGTCAGCGCTTGGCGTCGCAGCGAGGTGACCCCGCTGCCGCTGCCTCAAGCATCACCCCCACCTCGCGCACCGTCGACGCACCGGCATCGGCGTCATACCAGGCCTGCTTTCCGCGCTGGAACGCATCCAAGGTACCCGCCTCGCGCGCCGCGACGGCCTGTCGCTGGAGTTCGGCCGGGCGCTCGATCCAGCAGCCCACGTTCCGGCCCGCTTCGTCGAGCAGCACCACGGTGGGGGTCGCCGGGCGGCCGTCTGGCGTGCGATGGGCTTCCATCACCGGGCGGCCGGGCTCCGGCAACACGATGCGCATCTCGAGCGAGGGGACCCGGGCGACGAGCCGGGCGATGTACGGAATGGTGTTCACGGAGTCGCTGCAACCGTCGACGGCCACGACCAGTAGCCGCCATTTCCCGGGGAGCGACTGCGCGACGGCCACTGCATCCTCCGGCACACGGCCTTCGGTCCAGTTCTTCTGCCACGCCGCCTTGCGCGCTTCGGCGGCCGCGAGGAACGTCGCGAAGTCGGTACCGCTCGCGTACAGCGCGACGAGCGTCGAATCCGCGACGGTATCGGCCTGCTGCGGCGCCGAGACGCGCGGACCGGCCGCCGCGGGAGTCTGCGGAGCGAGCGCGCCAACACAGACGGTCGCGGTGGGCATCACAAGGTTCGCAGCGACGACGAGCGAGAGGATCACGGCACGGTCCTGGTTGAGGGTCCGACACCTGCGACGTGCAAGATGGTCAGGACCGTGGCGCCTTGTCCACCGTGCCCCGGTCGGGTAGCCTCCGCACTATGGATCCCCTCGAGATCGCTGCGGTCGTCTTCGGTATCGTCAGTGTGTGGTTGAGCACCCGCGAGCATATCGCGAGCTGGCCGACGGCGATCGTGAACGTCTCGCTGTACTTCCTCGTGTTCCGCGATGCGAAACTCTATGCGGACATGGGCCTGCAGGTCATCTACCTCGTGCTCAGCGTCTACGGCTGGTACGAATGGAAGTTCGGTGGCACCGGACGCACCGAACTGCCGGTCTCACGCACCTCACGCCGCACCGCGCTCACACTGCTGCCGCTCGGCCTGCTCGGCGCGGTCGTGCTGGGGACCATCCTCGATCGGAGCACCGACGCCGCATTGCCGTGGGTCGATTCCGCAGCGGCGGTGACGAGTCTCTGCGCGCAGTGGATGATGACGCGCAAACTGCTGGAGAACTGGCTCGTGTGGATCGCGGTGGACGTCGTGTACGTGGCGATGTTCCTCTTCAAGGGGCTCTACCTCACCGCCGGGCTCTACGCAGTGTTCCTCGTGCTCGCGGTGTCCGGCTTCATCGAGTGGCGGCAGTCCTGGCGCTCGCGCGCGGCGTCCTCCACCGCGCACGCCCCCGCATGAAGCGCGTGGTACTCATCGGTCCCGAGTGCTCGGGCAAGACGACACTGGCGGCGTTCCTCGCGGCGCGATTCGACGCACCGTGGACACCGGAAGCCGCGCGCCGCTTCGCGGAAACAACAGCGACACCACTCTCGGTGCACAGCGTGGGGCCGATCGCGGAACTGTCGATGGCGCTCGAGGACGAGGCCGTCGCGTCGGCGCGCGCCGATTCACCCGCCGACGCGCGCACGTCCTCGCCCGCCCTGCTCATCCGCGACACCGATCTCGTGAGCACCGTGGTGTACTCGTACCACTACTACGGCGTGTGCGAGCCGTGGATCGAGGCCGCCGCGATGCAGCGGCGCGCCGATCTCTACCTGTTGTGTGCGCCCGATCTCCCGTGGACGCCCGATGGGATCCGCGACCGCCCCGACGCACGCGAGGCGCTCCTCGCGGAGTTCGCGGAGCGCCTCGCGATGATGCGCGCGACCGTCGTGCCGATCAGTGGCGTGGGAACGGCTCGCAGCGCGGCAGCCGAACAGGCGCTGCGCACACTGCTCGGTCGCTGACGCGCTGCGACCTCAGTTCCTCGCCGGCCACACCAACGCCGCGCGATCGAGCCGCGCGACGAAGGCCGCGATAGTGCGCGCCGCCCCGTAGTAGAACTTCCCGTTCACCTTCTCGGGATCGTCCGTCGGCTGATGGTAGTCGGGATGATCCTCCACACCGAAGTACACGAACGGGATCTTCGCCGCGTTGAATGCACCCTGGTCCGACTGGTTCGTCCAGTCGTTCTGCCCGCCGCCGCTGTCGTGCCCGAGGCGCAGCGTGACCGCCGCGTCCGGTACCAACGACTCGAGCACCGGCCGCATCTGTGGATACGGCGACGCTCCGGCGGCGTAGAGCTCACCTTTGTCCCCACGCGCGACCATGTCGAGGTTCACGTTCGCGACGATGCCCGCGAGCGGCACCGGCGGCTTGGCGACGAACGCCCGCGCGCCCACGAGTCCCACTTCCTCCGCGTCCCACAGCGCGAAGATCATCGTGTGCTCGGGCCGGTTCGCGTTGAAGTACGCGGCCATCTGCAGCACCGCCGCGGTACCCGACGCATTGTCGTCCGCGCCATTGTAGATCTGGCCGTTGCGCACCGGAACGTGGTCGTAGTGTGCGCTCACGACGATCGTCTTCGCCGCCGCACTGCGCCCGCGGACCATGCCGAGCACGTTCACGCCGCGCACCGAGTCGCTGCCGATGCGACGCAGGCTGGCAAAGGGATGTTCGAACGTTCCCGCGACCGGTTCGACCCCGATCCGCTTGAGTTCACTCACGAGCCAAGTGCGCGCCTTGGCATTGCCGGGACTGCCGACGGGCCGACCGCCCATCGAATCGTGCGAAAGACGGAAGAGGTCGCCGAGGAGTCGGGCGGAGTCGAGCACGGGGAGTGTGGTGACGGCTGCCGCCGCGCTGGAGCCAGCAGCGGCTCCCGCGGAGACGCCAGCACACGCACCGACGGTGAGACCAGCGATGCAGACACACGCGATGGCGACGCGCGTGGAGATTCGGGAGGAGAGTGTCATGCGCGCAATCTGCCGCCGCTCGCACCCGGATGCAAAGCGACAGGCGGGGAACGCAGCCGTCGTGGCCCGCATTCCCCGCCCGTCCTTCCCCCCTTCACGTGGGGGACCCTGCGTCGAGCGTCGTCCAGCTTAGAAGGTCGTCACGGCCTCGAGCATGAAGCCCTTGAACTTGCCGCCGTTCCGGATGTCGGTGGCGATGAAGTTCTTGTACTCCTGGTTCACGTACTCGGCCTTGAGCAGGAGGCTCGGGGTGATGAACCAGCCACCGCCGATCTGGGTGCGGACGACATCTGCGTCAGGCGCAGCAGCACCGATGTTGCCGGTCACCGAATTCCAGCGGCCACCGACGTACATCTTCTCGCCGGGCAGGAAGCGGTACACCAACTCCGCCATCGACTGCTTCACTTCACGCTTCACCGTCTCGGCCGCGCTGCGGCCCTTGGCGGTCTCGTACATCCCGAAGAACTCCACGCCGCGGAACTTCACGAACGGGTTGACCATGAGGCCGGTCATCTCGTCGCTGAACCCGGGGTTGACGCGACCCGAGGTGAACTGCGCCGACTCGCTCGCGCGGAAGTTCTCGAGCACGTAGTAGTAGCGCGAACCAGCACGGTCGCCCGAGTAGATCGTGTTGCTGATCGCACTCTTCTGGCTACGCCACGAGCCGGTCAGGCGGACGCGGAGGTCGTTGTTGAGCTGCTTGTCATAGCCGACCTTGAGCATGTGCGCCGGATCGCGATCGGCCGGACGGGCGAGGTTGCCGCGGATCTCACCGTTCGTGATCGCCGCCACCGCCAAGAAGCCGTTCTTCTGCACCACGGCCTCGGCACCGACTTCCGTCGTGAAGGCATCCAGGATGGCGTTGCCGACGAACGGGTTGTACATCGCGTTGCCGTTATCCGAGCGACGGAAGTGGAAGTCGCCATAGTTCACTTCGAAGTGGCCGATCTTCACCGTCGTGAACTCCATCACCTTCTTGAGGAGCGGCACGTCGAGCGGGGAGTCGTCGATCTGGATGAAGCCGTCCTTCACCCACGTCTCATTGTGGTGACGCGACGAGAGATAGCTCGTGAGCTGCACGCGGATCCCGGGGGCCAGCTGCGCGCTCATGTAGAGGTTGGCCGTGGCGTTGTTAAATCCTTTGCCGAGCTCGATGAGGCGGTTGCGATTGCTGATCGCGGCCGAGCCCGCATTGCCGGGGAACGGCGCGACGGCGGCGACCTGCACCGAGTCCGCGGTGTTCTCGTGCGTCAGGCCCTGGAACTGCTGGGTGAACGCCGCGCCCCACTGGATCTTGAAGCCGTCATACGCGACGCCCGCGACCTTCGGCGTCTCGAAGATGTTCTGACCGCGCTTGTCCCACGGACGCCAGTACTGCACCTGCTGCTTCGGCTGATAGCCCGCCTGCGAACTATCGATGGTTTGGGCACCAGCCGGCGCGAACGCCGCGAAAGCGAGAGCGCCGATGAAGAGACTACGGAGGGTACGCATAGAAAGGGACCTCGGGGGAAGGAGATCGGCCGACACGGCGCCGATCAGGGTTGGAGCTGCAAGTCGTAGTTGACGGTGATCATCTCATTCACTTTCAGCGTGCCGAGCATCAGCTTGGGCGGCGCGACCTGCCACTCGGTCATCTTGAGCGCGTAGCTGCCCGTGACCCGCAGATTGCCCGCGGTGCCGGCTGCGAAATCCGCCGGCAACGTGATCGGCTTCGCGACGCCGTTGATCGTGAGCGTGCCCTGCAGTGTGCCCTTGGTGGGCGTCGCCGCGGTCAGCTCGTAGCTCGAGAGCGCGAACGTGATGGTCGGATGCTTGGTCGCGTTGAGCGCCTTGAGCATGTGGCCGTTCATCGTTCCGTTGGCGCAATCGAGTTTGTCGGTGGGGAAGGTCAGCGTCGCCGACTTCACGGCCTTCTGACCTTTGAGCACGTCCGCCACAGCGGTCGCGCCGGACGCATCGATGGCCGCTTCGATCGCGGTCGCCTTGCACGACCAGTCACGGACGGTGGACTTGCCATCGAACCACAGCTTGCTCTCGCCTGCGAGCTTCAGCTGGTCGGCCACCGGGCGCAGCGCGGGGCGCGTCGCACCGATGACACTGAGGGCGAGCAGTGCGGCGAAGGCGCCGCGCATTCTGCTGCTCATGGGGGGATCTCCAGGAAGAGGACCGACTCACGCCGCGCACCGTGCGCGATTCGTGTCCTGAAGATCGGGATGGGGGGAAAGCCTGACAGTAAGGCGAGGCCGGAACTTTAGTGCGGGGGATGCGTGCTTCCGCCTAGGGAGTTCCCCTACGGCCTCAGGTGCAGACGATCGCGGCCGGATAGCGCGGCGGGTGCGAGAAGTGCTTCAGCGTGAGCGTGGTGACGCCCAAGACCGGCATCCGGCTCTCGATCCGGATCGGCATATGGCACTCACCTTCGTTGAAATGAATGCGGATGATGCCCGTGCCCTTGTAGCGCTTGGGGTCACGCACTTCCATTTCGATGATGCGGGTGCGGAAGATCCCCGCGGGCGTCGTGAGCGTATCACGGCCGACCAGCCTGACGATCGTCGGATTCCGCGTGGCATCGAAGTGACGCTCGAAGCGCCACAGCGTATCCGTCGACATGTCGAGTGTCCGCAGGAAGTAGATGAAGGAGAGCTCGTCGAGCGGCTTGAGGCTTCCCAAGGCGCCGGAACTTCCATCGACATCATTCCACCGGTGGAGTGTCCGGTCGATGGTCACGGACTCCTTGCTGCGCGACAGCACGTGCTTCTCTTCCTTCTCGAACCGCACAATACCGAATGTCACCGGGTCGAGCCACGACGACGTTCGGTCCGTCGCGCGGATGGGCCCTTTCCCCGCCTGAATCTCGAACCGAAGCCGCCACGAGGGCACGCCTCCCTCAACTACTGGTCCCTCGATCCACATCTTCCCCTCACCCACATCACCCACGCGCGAAACACGCACCTGATACGTCAGCGCCTCGCCGACCGCGAACGGCCACGAGAACTCCTGCGCCGCCGCCACAGTCGGCGAGAGCAAGGCGAGCGCGGCGATGACTCGCCGCACAATGGGGGGAAGGTTCGCAGGCATCTGCTGCAATCCTGCACCCGCGCGCAGGCATTCACCAGCAGGTCATGTCCGCAGCGCACGTACGGAGTTGCCTGACAGCGGGTCTTGGTGTTCGTCCAGAATGCGCGACAGCCGCCTCAGGCACTCGTCAGCCAGTACATGATGTGCGCCGCATCGCCACGACGAACCCGCGCATCACGCCGCCCGGCCCCGGACCCTCGACGCGCGCGACGAGCGAATCGCTCCCGACGCGCCGATAGGTGATACGCGTTGGAAAGTCGTGCGCGGGATTCTCGAACGTGATGGAATCCGTGGGCGCTGCCCCGAGCACAGCACTCGTGAACGAGGTCTCCTTCTGTCCACTCGGCACGGCGGTATACACGAGACGTCCCTCGCTCGCGTGCACGCGGAGGTGTTCGTACGCCCGCGCCGTCCCGCGCGACACCGTGCGACTCCCGCCCACCATCATGCCACCCGCCGGCGGCATCCACATCTCAGTGGCGACACGCTCGCCTGCGCGCTGCTCCCAACAGCCGGCCATCCATTGCAGCGACTGCATCGGATCCGCCGACGCCTGCGCCGACAGCGCGAGCGGGCACGCGAACGACAGGAAGAATGCGAGACGGGTCAGCGACATGGCGTTTGAGGTGGGAGGTGTGAGGTGGGAGGTGTAAGGAATACAACAACTCCGCGTACAGAAGTTCACATCGAACTTGGCCCAGACGTGTCCCCACCGTGCCGAGCAGAAGCAGAAAGGGGCGGCCCGTACGGGGCGCCCCCCTCCACCATCAGCCATCCACCATCTGCCTACTGGACTGCATTGATCATGTCGAAGATCGGCAGGTACATCGCCACCACCATGCCGCCGACCACCACACCGAGGAACACGATCATCAGCGGTTCGAGCAGCGAGAGCAGGCCGCTCACCGCCGCGTCCACTTCTTCGTCGTAGAAGTCCGCGATCTTCGAGAGCATCTCGTCGAGACCGCCGGTCTGTTCACCGACCGCGATCATCGAGATCACCATGGGCGGGAACACGCCCGACTTGGACAGCGGCGCCGAGATCGTGTCACCGCCGGCGATCGACGTGCGCGACGCGAGGATCGCGTCGGACACGACGCGGTTGCCCGCGGTCTTCGCCGTGATCTCCAGTCCATCGAGGATGCTGACGCCCGAGCTGATGAGCGTGCCGAGCGTACGGGTGAAGCGCGACACCGCCGACTTACGCAACACGTCACCGAGCACCGGGGCGCGCAGCAGCAGGCCGTCGATCCTGAGCTGCCCGTCGGAGGTCGCGTAGTAGCGTTTGAGCGACTGGAAGAGGAAGAACCCGCCGATGATCAGCGCCCACCAATAGCCCTGCAGGAAGTTCGAGAGCCCGATCACGATGCGCGTCGGCAGCGGGAGTGCCAGGCCCACCGAGGCGAACATCGATTCGAACGTCGGGATGACGAAGATGAGCAGCACCGTGATCGCCGAGCCGGCGACGCCCATGATGACGCCGGGGTAGATCATCGCGCCCTTCACCTTGCGCACGAGGGCGTCGTTCTTTTCCATGAACGTCGCCAAGCGCATCAGGATGGTGTCCAGGATACCGCCGGCCTCGCCGGCAGCGACCATGTTCACGTAGAGCTCGGTGAACGCGTTGGGGTGCTTCGCGAGCGCGTCGGCCACGGTGTGGCCCGACTCGACGTCGAACACCACCTGCCGGGTGACGTTCTGCAGCACCGGGTTCTCCGACTGCTTCGAGAGGATGTCGAGCGCCTGCACCAGCGGCAGACCCGAGTTGATCATCGTCGAGAACTGTCGGGTGAAGATCACGATGTCGCGCATCGAGATCGAGCCCTTGGTCTTGGACGGCGTCTTCGCCGCTTCCTCGACCTTGACGACGTTCATGCGCAGCTTCTTCAGCTGCGCGACGGCGTCGTCCTTGCTCGCGGCCTCGATGGTCGCGCTCTTGAGATCGCCCGATGCGGTCCGGGCCGTGTACGTGAAGGATGCCATGCGGTCTCCTGAGGACTAGAACCTGCGATAGGACCTACTGCCTACCCTGCGACGTCACATCCCACTGTCACTACCGGCGGGCCCCGGCGGTCGCGCCCGACTTCCCCGGGTTGGTCGCCGACGGACCCTCGTCCGTCGCCGACTTGCCGATCATGCGGAGGAACTCGTTCTGGTCGCCGGACACGCGGAGACATTCCTCCTCCGTCACTTCCTTGGCGACATACAACTGATACAGCGCGTCGTTCAACGTCTGCATGCCGTGCTTCTTGCCCGACTGCATCATTGAATAGACCTGATGGATCTTGTCGTCGCGGATCAACGCGCGGATCGCCGGCGTCACCACCAGGATCTCGGCGGCCATCACACGACCCTTGCCGGTGCGGCGCGGCAACAGCGTCTGCGTGATGATGCCCTCGAGCACGAACGCCAGCTGGGCGCGCACCTGCGCCTGCTGATGGCTGGGGAACACGTCGATGATGCGGTTGATCGCTTCGGCCGCGCTGTTCGTGTGCAGCGTCGCGAAGGCCAAGTGGCCCGTCTCGGCGATGGTCAGTCCGGCGTGGATCGTCTCGTGGTCGCGCATTTCGCCCACGAGCACCACGTCCGGGTCCTCACGGAGCGCGTACTTGAGCGCGTTAGCGAACGACTTGGTGTCGCTGCCCACTTCACGCTGATTGACGATGCACCCTTGATGCTTGTGGATGAACTCGATCGGGTCTTCGACCGTGAGGATATGGCCTTTGCGCTCGCGGTTGATCTTGTCGATCATCGCCGCGAGGGTCGTCGATTTGCCTGAACCGGTCGGGCC
>JADYYN010000199.1 GCA_020853635.1 Gemmatimonadaceae bacterium
CGGTTGACTCCTTCCAGACGATTGAGTCGCCGGGGCGCAAGCTACGCCGCGGCAGACCGGACGTCCTAGGCCCCATGGACGCGTGAACAGCATGGAGCACGTACCGTGCCATCGGCCGGTTGTCACGTGTGCGTAGTGGCAAGGGCGCAACACCTAGAACGACTCGTCAGCATCCCCGTCGCCACGCGCATGCCACCAGGTCACGAACGCCGGAGCCGGCTGCGGCAGAATGCTCGGATGCGCCACGAGTTGCAGCGTGCCCGGGATCGGCAGGAACGCCGAGCGCCGGAGGACCTCCAGCATCTCGACGTTCGGGGTACTTGCCACCAACGCCTCGGCAAAGCCGACGTCGCGGCAGTACGCGACCGCCGCGCTGATCAATGATCCGAACACCGCCGGGCGCCCGGGTGGGTACATCTGATCCACGATCGGGGCGACCTTGAGCCCGTTGAGCCGCTCGTCACCGGCCGCGCTGGGCTGCCGAAGGATGATCCAGCCGACCAAGGCACCGTGCTCGCGCGCCTCCACCAGTACGTAGCGACCGGGCTCACCGCCGAATCGCGTCCGGATCCGCGCGCCGTCCCGCACGATGCTCGCGGGGATTGCGCCGGCATGCCGCTGCCACAGCGCGTCGGCCTCGGCGGCACCGGTCCACTCCTCGGGTCGCGCCACGGCAGTCGTGAGTCCGGACTCCCGCGGTGCGGTCGCTGCCCACACACGCATCACCCCGCCGGCCACCGCGCCACCCAGTGCCGCGATGCCCAGACGCTGCGCGATCCGCAACGGCCGCGCGATCCGCGCGCCACCGCTGAACCGTGAGGCATCCAGACGTCGCGCGAGCGCGGCGCCATCGATCACCCGGAGCAGATTCGGCACGGTGCCGAGATGAGTCCATCCCAGCGCCGTGTAGAGCCGCAACGGCGCATCGAGCACCATGCTACACATCGAGTTGGGGGCGAGGCGTGCCATCTCCTTCGCCACGAGCATGCCGATAGGCCCGTTGCGATGCTCGGGTAGCACGTGAAAGCCCACGAGCCACGCAATCGGACGGGACACGCCAGCGAAGGAGACGCGCTCGGGCAGACTCGTGAGATGGCCGACTACTTCGCCGTTGTAGAGCAGGAGAACGGTCGGGAGATGACCATCGACCACGCCCGGTCGGGTGGCGAGGTGCGCGCGCCCGGCCGCCACGGAGGCCGCCGTGGATTCGGGGTCCCAGACTTTCCGGATGAAGGCCGACAGCACCTCGGCGTGCGCGGGCGTGTAGTCGACGATCTCGACCTTCGGCTTCCGGGCGCCGCCCGGCGCTGTCACCACGACACCCCGTAGTCCCGCAACATCTGCTTCACGGCGCCGACCGTCTTGGCCTCTATCGCATCGATAGGCGCGATGGAGACGCCATACTCGCGCTCCAGTTCCACGAGCATCGTCATGTGCGCGAGCGAATCCCACGTCGGCACGGAGTCGGGTGACGCGTCGTCGTGCAACTGCGAGGCCGGGACACCGAAGACACGGGCCAACACCATTTCGGGTCCGATCATCACGTACTCCGTTCGATCCACATGGGGGAGATGAGTGCCGCCGGCAACGGGAGCGCGAGCTGTTGGCTGCCGTCGGCCTCGCTCGAGAGCACGGTGAATCCGTAGCTCTCGAAGAAGTCCTTGACCTGCGCGTTCTTCTTGGTCGGGCGGAACTCCCCGAGCAGCCGACTCGCGCCAGCGGCGACCGCTGCGTCGTGCACCTCGGCCAGGAGCGCCGTCTCGATGCCCTGTCCGATCACGCGGCAGCTCATCAAAAAGGAATCTATCCGCCAGCTCTCGCTGCCGCA
This sequence comes from Gemmatimonadaceae bacterium, assembly GCA_020853635.1. GTDB lineage: Bacteria > Gemmatimonadota > Gemmatimonadetes > Gemmatimonadales > Gemmatimonadaceae > Pseudogemmatithrix. The sequence goes on from JADYYN010000199.1 coordinate 1,829, forward strand.
CTCGACGATCGCGACCGCGACCAGCCCATGGTCGCCGAATCGGTCGGCGGCATTCACCGTGAGGATGCGCCAGCCACCCTCTGCCATCCAACGCTCCAGATCGGCCTGGGTGTGGCGCTGGGTGGTGAGATTGAACTGGTTCGTCCGCGTCAGGAGCTGCGCGACGCGTCCCATCGTGGACGCATCCACCGCGGCGATGCGCACACGGATGCCGAGCGACTGGAGATAATCCGTGACCGAACCGGTGCGCTCGCGGAGCACCGTGCGCTCGCGGTTCGAGCGGTACTGCTCGACGCGCTTGAGGTCCTCGGCCGTCACCTCGAACGCGTCGAACCACGGCAGCGACTCGAGCGTGGCGCGGTAGCGCGAGGGATCGCGCGGCATCTGCACGGTCACCACCTCGGGCAGCATCTGGCGGACGTGCTCGCACTCGACCGGGTTGTCGTCCATGAACACGAGGCTGTCGAGCCCGATGTTCAGCTCGCTCGCGATTTCGCGCAGGTTCTCGACCTTCGACTGCCAGTTGATCCGCACCGCGCTGAACGCATTCTCACGCAGCACCATCCACGGGTGCTGGCGGATGACTTCAAGCGCGTCGTCCGGATTGTTCTTGCTGTTGAGGGCGAGGAGGATGCCGCGACGCGACAGGCCAGCGATGGCCTGCTGGAACTCGTGGTACTCGATGCCCGGCGCCGTATTGCCGAGCCGGATGCCGTTCGGCCCGTCCTCGCCGACGATACCCCCCCAGAGCGTGTTGTCGAGATCGAGCACCAAGCACTTCTTGGTGATCCCCTTGAGTGCGACGACGTAGCGCGCGTACCGCTGCGCCACCGCGGCGCAGACGGTGTCGCTCAACCGCATCCCGGCCATGTAGCGCATCTTGACGTCGTCCGCCGCACCGCCGTGACGGCTCGTCCGGGCGTGTTCCATGTCCAGCACATGCACCCGCTTCATCACACCGAGTTGCTCGACGAGCCGCGCATTGAGCGCCTGCAGCCAGCGCCCGCGTCCGCCGCTGCGCCAGTCCAGCACGGCCTGCCCGACGTACTCACTCGTGAAGCTATGGACGACGACCGTGGCGCCGGAGCGCTCGGTGAATGTCTTCACGTGTCCCACGAGCTCATCGAGCACGCGCGCACCGATGGTCTCGAGCTCCTCGGCCGAGGTCGGGCCGGCGAGCTCGGGAGCGAGATCGTCCAGCGCCGAACTGAGGAAGACGATGTCGGGCTGCGCGGTGTAGAGGCCGCTCTGCGGATGCAGGATCTCCAGCGGGATCGCGTTGAAGGGCGCGAGATACAGCTCGGGGCGAAGGCCGAGCCGACGGACCTCGAGGTCGACCCACGCGGCCAGCGGTTCGATCGTGAATGAACTGAGCAGCGCGATCCGCACGTTGGCAGGACCATCCTCCGGGATCGACGCACGTTTGCGCTGGACGGCCTGCACGGTCGCTCCATGGGACTCCGCGACGGCGAGGCGGGTGAGCAGGGCATGCGCGTCGGCGCCGCGTCCGTCGCGGATCGCCAGTTCCGAAGCGAGCCGCAACGCCGCCGCGTCATCGCTCTTCCGCGAGAGTGCCGCGTCAAGGAGGGCGCGCCCTTCAGCATCGAACCCGTCCCGGAGCCCGAGTTCCGCGAGTCGGACGAGGGTCCCTGGCGTGAGGCTGTCCTTCACGGGCGCCAGCAGCCCGCGCAGCGGACCACCGCTGGACGGCTCCATCGCCCAACGGCTCGACAAGAGGGCGTCCGCGAAGGCGTTCACCTCGTGCTTCGCACCGACCAGACGGCCGGGCTGCATCGCCCACGCGTGGGCGGCCGCGCCGTGGGAGCGCGCCGCGACGGTCGCGAGCGTGAGTGGGGCGACGCCGTCGAGCATCGCCGCGAGCGCAGGCTCGATCGGCATCGCCGAGGCAGGATCAGTGGGGCTCACAGGTGAGGACGGTGCGGGGAGACAGGGCGACGCGCGTCACGCGTGCCGCTGGGTCGGCCAGAGCAATTTCCCTGCCCCGAGGCGAAAAACCAAGCGCCCGGACCGACACGAAGTCCTATCGATGTGTTTGGTGTTGCGTAACATAGCTTGTGCGTCTGCGAGTGGTGCGTACACGCAACAGGCGCGAGGTCGTCCGAGCGGAGCACCAATCTGCACCGCTCTCGGGGACTAGGCACGCCGCGTGCGTGATGCGGACCGGACGGTGCTCGTCCATGTAGGCTGGTCCGTGGCCCGCCGTCGCTTCCCCTCATCGATCGGAATGGCGTTCAACTCGTTCGTGTTCGCGGTGTTCCTGCCGCTGGTCATCGGCCTGTACTGGCTGATGCGCCGCTCGACCGTCGCACAGAACTGGATGCTGCTCGTCGCCAGCTATGTCTTCTATGGCTGGTGGGATTGGCGTTTCCTGACCCTGTTGTTCGCGTCGACGCTGGTCGACCATGCGGTCGCCATCAAGATCCACGGGAGCCACGCGGACCAGACACCGGCCGGCGCGAAGCGCCGCCGCGCGTTGCTCAGCTTGAGTCTCATCACGAACCTCGGCATGCTGGGGTTCTTCAAGTATTTCAACTTCTTCGCGGGCTCGATGGCCGCGCTGCTCGCGTCAGTGGGGATCGAGGCCGACCCGTTCTATCTCGACATTGTCCTGCCGGTCGGCATCTCGTTCTACTCGTTCCAGACGCTGAGCTACACGATCGATGTCTACCGCGGCGAGATGCCGCCGGCGAAGACGTTCCGCGACTTCGCGCTGTACGTGGCGTTCTTCCCGCAGCTCGTCGCAGGTCCCATCGAACGCGCGGTCGCCCTTGTCCCGCAGATCGAGCGGGCGCGACGGTTCGACCGCCTGCGGTTCACGGACGGTCTGCACCTGATCTTCTGGGGCCTCTTCAAGAAGATCTACGTCGCGGACAATCTGGCCCCGTTCGTCAACGCGACCTTCGCCAACTCCAACGCGAGCGGGTTCGAAGTCCTGCTCGGTATCTACGGGTTCGCGTTCCAGATCTACTGTGACTTCTCCGGCTACAGTGACGTCGCGCGCGGCTGCTCGAAACTCATGGGCTTCGAACTCATGCGCAACTTCGCGTTCCCGTACGTCTCGGTGAACCCGAGCGACTTCTGGCGCCGCGGGCACATCAGTCTCTCGACGTGGCTGCGCGACTATCTGTACGTTCCGCTCGGCGGCAACCGGCACGGGACCTGGAAGACCTATCGGAATCTGTCGCTTACCATGTTGCTCGGTGGCCTGTGGCACGGGGCCACGTGGATGTTCGTGATCTGGGGAGCGTACCAGGGTCTGCTGCTCGTCGTGCATCGGCTCGCGACGCACGGGCGTGCGGCGGCGGCCAGTGTGAAGGAAGCGGCGACGACGCCGGCGGTGCTCCTGTGGCGCGTGGCACGCGTCGTCGTGATGTTCCAGTTCGTCTGCATCGGCTGGCTCTTCTTCCGCGCCGAGTCGGTCTCGCAGGCGGGGAGCATGCTCGCGCGGCTGCTGACGTGGTCGGGGTCCACCGACATCGGGTTGGTCATGCCACTGCTCACGTTCGTCGGCCCGCTCGTCCTCGTGGAGGCGCTTCTGGGCCTCGCACGTCGCGAAGCACTCTACCATGTGGATCGCGTCCCGGGCATCCTGCGTGCGGCCGCCTACGGTGTACTGTTCTACCTCACCGCATTCCACGGTGCGGCCTCGCAGAGCTTCATCTACTTCCAGTTCTGAGCGATGACGTCCTCCTCACTCGACCGCTCGGTATTCTCGCTCCTCCGTGACTGGACACTTTGGATCGCCGCGTTCGTGTTCGCCGTGGAAGCGTCGGCCCGCATCGATGACCGCCTGAACTGGGGCGCGCCGCTGGTCGGGACGTACTCCAATGAGACGCTCGTCACGCGCGACAGCGTGATCATCCGTGGACGGCCCGGTGCGCAGTACGAGAAGTGGAAGATGAACTCGCTCGGCTTCCGCGGCCCTGAGACGACCGTGGCGCCCGCGCCCGGCATCACGCGGATCGCGGTGCTCGGCGCCTCGGAGACGTTCGGCCTCCACGAAAGTGAAGGCCGTGAGTATCCGGCGCGGTTGCAGCAAGTTCTGGACTCCCTCGCGCCGGGCCGGTACGAGATCGTGAACGTCGGGCTCCCCGGCATGAGCCCGTCGGCGATGCTTCCCTACGTGGAGCATGCGGTACGCCCGCTCGCGCCATCGATGGTGATCGTGTACCCGTCACCCTCATTCTTCCTTGAGACCGTGCCGCCACCGGAGCGCTTCGTGCTGCCGCGGCTGCGGACGACGCCGGAGCCGGTGGTCGGTGTCCCGACGCTCCGGTCCGTCGCCAAAGCCAAGAACGTGATCAAGCGCGTGGTCCCCAGCGGCCTCCAGGTCGCGGTCCGCGAATGGGGTCTCGCGCGCACCCGCGCGGCACAGCCGGCGGACTGGATCTGGCAGCAGGTGCCACCGGATCGTGTGGCATTGTTCGAGCGACAGATGCGTGACGTGGTCGTGGCCATCAAGGGCATCGGTGCCACGCCCCTGCTCGTCACTCATACGAACCGCATGTTGACCCGGGGGGCACCGGGAACGGCGCTCGACCACCAACAGTTGCTCGGCGTGACCGCGCTGTATTACCCGCGCGCGTCGGAGTCCGTGATGGTCGGCATCGACTCGGCGGCGAATGACGTGCTGCGACGGCTGGGGGCGGAGCACGAGGCGCCGGTCGCCGAAGGAATGGGCGGCGTGCCGTCCGATTCGCTGCATTTCGCGGACTACGCGCACTTCACGGACCGCGGTGCGGATACGATGGCACGGATGCTGGCGCAGCGGATCCTCACACTCGGACCGCAATGAGCCTCCCGAGCCGCCCGCGCATCGCGTACGTCTGGGACGCCGACTACCCCTGGGACGTGCGCACCGAGAAGATCTGCCGGACGTTGGTCGACGCGGGCTACGACGTCGACATCATCGCCCGCAATCGCCAGTGGCGTGCGACCGACGAAGTGCTCGCGGAGGGCACGGTCCGTCGCATGCCGCCGTGGCGCCTGCTCGGCCGTTCGATGGATGGCGCCCTGTCGTTCCCGGCGTTCGCCAACCCCAGATGGCTCTGGCTACTGCGCCAGCAGTTCCGGGCGCGCCGCCCCGACGCGGTGATCGTCCGCGATCTCCCGCTCGGTCCGGCGGCGCTCTGGATAGCGCGCGCCGAGGGCATCCCGGTGCTGCTCGACATGGCAGAGAACTATCCCGCGATGATCCGGGACGTCTGGAACTCGGGACGGGCCGGGCGAATGGACTGGTTGCTCCGTAATCCGCGCGCGGTCGAATGGGTGGAGCAGTACTTGTTGCCGCGGGTCGACCATGTGATCACGGTGGTCGAGGAGTCGGCGGAACGCGTGGTGGCGATGGGGGTTCCCGCGGGGCGGGTCTCGGTGGTCTCCAACACGCCGCCGCGCGCGCGGGTCGTGTCGACGCGTGCACCGCGGAAGCCGGGCCCGCTGCGGTTGACCTACCTCGGACTGATGGAAGTCCCACGCGGCATCCGCGAGGTACTCGAGTCCGCCGCGGCCCTGCAGAAGGAGGGGCGGGCATTCGAGTTGTTGTTGATCGGTGACGGTCGGGACCGCACGCAGTTCGAGTCGTACGCGCAAAGCCTCGGCCTCGCGGCGCCGACGGTGCGGTTCACCGGGGCACTGCCCAACGCCGAGGCGCTGCGCTTGGTGGGCGAATCGGACGTCGGGCTCGTGCCGCACCATGCGGTGGAGTCGTGGAACACCACGATCCCGAACAAGCTCTTCGATTACATGGCGGCAGGGCTCGTCGTGGTCAGCTCCGATGCCATCCCGGCGGACCGGATCGTCCGGAGCACCGGCGCCGGAGTGGTGTTCCGGTCGCGCGACTCGGCCGACCTCACGATCCAGCTTCGGTTGCTGTTCGATGAGGCCGTGCGGACGCGGATGGCGGAAGCCGGTATGGAAGCGGTGCGTCACCGATACAACTGGGAGTACGACACGGCGGTGCTGCTCCGGCACCTTGAGGCATGCATACGGACGCCATCCGCGTCGGCGTGACCGCAGAAATGCAGCAGGCGGCAGCAGGTGGTAGCGCGGCTGGGGCGGGTCGGACGGTCGAGAACCGATCTGGCGTCCTTCTTGCTCTTCCAAGCGGGTTCCGGACCCGTAACGATGGAGTCCGATCGGTTAGGTTGCAGTGTGCGCAGCTGAGCGTAGGTGGAAGTCTCATCCTGAAAACAATGAACGAATCATGAAAATCAGCATCTTCGGTCTCGGATACGTGGGCACGGTCTGCGCCGGTTGCCTGGCCTCGGAGAAGCACACGGTGGTCGGCGTCGACGTGAACGCCGCCAAGGTCGAGGGCATGAATGCCGGCATCGCCCCGATCGTGGAACCGCAGCTCCCGGAGCTGTTCTCTGCGGCGCACAAGGCTGGCCTGCTCTCGGCGACGACCTCGGCGGCTGACGCGGTCATGGCGACCGAGATCTCCCTGGTCTGCGTCGGCACGCCGAGCCGCGACAACGGCGGCCTCGACCTCTCGTACATGAAGCGCGTGTGCGAGGAGATCGGCGACGCCCTCCGTACCAAGTCGACCCCGCACGTCGTGGTGCTGCGCAGCACGATGCTCCCGGGGACGACGGAGGATCTGCTCGTCCCGATCCTCGAGAAGCACTCCGGCAAGAAGGTCGGCGAAGGCTTCACCGTCTGCTACAACCCCGAGTTCCTGCGCGAAGGCAGCTCGGTCTACGATTTCTACAATCCGCCGAAGATCGTCGTCGGCGAGAGCGCCCCGGGCGCCGGTGATGCGCTCCTCAAACTGTATGCGGGCATCGAAGCGCCGACGCTGCGCACGAGCATCCGTGTCGCCGAGATGGCGAAGTATTGCGACAACGCGTTCCACGCGCTCAAGGTCAGCTTCGCGAACGAGGTCGGGAACCTCTGCAAGAAGCTCGGCGTCGACAGCCATGACGTGATGGCGGTGTTCTGCGAGGACAAGAAGCTCAATCTCTCCCCGGCGTACCTGAAGCCCGGATTCGCGTTCGGCGGCAGCTGCCTCCCCAAGGACCTGCGCGCGCTCGCCTACGAGGCCAAGCGCTTCGATCTCGACAGCCCGCTGATCAACGCGATCCTCGAGAGCAACGAAGCACAGATCCAGACCGGCATCCGGATGATCACCTCACTCGGCAAGAAGCGGGTGGGCTTCCTCGGCATGGCGTTCAAGCCAGACACCGACGACATGCGCGAGAGCCCGCTGGTCTCGGTGATCGAGACGCTGCTCGGCAAGGGCTACGCGATTCGCATCTACGATCGCAACGTGTCCACCAGCCGACTGATCGGCGCCAACCGCAAGTTCATCGATGAGCACATCCCGCATCTGTCCTCGCTGCTCGTCGAGAAGGCCAGCGACCTGATCGCCACGTCGGATATCCTCGTCGTCGGGTACAAGTCGCCGGAGTTCGTCGAGGTGCTGCAGGCGCTGCGTCCGGACCAGATCGTGGTCGATCTCGCGCGGCTCGCGCCGCAGGTGACGACGCCGGCGCGGTATGAAGGGATCTGTTGGTGATGAATATCCTGGTCGTGGGGAGCGAGATCCCCGCCACGATGAACATGGCGGGCTCCCCACGGCTGTTCAGTTTCTGCCGCGCGCTCGCGGCGAACCATCGCCTGACCTTGGTGACGCTGAACCGCGATGCACAGCGGCATCAGGATTTCCTTGCCGACCCCGCGAGCGCCGGCGTATTCGAGCGGATCGTGCTCTTGCCGGATCCGCCTGAGCCGACCTGGCTGGGACAGCAGGCGCACCGCCTTCGCCTCGCCGCAAGCCTCGACACCCGTGTGCGCACGCCGAAGTTCTACGAAGCGCAGTGCGCGCGGATCCGGGAGGTACTCAGGTCCGAGGTCTTTGACGTCGTCTTCGTCGACGGACTCACGGTCTCGCAGTACGTCCGGAAGGCCGACCTGCGCGGCATTCCCGCGATCGTGGACGTCCATGACAGTGTCACGATGCTCCTCACCCGGGCACGCGCGTCCGAACGGACATGGCGCCGGCGATTGGCGGTGACGCTCGAGACGTTCGGCGTCTCCCGCATCGAACGCTCCCTCAGTCGGGTGTTCAGCACAATCATCACCAACTCCGACGTGGACGAGGGGTTCTTCAAGCGCCTCGACCCCTAGGCCAACACGCTCACCATCCCGAACGGCGTGGACGGGGACTTCTTCGTGTCCGACGAGGTCGCGGCCGACATGTCGCGCTTGGTGTTCACCGGGGTCATGAGCTATCCACCCAACGAAGATGCGGCCGTGCACTTCGCGGAGGATGTGTTGCCGCTCGTACAGCGGACGCACCCACACGCTGAGTTCTGGGTGGTCGGCAAGAGCCCTCCGGACCGGGTCCGCGCACTCGCGGACCGCCCGGGGGTGCACGTGACCGGCGGAGTGCCGGACATCCGTCCCTATGTGTTGGGCGCCGGCATCTTCGTCTGTCCGCTGCGCTACGGGGCGGGGGTCAAGAATAAGCTGCTCGCTGCGCTGTCCATGAAGCGTGCAGTCGTCGCGAGCGCGATGAGTCTCGAAGGGCTCGAGTTCCGACACGGCGAGGAGTTGCTCATCGCCGACGAACCGGCGCAGGTCGCCGCGCACATCGCTCGCCTGATGGACGACCCCGCGCTCGCCCGCCGAATGGGGGAAGCCGGTCATGCCGCCGTGAAGGCGCGGTACTCCTGGGCGACGAGTGCGCAGATGCTCGCGCGCGTGCTCGCCACGGCCGCGGATGCGTCGTCCGGGCGTCGGCCGATCACCGCCGGAGTCTGATCGACGATGTGCGGATTCGCCGGTCTCCTCTCCCGTCCCACCCGGAGCAGCGCGGAGCAGCACGACGCGGTGGCGCGCATGATCGCCCCCATCGTGCACCGCGGACCCGACGACCACGGCATCTGGGTCGACGCCGACCACGGCGTCGGGCGCGGCTTCCGTCGCCTCGCCCTCATCGACCGCTCGGAGCGCGGGCACCAGCCCATGCGCTCGGCGAGCGGCCGGTTCATGAGGATCTTCAACGGCGAGGTCTACAACTTCCCCGAGTTGCGCGCCGAGCTGGAAGCGGCGGGGGCACGGTTCGCCGGGCACTCGGACTCCGAGGTGATGCTCGCCGCCTTCGAGGCCTGGGGCGTCGAGCGGGCGGTGCCGCGCTTCGTCGGCATGTTCGCCGTGGCGGTATGGGATTCCACCGAGCGCTGCCTGCATCTGATGCGCGATCGGTTCGGCAAGAAGCCATTGTACCTCTACGCCGAACCGGGCCTCATCACGTTCGGGTCCGAGCTCAAATCACTGGTCGCGGGGCCTGCGTTCGATCGCTCGATCGACCCGGACGCGCTCACGGCGTACCTCCGCTATCTGTACGTCCCCGCCCCGCGCACGATCTATCGCAAGGCGACGAAGCTCCTCGCCGGACATCTGCTCACCATCCGCGACGCCACGGCGCCGCTTCCCGCGTCGCGCCCGTTCTGGTCGCTCGAGGATGTGGTCCGGCGCGCGCAGACGGACCCGTTCACCGGCAGCGACGCCGAGGCGATCGCCGAAGGCGAGCGGCTCATCGGTGAAGCCGCCCGGTGTCGCATGGTCGCCGACGTGCCGCTGGGCGCGTTCCTCTCCGGCGGCGTGGACTCCTCCACCGTCGTCGCGCTCATGCAGGAACGCTCCACCCAGCCCGTGCGCACGTTCAGCGTCGGGTTCGACGAGGCCGACTACGACGAGACGCAGCAGGCCGCGGACGTCGCAAAACACCTTGGCACCGCACACAGTCAGTTCCGGCTCACCGGGGACGATGCACTGCGTCTGGTTCCCGAACTCCCCACGTGGTTCGACGAGCCGCTCGCGGATCCCTCGCAGCTCCCGACGTTCCTGATCTGCCGTGAAGCGCGCCGCGAGGTGATCGTCGCGGTCTCCGGCGACGGTGGCGACGAGATCTTCGGCGGTTACAATCGCTATGTGCAGGGCGAGTCGCTGCTCGCGCGTGGCCAGCATCTCGGCGGTGCCGGTCGTGCGGTCGCGTCGGGTCTGCTCGGGGCGATGAGCCCGACCGCGTGGGATCGCACGCTCGGGGCCGCGGGCTCGCTGGTGCCGACGCTACGGCGCACCAAACACGCGGGCGACAAGATGCACAAGCTCGCGAACGCGCTGCGGCATGACACGCCAGCGCACATGTACCGCTCATTGCTCTCGGCGGCATTCCAGGAGCCCACTCGCTTGGTGCCGAGCGGGCATGACGTTCCCGGCGGCATCGATCGGGCGTTCGGACTGGCGGGGTCGCTGGGCAGCATCGAACGCATGATGCTCGCCGATCAAATGGAGTATCTGCCGGACGACCTCCTCGCGAAGGTCGATCGCGTGAGCATGGCGGTGAGCCTCGAAGTGCGCGTGCCGTTACTCGATCATCGCGTCGCGGAGTTCGCGTGGCGACTGCCGCGCAAGTTCAAGATCCGGGACGGCGAGACCAAGTGGCTGCTGCGGCAGATGCTCTACAAGCGGGTGCCGCGCGCGTTGGTCGAACGGCCCAAGATGGGGTTCTCGGTGCCGATCGACCGGTGGCTCCGCGGGGCATTGCGGCCATGGGCCGAGGATCTGCTGTCAGCCGAAGCGCTGGCGGCGTCCGGTGCGCTCGACGTTGCGGTGGCGCGCGCTGCATGGCGAGACTTCCTCGACGCCAATGGGCGTGTGACGGGCATGGCGATCTGGGCGTTGGTCAACTTTCAGGCGTGGCATCGGCGCTGGTGCTGACGCGCGAGCGCCGCACCGTGACGGGGACCTCGGCGATTCGTCCCACTCTCGGCATCCTTTCGTGCGAGGTTTCCGCGTGACTCACAGCTCCGCTTCGATGATTCGTCGCTTCGCTCTTGTCGTCGCACTCACGGCCAGTGCCGTCGCGTGCGAGGACGCTGGCACGGTCACCGCGCCGCCCCCGACCGCCGCAGAACTCGGCGGTGGACTCTGGTACCTCAACACGGCGAACGGTGATGCGCTCCCGGCGAAGATCGCGGAGCGTCCAGTCGGTGCAGCGATCGAGGAGACGTTCCTCGACTCGGCGCAGATCACGATCGACGTGAACGCCGGCACGTGGCGGCAGCGCTATTGGTATCGCGTGCTGCTCTTCGGCACACTGGATCGCGCGGAGGTCGTGGTCGATAGCGGCAGTTATGCCCTCGCCACCTCATCGACGTACTTCTTCGCGTCGGGGTACCGTACGCGCACGCTCGCGGTCAGCCCCTCGGGCACGACGCGGATGGACACCACAGAACCTATTGTGTTCTTCACGGATGCCCCCGCGGTGTCGGGGTTGTACCGGCGCACGCGGCCGTAGCGCCGCCCTTACCGAGGCAGGTCGTTCAGCCAGCGGGCGATCGCATCAAGATCCGATGGGGTCAGCAGCCCGTGCACAGGGACCGTCCATAGGTGGGTAGCGAGTTCGGTCGCCCCGGGCACGGGGTGCACCGAATCGAGGATCGACTGCGCCTGCGGTAACGTGGTGAGCGGCTGCGGATATCCCGGAACACAACCGAGCATCGCGCCGCTCCGCATCAGCGCCGGCGTTCGTGCGCCGCGCACGGGGAATCGCAACCAACCTGCACGATCGGCCGTCGACACCGGGATGAATCGATCGGCGACGTCCGCGCGCACCGCAGCGCGCAATCGCGCGACATGCGCACGACGCAGGTCCGCTTCTGCGTCGGCCTCAGGAAGCGTGTGGAGGAGCACGCGTGCTGTGGCGCGGCGCAGGCCAAGCGGCGCGGTCGGTGGGCGGAACACCGTCTCGCCGAGACCGAGGAACGGCAGGCTCGCCGGAATCGCGTAGAGCGATGGTCGAGCGAGCGCCCATTGCGCGGCGAGCTTGAGCCCGAAGGCCGCTCCGCCGGACTCCGTCGACGGACCGACTTCGCGCGCAGCGGTTTCGATCAGCGCGTGGTCGTGCACGAGCAGCGCGCCCCCACCGCCGCCCGTGATCCCCTTGCCTCGCCCGAAGCTCAACACCCCCAGGTCGCCCGCGCCGCCGAGAGCGACACCGTCAGCGACACCTCCGGCGCCTTGCGCAGCGTCCTCGATGAGCAGTGCGTCCTGGTCACGGATCACCTCGCGCACGGGAGCCAGTGCGGCCGGCACTCCGCAGTGGTGCACCACCACCACGGCAGCGATCCCTCGACTCACGGCGCGCGTGAGCGACGGAAGGTCGGGCTGCAGCGTGCGCGGATCGACGTCGTACAACTCGACGCGGACACCGGCTGCGAGTGCGGCACTGATGAGGTCATAGCACCCGTACGCCGGGAGGGCGCAGAGCCGCCCCTGACGCGACCGCGAGGCGATACGCAGAGCGACGGCGAGCGCACTCGTGCCGCTGTCGGTCAACACGACACCACGTCCGGGGAACCTCGCCTGCAAGGCCGTGGTGAGCGGCGCGCGCACATCCGCTCCGCCCCACGCCGCACGCACCGCCGCGAACGAGAGCGGCGAGTAGACCGGCGGTAGCCGACGCAACGCGCTCAGGGGATGTAGCGCACGAGCCGCGGCCCGAGCGCGTTGGTGACCGAGACCGGGAGCTTCTGCCACACGCGCGTCGCGAGTGCGAACTTCGCCGAGTCCTGCTTGGGCATCGACGCGGTGGCCGAGGCCGCCTTCGCATACCAGTAGAGCGGCTCGTCGAGCGCACCCCACTGGGACTTGAAGCGATGCGTCGGACTGTCAGGCGTGCAGCGGCCGAAGTTGAACCGCGTGAGCCCTTCACGCGATGCCCGCTCGATGAGCGCCCAATACACGCCCATGTTCGCCGATGTCGATCCATGCTCACGGAGCGCGGACGCCCACGTGATCTCGAACTCCCCCGTCCATCGGAAGCCCGCGCCGCACGCGATAGGTTCGCCGTTCAACCAGGCACAGGCGAACCAGACATCATCACCGAAGGCGTCACGCAGCGAGGTGAACCACGAGAGCGGCAACGTCGGCGTGCCGAGGTCGCGCATGTGCCGCGAGAAGACCCGATGGAACGGTTCCGCCTGATCCGGCCCCATCCGCACTTCCACACCCGACTTGGCCGGGCGACGCACCTGACTCCGCAGCTTCGACGTGAAGCCCTTGAACACCACCTCGGGGTCGTTCGACTTGATCGGCAACACCACCGTGATCTTGCGATGTGATGCCGTGAGATCGATCGGCAACTCGCACGCGCTGCGCAGTTCCAGCAGGTCCGCGCGGTCCGCCGTCAGTCGCTCGAGGGCCGTCGCCGTGAGCGCACGGACGGCGTCATCCGTGCCGATCGGTCCGCCGTAACTCACGAACGGCAGCGACACGAGGAAATGTCCGAAGATGGGACTCTTCACGCGCACGAGGGTGAGCAGCCCGGCGAGCGCGCCGTCGCTCGTCCGCGCGCAGAGCGCCATCACCTCGTGACCGAACACCCGTTGGATGTGTCTATGCCACGCGTGACGATGGAACGCGGTCCAGCCGCGTTGTGCGGCGCCGAACGTGTCCCACTCAGCAGCGGTCCCGGCGAAGGGTTCGACTCGGATGCTCATCGGAAGGCAATCTAGTGTCCCCGCGAGGGGGTCGTGACCCGTCGACCGTGCTGGATGATAGGGAACCGCAATCGGAACCGCGTAACGGAGACCGCTTATCTTGGGGAATATGCGCCCGACCATCGCCCACATCACTGCACCTGGCCCCTTCGGTGGACTCGAACGCGTGGTGTCCGGGTTAACGGCAGCGTTGGCCGCCCGAGACGCCGACGTGGTGCTGATCGCGGTGCTCGAACCAGGTATCCCCACTCCTGCATGGATCGCGCCGCTGGCGGCGGCCGGGGTACGCGTCGAAGTACTGGAGGTCGGCGCGCGCGATTACCTCGGTGAGCGACGGCAGGTGCGATCGTTGCTCGAACGCCATGGCGTGCAGGTGGTCCACACCCATGGCTATCGCCCCGATCTGGTGCATGGTGGCCATGCACGGCGATCCGGCATGGGGACCGTCTCCACCGTCCACGGCTTTACGCGGACCGGTGGCCTCAAAGGCCGGTTGAACGAGTGGCTGCAGTTGCGCGCCCTGCGGCGCTTCGATGCCGTCGTCGCGGTGTCCAAACCGCTCGTCGAGACCTTGACGTCCGTCGGCGTCCCGCGCGAGCGCATCGTCCTCATCCCCAACGCCATCAGCGGGGCGTCTCGCCCGTTCGACCGCGCCGAGGCGCGCGCTGCACTCTCGCTCCCGACCGATGGTCGCACCGTGGGCTGGGTCGGTCGGATGAGCCATGAGAAGGCACCGATCGCCATGATCGAGGCGTTCGCCCGTACTCGCGCCGCCGACGTGACCCTGTGCTTCATCGGGGACGGCCCCGAGCGCGACGCGTGCCGCCAGCGGGCGGAGTCCTTGGGGCTCGCCGCGCGCGTGCGTGTCGTCGGCGCGTTGCCCGACGCCGCGCGATTCCTGCCGGCCTTCGATGTCCTCGGGCTGAGTTCGCTCACCGAAGGCACGCCCATGGTGTTACTCGAAGCCGGACTCGCCGGCATCCCGATCGTGGCCACGCGTGTCGGTGGTGTCCCGGATCTCCTCGGCGACGGTGGCCACCTTGTGCCGGCCGACGATCCCGCCGCGCTCGCAGCGGCCGTCGATGTTGTCTTGGCCGATCCACAGGCCGCCGCCGTGCGCGCCGCCGCACTGCGCGCGCGGCTACAGACGGAGTCGTCCGCCGACGCCTGGGTCACGCGACACCTCGAACTCTACCAGCGACTGATCGCCCGCCCGAGGAGCTGAACGCGCACCGCGCGCGCGTGTGCGAACCACACCACGCCTGCCGCGATGAACGCGATCACCGGCAACCACCCGTGGGTCCCAACGACGATGTGGCGCACCGGCGACCCAAGTACCGCGGCGACCGAGATACCCGCCCCACTCAGCGCGAGGGGCAGTCGCCACGGGAGGACCGTCGCGGGCCAGATCGCGAGCCCGACTGCGAGTGCGAGGAGGGCGCCGACAACGCCGAGCAGGCCCCATGCCGCCGGCGCCGCCCAGTCGCAGAGCGCACGGGACGCGCAGCCGGCCGCTTCGAAATCGGTACGCGCAGCAAGGCGACCGTCCACGAAGATGCGTCCGATCCGCCCATCGTACGTGGCGACGACATCGACCGATCGCCTTTCGCGCAACACCGCGCGGGTGTTCACGCGGAGGTCCTGCGCGTTCGTCCCTGACACCCGGGTGCGCACCCGAAGCACGAGCAATGAGCCGTCCTGTCCGAGGTCGACATTGCGGTAGAGCGTGTCCGTGGAGATGCTGACGATGCGGGCAGGACCGAACAGGGACAGATCATGCGGTGTGATCCGCGCCACGATGCTGAACGCATCGCCGAGCATCGCCGAGCGGACGAAGGCACGCACGGCGTCATCGGGGAGTCGGACGGCTGGGGCGCGTCGTAGCTCGAACGGCGCTGCCAGTGTGTATCGCACGGCGGAGTCGGACCAGGTGCTCGGCGACGCGTGGAGCGCCGCGACGTCGGCCGGCGACAGGGCCCGCCCCACGAGTTCCAGCGCGTCGTAGCGACCGCTCCATGGCCGATCGCCCGTGCGCTCGTTCCCGAGCCAACCCGGGTAACTCGCATCCCAGAGGTCGAGGCCGGGATCCAACGCCGGTCGCCACCACAGGGCGAGTACAACTACTCCGCTCCCGGCGAGCGTCACGAGGCGGGCGGGCGTCGCGCGCAGGCAGACCACGCCGAGGTCCGCGGCCGCGCCCTGGCGCGATGCCCACCAGGCGCCGAGGAGCGCGCCTCCGGTGTTGGTGAGAAGGTCCCACGGCGAGGCGAAACGACCAATGCCCCACATCTGCGTGATCTCGATCGCGAACGAGAACACGAATGCGATCGCTCCCACGATCGACAGGCGCCGCGAAGCGAGTGCGACACCGAGCGGCGCATAGAGCAGGACGTTCTGCAGGAGGTCGAGGCCGCTCAGCCGCAGGCTCCACCCCACATCACCGCGGATCTCGGCGGGGACCGCGGTCGTGACCAGGATGGCGAACACGGCCAACGGCGCGAGTGCGACGTCGAGTCGACGCACGGGCTCAGGGAGTCCGTGCGCGGGCCCTGACACGCGCACGGGCGGCGTGGTCAGGAGAGCGCGTTCGCCATGGCACGATCGGCCACCCACCGGCCGATGGCGAGCGAGGCCGTTGCGGCCGGCGAGGGCGCGTTGAGGACGTGGACCATCCCGGGCGACTCCTGCACGTGGAAGTCGTCCAACAGCTTGCCGTTGCGATCGACCGCTTGCGCACGCACGCCACTCCCACCGGGCGCGATGTCCCCGTCGGTGAGTCCGGGAAGGAGCACGCGAAGCGAGTCGAGGAAGCGGGCCCGGCTCAACGAGCGCCGCGCCTCAGAGAGACCGTTCCGCCACTGCGCGCGGCTCATCCGCCAGAAGCCCGGGAAGGTCGCCCAATCGGCGATATCGCGGGGCGAGATATCGCTCCAGCGATACCCCTCGCGCTTGAGTGCGAGGACAGCATTCGGCCCCGCTTCGACGACGCCGTCGACGCCGCGGGTGAAGTGCACCCCGAGGAACGTCAGGTTGGGATCAGGGACGGGATAGATGAGCCCGCGCACGAGGTGCGCGCGCTCGGGACGGAGGGTGTAGTACTCGCCGCGGAACGGCACGATGCGCACACTGGGGTCGAGGCCCGCGAGACGTGCGACCCGGTCACATTGCAGCCCGGCGCAGTTGACGAGCCGTTCGCTCCGCACCTCACCGCGCGTTGTCTCCGTGACGATCGATCGCCCGTCCCGACGAATGGCCGTGACCCGGTGCCCGAGTCGCACCTCGCCGCCGGCGCGCTCGAGACGGCGGCCCATCGCCTTGGCCACCTCGACGTAATCCGCGACGCCCGTCTCCTCGACCCAGAGCCCCTGGATCCCCGCGACCTCCGGCTCTCGCTCCCGGATCCCGGCGGCGTCGAGACGCTGGAATGCAAGGCCGTTGGCGCGTGAGCGTTCAGCCAGTGCCTCCAGCCGCGGAAGCTCGGCCGTCGTCGTCGCGACCACCACCTTCCCGCACCGCCGGTGTGGCACGCCCTCCTCGGCACAAAACTGGTACATGGCCTCGAGGCCCTGCCGGCACAGCTGCGCCTTGAGCGATCCGGGCTTGTAGTACACCCCGGCGTGGATCACGCCGGAGTTGTGGCCCGTTTGATGCGCTGCTAGCCGATCCTCGGCCTCCAGGAGCGTGACGTGGCGGCCGTGGACTTCCGCCAAGGCGAGGGCAGTCGCCAAGCCGACGGCCCCGCCGCCAACCACCGTTACGTCCGTCATCCGATCCCCCCGCCGACCCGGCGTGGCGACTGGGGACGGCCAATCGTCTCGAAGCAGTGATGGAGCGTCATCGGTCGCATCATACCGACCCATCTCCATCTGCGCAAAGCGAACCACCTGATCCACCCCTGCACACTTCATGTCCGACACCGCTGGAACAGCACCGAGCACGCGCGAGTCACTCGACCGGAGTGCACTGCGGGGCGTCGCGTGGGCAAGTGCAGCGAAGTGGTCGACGCAGATCTTCGCGTGGGTGGGGACCGTGCTGGTGGCGCGCATCCTCGTGCCCTCCGATATCGGGCTGCTGACGACTGCGAGCGTGTTCGTCGGACTCGTCATGATCCTGAGCGAGTTCGGCATCGGCACCGCGGTCATCACGATGCGCGAGTTGGAGTCCGAGTCGCTGGCGCAGTTGAACGGATTCAGCGTGATGCTCGGCATCGGTGGCACGCTGCTCACGGCCCTGATGGCCTATCCGCTGGGCCTGTTCTTCCGAGCGCCGGAGCTCCCGCCGGTCCTCATGCTCGTGGGTCTGACCTTCCTGATCCACTCGCTGCAGACCGTGCCCGCCGCTCTGCTCCGGCGCGAACTCCAGTACCGCACCATCGCGATGGTCGATGTGACGCGCGGGTTGATCGTCCCCTGCATCACGCTCGCCGGGGCACTGCTCGGCATGCGCTACTGGGCACTCGCCGTCGGGAACGTCATCGGCGCTTGCATCACCACGGCGATGACGTTGTCCTATCGTCGGGTTCCGATTGTGTGGCCGCGGGCGAAGGGCATCGAGTCCGTGCTGCACTTCAGTCGCGACGTCCTGTTCGGGCGGCTCGCCTGGATCGCGTATCAGGACGGCGACTTCGCGGTCGCCGGGCGTCGGCTCCCGATGTCCGCCGTCGGCGACTACGGAATGGCCTGGACCCTCGCGACGAGTCCGATCGAGAAGGTCACGATGGTCCTCGCCGACGTGACTCCTGCCCTCTTCAGCGCCGTCCAGAACGACCGGCCGTCGCTCCGAAGGTATTTTCTTTTGCTCTCCGAAGCCTTGTGTGTGATCACGTTCCCCGCGGCCGTCGGGCTCGCGCTCGTGAGCGCCGATTTGGTCGCCGTCGCCCTCGGCCCCAAGTGGGTGGGCGCCGTCGCACCGCTGGCATTGCTGGCGGTCTATGCCGGCGCGCGATCGGTCTCCATGCTCTTCGGCCACGTTCTCAACGCGACCCGTGAGACCCGGTTCGCGATGTGGACGTCGATCGTGCTCGCGATCGTCATCATCATCGGGTTCATCATCGGCAGCGCGTGGGGGCCCGTCGGCATCGCGTCCGCGTGGCTGATCGTGCATCCGAGTTTCTCGCTCGTGACCTTCAGCCGCGTGCGGAGGGTGCTCGATCTCAGTGTCTGGACGTATCTCCGCGCGCTGCGCATGGGACTCGACGGCTCTCTGATCATGGCCGCGACGATCCTCTCGTTCCAGCACTATCTCGCCGCCGATTGGCAGCCGTGGACCCGACTGATCATGTCCATTGCGATCGGCGCGTCGGCCTTCGCCGCCGCCACGTTCCTCATCCACGGTGCACGACTCAGGGAGATCGTCGCGTGGCTGAAGCGGGTGCGGTCCGGCGGCCGGGGGTGACAAATCGTCTCGCTGTGGACTCCACGCCACATCATCCGCGGTCGTTCAAAGCGCGAGTCCGGTTCGGCACCATCTTTGCACTTTGCTTCACTTGTCCACGGTCGCCGCATGATTCCGCGCCGACATCCTCTTCGGTTCCCATTCGGTTTTGCGTCGGAGCACGCCGTCCGTGAAATCTTCTGCTGCGACCTCAGCCCCCGTCATCCCCTGCCGGTTCTGCTCCGCCCCGCTCTCTCAGGTCATGGTCGACCTCGGGATGTCGCCGCTCTGCGAGAGCTTCCTTGCGGCGGATCAGGTGAACGCGCGCGAGTCGTTCTACCCGCTCACCACCCGCGTCTGCGGCAGCTGCTACCTGGTACAGCTTGAGGCCTACGTCGGCGGCGAGGAGATCTTCACCGAATACGCGTACTTCTCGTCGTACTCCGACAGCTGGCTGGATCATGCGCGCCGCTATACCGACCAGATGATCGCCACCCTGGGCCTCAACGGCTCGAGCCAAGTGATGGAAGTTGCGAGTAATGATGGCTATTTGCTCCAGTACTTCGTGAAGCAGGGCATCCCGGCCCTCGGCATCGAACCCGCCGCGAACGTCGCGAAGGTCGCCGAGGAGAAAGGCGTGCCCACGTTGGTGAAGTTCTTCGGCGTCGAGACCGCCCGTGAGCTCGTGAAGCAGGGCCGCATGGCAGACCTGCTCCTTGGCAACAATGTCCTGGCGCAGGTCCCGGACCTGAACGATTTCGTGGGGGGGATGAAGATCGTGCTCAAGCCGACCGGCGTGATCACGATCGAGTTCCCGCACCTCATGAAGCTCGTCGCTGAGAACCAATTCGACACGATCTACCACGAGCACTACTCGTACTTCTCGTGGCTCACGGCGGAGAAGATCTTCGCAGCGCACGGTCTGACGCTGTTCGACGTGGAAGAACTCCCGACGCACGGCGGCTCCCTGCGCATCTACGCACGCCACGCCGAGGACACGAGCAAGCCGGTGACGGAGCGCGCGCGGGCCTTGGCGGCACGCGAACTCGCCGCCGGCGTCTTCACACCGCAGTATTACACGACGTTCGACGAGCAAGTGAAGGAAACGAAGCGCAAGATCCTCGACTTCCTCATCCATGCGAAGCGTGAGGGGAAGCGTGTGGTCGGGTACGGCGCGCCGGGCAAGGGCAACACGCTGCTCAACTACTGTGGTATCCGCACTGACTTCATCGACTTCACGGTCGATCGCAACCCGTACAAGCACGGCCGGTTCCTTCCGGGGACCCACATCCCGATCTTCGAGCCTGAGGCGCTCCGCGCGGCACGCCCGGACTACGTCTTCATCCTGCCGTGGAATCTCAAGGATGAGATCATGAAGCAGCTGGCCTTCATCCGTGAATGGGGCGGCAAGTTCGTCGTCCCGATCCCGGAAACGACGATCTACGAATGACCCGCCGACGCCTCGACCCGACCTCCCACCGCTTCGGAGTCCGACTATGAAGGTCCTCATCACTGGTCACACCGGCTACATCGGGTCGGTCATGACGCAGCAGTTCCTCGACGCCGGCCACGACGTCACGGGTTTCGACCTCGGCTTCTTCGAACATTGCCTGCTCGGACCGGCGCCGACGTCCGTCCCTTCCATCCGGAAGGACCTCCGTGACGTCGAGGCCGCGGACCTCGAAGGATTCGACGCGGTCGTACATCTCGCCGCGCTCTCCAACGACCCGCTCGGCAACCTGAATGCGCAGGTCACGTACGACATCAACCATCTCGCGTCGGTGCGCCTCGCGAAGGCCGCGAAGGCGGCCGGTGTCGGCCGCTATCTCTTCGCGTCGAGCTGCAGCCTGTACGGCCTCTCTGACGGACTCAGCCTGCTCGACGAGTCGGCGGCGTTCAACCCGGTGACCCCGTACGGTGAGTCGAAGGTGCTGACCGAGCGCGATGTCGCGCCGCTCGCCGACAAGGACTTCTGCCCGACGTATCTCCGCAACGCGACCGCGTATGGGTTCTCCCCGCGGCTACGCGCGGATCTCGTGGTCAACAACCTCCTCGGCTTCGCGTTCACCACGGGCGATGTGTTCATCCAGTCCGACGGCACACCGTGGCGTCCGTTGGTCCATATCGAGGATATCGGTCGCGCGTTCCTCGCCGTCCTCAACGCGCCGGCGGACCTGGTCCGCAACAAGGCGTACAACGTCGGCCGAACCGCGGAGAACTATCAGATCCGCGATCTCGCCGACATGGTGCGCGAGCTCATCCCCACGAGCCAGATCCGCTACGCCGAAGGCGGCGGGCCGGACCCGCGCTGCTATCGCGTGAGCTGCGACACGATCGCACGCGAGCTCCCGGCGTTCCAGCCGCAGTGGACGGTCCGCACGGGCATGGAGCAGCTGCTCGACGCCTACCGCACCTACGGGCTGACCAAGGACGCGTTCCTCGGTGACGATTACCTCCGCATCAAGCGCATCCGTGCGCTGCAGTCGGCGGGGGATATCGACGACTCGCTGCGTCGCGCCGCAGCGCTGCGCTGACCGGGGCCTGCGATGAAAGTCGTGCTCTTCTGCGGCGGGTTGGGACTCCGGCTCCGTGAGTACTCCGAGACCGTGCCGAAGCCGATGGTCCCCATCGGCTATCGGCCGGTGCTGTGGCATCTGATGAAGTACTACGCGCACTACGGACACAAGGACTTCATCCTGTGTCTCGGGCACCGCGCGGACGCGATCAAGGAGTATTTCCTGAACTACCAGGAGACGCTCTCCAATGACTTCGTCCTCACGGGCCACGGCAAACACGTCGAACTCCTCAAGAGCGACATCGACGACTGGCGCATCACGTTCGTCGACACGGGGCTCCACAGTAATCTCGGGGAGCGCCTCACGATGGTGCGCGAGCATCTCGCCGGTGAGGAGACGTTCCTCGCGAACTACAGCGACGGGCTTAGCGATCTGCACCTGCCCGACATGCTCGCGCACTACGAGGCATCCAATTCCGTCGGCAGCTTCCTCTGCGCGCAGCCGTCGTTGAGCTTCCACTTCGTGTCGCTCGCACCCGATGGCCACGTGAAGGCGATCACCGACATCCACGGCTCAGGACTGCTCGTGAACGCCGGGTACTTCATCTTCAACAAGGCGATCTTCGACTACATCAAGCCTGGTGAGGAACTCGTCCTCGAACCGTTCGAGCGCCTGATCCAGGCCGGCAAACTCGCCGCCTACAAGTACGACGGCTTCTGGCGCGGCATGGACACGTTCAAGGACAAGCAGGGACTCGACGACCTCTTCGCGCGCGGCAAGGCCCCGTGGGAAGTCTGGAAGCGCCCCGACCACGCGTGGGGCAAGTAGGCGATGCTCCCGCTCGCCCTCCGTCCGCCCGGACGACGCGCGCTCCGCGTCACCTGTCTCGGGGCGCACTCCGATGACATCGAGATCGGGTGCGGCGGTACGCTGCTCGCCCTGCAGGCGCAGGGGATCAAGCTCGAAGTCCGTTGGGTGGTGCTCACGGCGGCCGGTGCGCGTGCGACCGAAGCGCGGCGCGGCGCCGCGCGCTTCCTCAAGGGGGCGCAGCGGGCCGAGGTCACCCTTGGCGCGTTCCGGGATGGGTTCCTGCCGTTCGACGGCGCGGCGGTGAAGGAGTTCATCGAGGCCCATCGTCGCAGCGGGGACGAGCCCGACGTCGTCTTCACGCACTTCCGTCACGATCGGCATCAGGACCATCGCCTGTTGTCGGACCTCGCGTGGAACACCTACCGCGACCAAGTGGTGCTCGAGTACGAGATCCCGAAGTGGGATGGCGACCTCGCCGTCCCGAACGCGTTCGTGCCGCTGCCGACGGCGATCGCGAAGCGGAAGGTCCGGCATCTGCAGGCGGTGTTCGCCACGCAGCGCTCCAAGCGCTGGTTCACCGACGAGACGTTCATGGGACTCATGCGACTGCGCGGAATCGAGTGTGGTGCGACGGATGGGTACGCGGAAGCCTTCCATGCACGCAAACTCCGTCTCGTCTAAGCCCGCTGCGTCGACGCCGGACGCGACACCGCTCACGGTGTCGCGGAGCACGCGCGCGCCGCGTGTCACCATCGGTGTGCCCGTCTACAACGGTGCCGCTACGCTGGAGTTCGCGCTCCGCTCGCTGATGTCGCAGACGTACCGCGACCTCGAGATCCTCATCAGCGACAACGGATCGACCGACGACACGCCGCAGATCATCGCGCGCCTCGCGGCTGAGGACCCGCGCATCCGCGTCGTCCGCCAACTCACGAACCTCGGCGCCAACGGGAACTACAGCTTCGTCGCGCAGGAAGCCCGCGGCGAGTTCCTCAAGTGGGCGTCGGCGAGCGACTGGGTGCATCCGACGATGATCGAGAAGTGCGTCGCCGCGATCGACACCGATCCCGGTGCCGTGCTCGCGGCGCCTCGGACGCGGTTGTTCCATGTCGACCTGGAACACACCGAGGAGTACCACCACGACCTGACCATCCTAGGGGACAGCCCACTCGACCGATTGTCGCAGTGGTTCGCGTTGAGCGCACTCAACAATGCGTTCAACGGTCTGATCCGCGTAAGCGCTCTTAGGCGCACCCGCTTCGTCCCGGCGTACATGAACGCCGATCTCGTGCTTATGGGACACCTCGCGCTGCTCGGACGGTTCGTCCTCGTCGACGAGCCGCTGTACTTCCGGCGCATGGACATCGAGACCAGCACCTGCCTGCAGCCCGAGGCCGAGCGCATCCGACACCACTACCCGAAGGTGACGGCACGCACACTGTTCCAGGAATGGAAACATCAATTCGGCTGGCTGCGCGTCGGACTCACGGCGCCGATGCCGCTCGGAGAACGCGTGCAGCTGCTGCTGTATCTGGCCCGGCGGTGCTTCTGGAAGCGCGCCGAGTTGTGGCATGACCTCAGCGGGGCCGTCCGCTTCGCCTTCAGCTCGCGTCGATGACCGGGATCAACGACCGCAACACCGCGATCGTCGATACGGAGACCGCCGCCGCCGCGACCGCCGCCGGCAATGCCATGCACGAGCTGTTGCGCGAGTTGCTGCCGCTGCCGCGCAGCATCACCGGCGACGGGGTGCGTCAGACCCTCGCCGCGCTGCACATGCGGCTCCCGCTGACCACCAGCGAGATTCCCAGCGGGACCGCGGTCTTCGACTGGACCGTCCCCGATGAGTGGCACATCGAGGACGCGTACATCGCCGACATGTCGGGACGACGTCTGGTCGATTTCCACGCGTCCGCGCTGCACGTCGTGGGCTACTCGACACCGGTGGATGCCACCTACTCGCGCGATGAGCTGGAGCCGCATCTGCATTCGCTGCCCGACCAGCCTGATCTGATCCCGTATCGGACAGCGTACTATGCGCCGTCGTGGGGGTTCTGCCTGAGCCATCGCGTCCGCGAGTCGCTTGGGACTGGTCCGTTCCGTGTGGTCATCCGCTCGAGACTCGCGCCCGGACATCTCACGCTCGCGGAAGCCGTCATCCCTGGTGCGACCGACGACGAAGTCCTGCTGTTCGCACATGATTGTCATCCGGCGCTCGCGAACGACAACTTGTCAGGCGTGCTCGTCGCGACGTGGGTCGGCCAGCATCTGCGGACGCGGCGGACCCGCTATACCTACCGGATCGTGTTCGCGCCGGCCACCATCGGCTCGATCACCTGGCTCGCCCATCGCCGCGACGTCCTGCCGCGGATCCGCCACGGACTCGTCCTCTCGCTCCTCGGCGGCCCCGGACGCTTCCACTACAAGCTCACGCGCGAGGGCACTCGCCCGATCGACCGCGCCGCATGGCATGTGGTCCACGCGACGGATGCGGCGGCGACGAGACTCCCGTTCTCGCCGTGGGGCTATGATGAACGGCAGTTCGGCTCCCCGGGCATCGACCTGCCGATGGGACGTCTC
Organism: Gemmatimonadaceae bacterium; assembly: GCA_020853635.1. GTDB lineage: Bacteria > Gemmatimonadota > Gemmatimonadetes > Gemmatimonadales > Gemmatimonadaceae > Pseudogemmatithrix. The sequence goes on from JADYYN010000199.1 coordinate 26,637, forward strand.
ACACGGACGCCCAATGGCGCGTTCCCCGAGTACCACACCTCCGCCGACGACGCGACGTTGGTGACCGCCGCACAACTCGGCGAGTCGTGGCTCACGGTGCTGCGGATCCTCGACGTGCTCGAGCGCGATGCGACATACGTGAATCTCGCGCCCTACGGTGAACCGCAGCTCGGACGGCGAGGACTCTATCGCACGACCGGCGGTCACCAACACATCCCCGAGCGACAGCTCGCCCTGTTGTGGATGTTGAATCAGTCCGACGGCCGTGAGTCCGTGCTCGGCATCGCCGAACGCGCCGAACTGCCGTTCGCCGTGCTCGCCGATGCCGCGACGGACCTCGAGGCGGTCGGCCTCTTGCGCCGCCAGACCGATCGCGCCGAACGCGTGGTGAGTCTGTCCGCACCTGCACCACTCTGATACCGACGTCCATCCTGTGAGCGACCGCGTGCCCGATTCCAGACCACCCCTCGGCCTCCGCGCCGGTGACTGGGTCATCGTCCGATCGAAAGAAGAGATCCTCTCGACCCTCGACGAGAACGCTTGCCTCGAGCGACTCCCGTTCCAGCCGGAAATGCTCGCCTTTTGCGGTCGTCGCATGCAAGTGGCGAAGGTGGCGCACAAGACGTGTGACAACATCAAGAAGACAGGCGGCCGACGCATGCACGCCGCCGTGCACCTTGAGGGCGGACGCTGCGATGGCGCCCAACATGGCGGCTGCCAGGCGGACTGCGTCTTCTTCTGGAAGGAGGCCTGGCTACGTCGCGCGGACTCGGCAGAGTCCGCGGCACCCGCATGGCCCGCCGCCGCAGCGGCCGGCGTCATTAGCGAGGAGTTGGTGCAGATTCGTGCGCGCGCCCGAGGGAGCGAGACGTCCGACGACCCGACATGGGTCTGTCAGACGACCGCACTCTACGACGCGACCGAGCTGCTGCCGTGGTGGGACCTGCGTCAGTATGTGCGCGATGTGACGTCAGGCAACCACAGCGCCTGGCACATGACGAAGATCCTCATCGCCGCGACGTATCGGAAGTTCGTGGCCTTCGGCCCTGGCTATTCCGTCAAGATCAAGGCGTACAATGCGTTCCAGAGCCTCGTGGGTGGCAAGCCGTTCCCCGAAGTGAAGGCACAGGTCAAGCCGGGTGATAAGACGCCCACGGAGATCCTGAACCTGCAAGTGGGCGAACTCGTCGAAGTCCGCTCCGGCGACGAGATCGACGCCACCATCACCCCGGACGGCAAGAACCGCGGCATGCGCTACGACATGGAGATGCGCAAGTACTCCGGGCATCGCTACCGCGTGCAGATGCGCGTCGACAAGCTCATCGACGAGAAGACGGGCAAGATGGTGCCCATGAAGAATCCCTGCATCCAACTCGAGAACGTCTATTGCCGCGCCGAGTGCACGGACCGACGGCTCGGCTGCCCGCGCGCGTCCAATACCTACTGGCGCGAGATCTGGCTACGCCGCGTCGAGTCGCCGTGATACGCCGCGATCGTCGTCCACGCGAACGCCCCTAACAGGCGATCGATCCGCCCCAGCACGCCGGCCTGACCGGCGTAGTGGCGGATGCGCGTGAGCAGCGGGACATCCAGCACGGGTTGTCCCGGATCCCACTCCCACGGGTGGATGTAGAAGGTACCGGGTGCACCGCGGTCGTCGGATGAGCGTAGCGCTGCGTGGACCAGCGCGGGCGGCAGGATGCGGAAGTAGGCACCGCCCGCAGCCGGCAACGTCGCGCCCGCCAGTCGCAGCGTTGCCGGCGGATACTCTGCGATCCGCCCCGACGGTCGCTCGATCCAGTACGGATCGCGCGCACCGCCCGCATAACCGTAGCCGCGGCGGACCACCGGGAAGAGCGAGGAGTCATACTCGTGACCCTCCTCGATCAACAGGTCCAGCGCCCACTCCTCGCCGCGCACGATGGAGAAACTCGGCGCACGGAACCCGAGCACACGCTCCCCAGTGATCGACTCGAGGATGCCCTTCGTGCGTCGAATCGACTCGCGGAACGCGTCGCGCGTCTGGTGCGTGATCCGCACGTGGTCGTACGTATGCGACGCGAGTTCATGTCCCGCCGCTGCGATGCGCTTCACCATCGCGGGATGACGCTCCGCGACCCAGCCCACCGTGAAGAACGTCCCGACCGCACCGTGTCGAGCCATGAGCGCGAGCAGTTCGTCGATCGACCGCTCCACCCGACTCTCGAACGACTCCCAAGTCGACATCGGTGCGTACGGTGACAACGCGACGACCTGGAAGTACTCCTCGACGTCGACCGTGAAGAAGTGCCGGACCTTCGAACGTGCGCTCGTACTCAACGCGCGGTCAGATCGAGCGACGATCGCGGCTTGAGACGCCACGCCCCGGTGCCGGTCGGCACCAGGATGCCGCCGACGTCGAAGCGCCGAGTGGGGAGGTACACTCCCGGCGGCAAAGGCGCGCGGAAGCCGAGATCCGCCGCGCGATCGAGAATCACCACCACGGCCCCCGAACCGTCGTTCATCGTCATCTGGAACTGGCCTGCGACGGTTGAGGTATCGACGACTTGTGCGTTCAGGATGCGGACCAGCGCGGCGTCGAGAGCCCCGGCCGTGCCGCCGGTCGCGGCCTGCTGCGTCGTAATGGTCGGTGCTGACGGGATCAGGGTCGGCGCGACCGCGTAGACCGCCGCCCCGTCGAGGACCCGCTGGCCGAGCCGTTCACCCACGCGGCCGCGCAACACCAGACTGTCGCCCGCGGCTATCGCGACCGCGCTCGGTTGCAAGCGAGTCACGCGGATCGTTCCCGCCGTGTCGATCACGTGCAGTGTGGTGTCGCTGAAGATCGTCCGCGCGTGGAGTGCGATCGCCCGGATGAACACGGTGCTGCCCGGGGCGAGCGCGCGCGCCTCTGCCGTGGTGCGGCTCGGGTACGAGAGCGACGCGACATAGTCCGCCGAATCACCCGGTAGCAGCGTGATGCTCCGAGGGGCGGCGTCGACCGCCTCGGCGCTGTCCGCACCGCTCGTCGGATCGATGACCACGGAGTAGCTCCCGACCGGGACACCGCTGATCAAGAAGAGCCCGTCATCGCTCGTCGTCGCACGGAACAGCGTGTCGCCACCCGCAGCCGACATCACGCGGATCCGAGCGCCACCGAAGAACACGTCCTCGGCATCGAGCGTACGTGAGCCGTTGAGGTCGAAGTACACCCGACCGCGCACCACCCCGGTCGCGGCCACACCCAGCGTGCGCGTCGCACCGCCGTTCTCGCATCCGGCCGTCGCCAATACCGCGGCGACGGTCAGCACCAAACGCTTCATCGTCATCGTCCGATCCTCAGGCCCACGCGGAAGAGCATCCCCGGCGCGCGATCCGAGAGCAGCTCGCCGAAGTTCGGGTTCACCACCAGCGGCACCGACGTCACACCGGTGCCCGGGTTCGTCGTCAACACGCCGGTCCGGTCCACGAGATACAGGGCACGGTCGATCCGCCCCTCCGTCCCGGGGATCACGTTCATGGCGTCCAGTACCAGGTCGAGCGGCCCGCTCGAGAACGTACGCAGCCGGAACGAGGCACGAAGATCGAGGCGGTGGACCATCTCGCCGCGACAGTCGTTGCGCAGCGCGAATGTTCCGCTTGAACGCTGCAAGCAGCTGTGTGAGACCAGGAGCGCGTCCATCCCAGGCACCGCCGGATCGACGAACGCCACATCGTTCCCTGCGACGCCATCACCGTCGACGTCGACCCCGTCGCGGAATCCCGGAGTGAACGGCGTACCGGAACGCAGACGATAGATGACACCGAACCGCACGGCACCCGAGGGAGCGACGCTCCATTCTGCCGCGGCCAAGAGTCGATGCGGCACGTCGAGGTCGGCGATGCCCTCGGACGCGAGCCCGCCGGTGAAGGGCGAGAGCGGCGCATCGCCGCCCGCCAGGTTGTCCTCGGTCAGCGAATACGTGTAGTGCACACCGACACTGAAGCCGGTGGCCGTCACACGCTCGATGCCGATCGTCGCACCACGATACTCCGAGAAGCCGGTGACCTCGATCGCATGGACCGCGTCGAAGTCGGAGAATCGACGATTGCTCGCGGGCAGCGCCGCGACGAGGGACCCCACCTGTTGCAAGGTTCCGTAGAGCGGGCGACCATACTGATCGACCCCCACGGGCGACGACGACAGGTTCAAGTCGCGGCGCCGTGCGAGGAAGTCCGTCTGGCGATACACACCCTGCACATACGACGTCCAGTTGCCGAGCGCGCGCTGAACGGCGAACGACATCCGGCGCGTGCGCGGTCCCTCATAGCCGGGACCTAAGACGGAAAGGGCTTGGCCCCGCGACGGCGCGGTCACCGAATCCGGGACCGCGGGCCAGTTCGCGAAGGTGCCGATCGCCGAACGGACATCGACCCCACGGTCGAGCATCAAGGCCTCGCCCACATCACGGCGGTCGGGCAGGTCGTTGTACACGCCGGCACCGCCCTCGAGCAACCAGTTCCTCGCCGCCCCCAGTTCCCATCGGAAGCCGATTCGCGGTGCGACGCGCGAGCTCGTTTCCTGCACCGCCGTGTTGTCCAGCCCCGACCGCAGCAGCCAAGCCCCGTTCGGTTCGAGGTCAGAGAGCGTCACTCGGTTCGCGTCGAATCGCAGACCGAGCGTCAGATCGAAGCCCGGCGTGACCGCCCACGCATCTTGGATGAAGATCGCGCGCTCGGACATCCGATAGCTGCCCGTTCCACCCGTCGCCGCCATGCCGCGCCAGGCGCCGGCTCCGAGTTCGAAGTCCGCCGCGTCGCCGAAGCGGTAGTCACTGCCCGATCCGATGGTGCCCTGCGATTCGAAACGGTGGCCGGCGAGCGCCGCACCCAGCTTCAGACGGTGCGCACCGAGGTCCCAATGCAGCATCGCGCCGAGACGCGGCGTCGCACGCTGATCGGAGAACGGTTCAGCCGTGCTGGCACCCAGCGTAACGCCGCGACCAGCGAATCCGGTCGACGCGAGCATCGGTCCTTCCGAACTGACGTCGCCCATCTCGCCGGAGACACGGATCTCACTCGTCAAACGGCGCGTGAGTCGCGTGACGACATCGACGGACGCCTGCGCGGCGAGTGCCTCATGCCTCGTCCCAAGCCCCGCCGACGCCCCCTCGAGCAGCGCAGGCTGCGACGCTGTCAGACGCGTACCGCCGGCACGCATCGTCACCGCATAACGATCGCCGAGCTGCCAGTCGAGCCGTCCGAACGCGCTGATGCGTTCCTCGATTCGGGGCGTTTCGTTGCGGTACGCGTCGAGATTCGTTGCGAATGAATCGCGGGCGATATTGATCAGCGCGAGTCCCTCGGTGTCGTCGGCGAGGAACCACGCTGGGCGCGCCACCTCACTCCGTTGATAGTCGACCCCCAAGAACGCGTGCGCAGTGTCACGCTGGATCGGACCACCGAAGACGGCCGCCGCACCGACGTCGCTCGATCCGCCGAAGACGGCACTGCGCTGACTCGGAGTGCTTCCTCCTCGCAGCGAAAGGGCGTTGAGTCCGACGCCCGTGCCACCCATCTCCACGTCGTACCCGAGCCCACCGACGCCGACGTTCGACACGGCACGCGACGGAACCGCGAGCGCGAAGGTCTCCACGCCGCGAGCACTCGGTGCCGACACACTCCCGAGACGCGCACCGTCGACCATCACATCGGCGAATCGCCAGGGCAGCCCCTCTACGCCACGTTCATCGGCGACCGGAGAGAGCGCGAGCGCGTCCGTCGCGATCCGACGGCCGATCGCCAACTCGCCGTACCCGCGCTCCTGCAACCACGCGAGAGGCGCGATCCGCGCCCCGGCAGCACGGACCGTGTCGACGCTCGACACCGGCGGAGTTTCACGACGGAGCGCCACGCGCAAGCTACCCGCATCGCCGGCCGCGACCGCGACCCCGAGATAGAGTACGGGACGATAGCCGAGCGCTTCGACCGCGACCTCGTACACGCCGGGACCCAGCAGCCCGAACCGAAACTCGCCATCTCGTGCCGTGATCAACGAGCGAACGGCGCCGCTCACACGATCAGTGACACGAATCTCGGCGTCGCGCACCGGAGCGCCGGCAGCGTCGCGCACGACACCCGCGAGAGAACCGTGCATCAAACTCTGGGCGGCAGACGCTCTACTCCCGAGTCCGAGCATCGACGCGACGAATACGAACGCTGAGAAAACACGGAGCAGCCGAGGGCTGGTCACCGATCAACCTCTTGAGTCAAAGTCCGACAGGGAAAGGTGGGCACGTTTCCATAAAAGCCGGGAACGTGGGCACGTATCTATAAAGTATAGAGGCGATGAGACCACCGACTTGGTAACAGCAAGACTCGCACCCTACGGTCCCCGCACGCCCGGTTCGTTCCAATCGTTGTCGCACCGGCGCAACGAAGTCGCACTTGTCTCGGATCAGTCACGGTCCAAGTAAGGTAGATTCAAGCCTACCTCAATCGAGGTAGACAACGTAAATTGTTTTCTATCAATCACTTACAGTAAACAGTTGACCCGCGGAGCATTCGGCGATTTTCGGCACCAGAGTTGCGTTACACGTTTTCGGTACATCACGTACCCGGACGCGTAGCGCGCGCGCCCGAACTCACCACCTCTGCAGAGGTTCACTGTGGCTTATCAGAAGCCGCTCGTGGAAAAGCTTGGTTCTTTCCGCGAGCTCACCCGATTCGGGCTCGCCTCCGCTACGGACGGCGCCTCGATCTTCGGAATCGGCTCCCCGGGTTGCTCGACGACCTGGCTCGGGACGACGTACGAGATCGGTTGCCCTGAAGACGGTCCGACGACCTCCTGAGTCGTCGACCCGACTACTCGTCGGGTGCAAGTCAGGTAGTCGCAATGCCCGAATCGCACACAAGCGGTTCGGGCATTGCGTCGTTCTCGTGTTGCTGGCCGTGTCGTCTTCGGCCTGTGTTTGTTGCTTCGCCAGCGTCCAAGTCGTCAAATATGTTGCTTCCGCGCGACGCCTTCGGACGTTTGTTGCAGCGAAGAACTGCGTCAGATTCACGTGATTGCGCTCAGGAAAAACCCGACGAGCCGCTAACCTATTGGAAAGATGCGGGTTGCGCATGTGAACATCTGCTGAACAGCGTAGGACCAACGGGGCCTAAAAGTTGCTGTTCGGGTCATCGGTACTCTCGGTACCCGAGCATGTGGCGCGCATGCTCGAACCCGTCACCTCTGCAGAGGTACTACATGGCGTATCAGAAGCCCCTTGTCGAGAAGTTCGGCTCGTTCCGCGAGCTCACGCAGCTCGGACTCTCGTCGGCGTCAGATGGCGCGTCGATCTTCGGAATCTCGGGTTGCCAGACCGGTCCGATCTCGCTCGGATGCCCCACCGACCCGACGACGTCCTGAGTCGTACGGCTGGCATTCCTGCTGGCCGCGCAATGGTAGATTACGTGCCCGCGTCGCGTTCGCGCGACGCGGGCACTGACGCATCCTCTCCCAACGATCCGCTCAACGCCGTGACGCTCCCCCGAACCAACCCCGGTGTCGTGTTTCAGAAGCTCGAAGAGGGCGCCGTGCTCTTCGCCCCGGCGACAGAACTCTATTTCGGGCTGAACGACGTCGGCGCGATGATCTGGGAGCTGCTGCCACGGGCGCGCTCCCACGACGAAGTCTACACCACCCTGCACACCACCTTCCCCGACGTGGACCTCGGCGTGATTCGAGCGGACGTGGATGACCTCCTGGCCCGCCTGCTCGCCGAGGGGCTGCTCGTTGGCCCGGTGTCCTCCGGCGGTGATGACGCACCCGGCCGCTAAACTCTTCGCGCTTGGCTTCAGCGGCTGGCGAGACCTTCTGAGAGCGCAGCGCGCACTCCTACGCGCGCGGCGACAGCTACGCACAGAGCCGCTCGGCTCACTCGCGATCCGGGCGTCCGTTGACCCTGCGACGGTCACCGGTGACGCTCGTCGTGCCAATGAAATCGCCCTCGCCGTCATGCGCACCGCCGAGCGCGGGCTCTTCAGGCCGTATTGCCTCGTGCAGAGCCTCGCGCTGCGCGAGCTCTTGCTCGCCGATGGCATCACCGGGGTGAGCATCCGCATCGGCGTCCGCCGGCACCGCGGGGTGTTCCAAGCACACGCGTGGGTGCGGTGGGGAGACGTCGTACTCGGCGACAGCGCCGAGCACGTGGCGACCTTCACCGAAGTGGATGACCTGCGTGTGATGGGCGAGACATGAGCGCGGTCGCGGCGATCATCGGTGGTGATCTGCTGGCTGGGACGCAGACAACCGGTCGCGTCGAGCGCATGCTGCGCGCAATGGCCTCGACCGGGGGAACGGAGCAGCAGCTCATCGTGCCCTATCCGGCGGCCCCCGCGACCACGGTCGCGTTCGGGGTCCGTGCGCACCAGTGGGAACTCGCGTGGCGACCCTTCGCCGTCGCGACTGCGGGCGCACTCACCGTCGCGGCCGACGCCACGCTGTTCCACCGCGACGACCTGCTGCGGTCCCTTGAGCGGCCGACGGGGAGTGTGATGAACGATGCCGCGCTCATTCTCGCGGCCTACGCGCGGTGGGGCAGCGCCGGCATCGCACGACTCGAAGGCGAGTTCGCGTTCGTCCTCCACGACCGTGACACCGCACGTGTGATCGCGGGGCGTGACTTCGCCGGACTACGTCCGCTCGTGTTCGCGACCGTCGATGACACGATGCTGCTCGCCTCTCGCGCCGAGGGGTTACTGTGCGACCCCGCCGTCCCGCGCGCGCTCGACTACGCGAGCCTGACCACCGTAGCCGCGGGTCTCTGGAGCCACAGCCCACAGACCGTGTTCCGGTCGATCCGTGAGCTGCCCGCTGGTCATCTCGTCGTCGCCGAGTTGGACGCGACCGGGAGACTCCGGTCGGCGCCCCGCGTCGAAGCGTTCTGGTCGCCGCCACCACGCGTGGAGACGGGTCGACTCCCGTTGGGTCCTGCGGCGGAGGAGCTGCGCGCGCTGTTGATCGACGCGGTGCGCGAACGCATCGCTCCCGACGGCCCGACATCCATCTCACTGAGCGGTGGTTGGGATTCGTCGGCGGTGGGCAGCGCCGCGACGCTCGTGCTGTCGGGCGCGGACCGCACGCGACTCCGTCCGGTGAGTATCTCGTATCCGCCCGGCGACCCCGGGCGCGAGGATGAGATCATCGAGACCGTCACCACGGCGTGGGGTGTCACGCCCGCGTGGATCCCGGTGGACGAGATCCAGCTGCTCGGTGGAACGATCGGCGATCCGATCGCGGAGGCGGCCGCTCGCGCCTTGCCGTTCGCGCACAGCTACGAGCATTGGAATCGCGCGCTCTCCCGCCGCGCGCGCGCCGCGGGCTCGCGCGTGATCCTCGATGGCGTCGGCGGTGACCAGTTGTTCCAGGTCTCCGACATCTACCTCGCCGATCTCTTCGCGCGTGGTCAGTGGCTCGAACTGGCGACCCAGTGGCGCGCACGCGGCGGACGGAGTCTTCGCGATCTGTGGCAGTGGGCCGTGCGCCCCGCATTGCCGGACGCACTGAACCACGGCTTCGCCCGGCTTCGCGGTGCACCGGCCGCGCCGGACTACCTGACCCGGCGCCCTCCGATGTGGTTCCGTGCGAAGTTCCTCGCGCAACACGATGTCATGGCGCGCGAACTCGCCTCGCGTCCCGTGGCCCCCCGGGGAGACCGCGTGCTCGTCGAGACGCACGCGTTCCTGCGGTTCGCGTTCTTCACCCGCGTCGTTGCGCTGCTGCGCGGGTATGCACTCGAGGAAGGCGTCGCCCTGCGCTCGCCTCTCCTCGACGACCGCGTGGTGCGCTTCGCCGCGCAGCGACCCTGGAGCGAACGGGCCGACCGCAAGGAGACCAAGATCCTTCTGCGCAAGGCGATGGAGGGTCTCATCCCGCCGCAGGTCATCGCCCCGCGCACGCACCGGACCGGGATCACGTCGGCATATTTCCTGCGCCAGTTGCGTGGTCCCGCCCGGCCCGTGCTCGAGTCGCTGCTCACGGACCCCGTGCTCGCGTCGATCGGGATGATCGATCCCGTGCGCCTGCGTCGGGCATGGGAGCACGTGCTTACGCACGACGACGATGAGACCGGCGCCCGCGTGTTCTTCACCCTGCAGACCGAACTCTGGCTGCGCAGTCGTTCCGATCTCCTTCCCCAGTCGACGTGACGCTGGTCCACGCTTCGCACCGATACGCCGTGTATGGCGCCTGCCTCGCGTCGGAACTCCTGTTCCCGGAGTTGCCGTCGGCCGACGCCGGCGCGACGCCGCGCTGGGAGTTCACCACGACGCCGGCACTCGCGCCCATGCAGGACGAGACCGCGATCGGAGACGACCATATCTACGGCAGCGTGCACGCGCGCCTCTTCGCGCACGCCACAGGGCATCGGATCGTCGTCGACGACACCGGCGTCTTCGACATCAGCTTGGACCGACGGCGACTGCAGTGGGAACAGCGCGCGGATGCGTGGCCGGACTTCGTGCGCTCCCATCTCACCGGCCGCGTGATCGCGACGGCGCTGTATCTCGACGGCCTGCTGCCGTTGCACGGCAGTGCGGTCGAGACCGCCGACGGCGTGATCGGATTCCTCGCGCCCAAGGGGTACGGCAAGTCCACGCTCGCGTGGGCACTCACGCAAGCCGGCGCACGCCTCGTCACCGACGACACCCTTCCCGTCGAACTGCTCGCCCGCGACACCGACAGCTCACGGGCACCGAGCGTGATGGCGTGGCCCGGTGTGCACAGTATGCGCCTCAAGGAGGACACGCTCCGCGCGGTCGGCGATGCCCCGCAGACGCTCGGCACCAATGAGGGCAAACAGGTCGTCACCGATCTCCCCGAGGCGCGCCGCCTCACACACCCGCGTCCGCTCGTCGCGCTCTATCTGCTCGACCCCGTGCATCCCGACGGCGTCGAGGTCCAGTGGACCGCACTGCCGCCCATGCTCGCGGCGATCAGCGTGGTCGCGCACGTAAAGATCGGCCGCATGCTCGGGGCCGCCGCCGCGCCGGTGATGCTCGAGCGCGCCGCCACCATCGCGCGCTCCGTTCCGGTGCGACGCCTCCAGATGCCGCGCGAGCTCACCCGCGTCCGCACGATCGCTGACACCATCCTCTCGTGGCACGGCGGGGTCGCATGACGCTCATCACCATCGAAGGACTCTCCAAGCGCTTCCCCGTGCAGCGCACGTGGCGCGAGTCGGTGGCCGCGCCGTTCGCCCGCCCTACCGCGCCCGCGGTGAGCGACGTCTCCTTCAGCGTGGACGAAGGCGAGATCTTCGGTCTGCTCGGCCAGAACGGCGCGGGCAAGACGACGTTGTTCAAGATGCTCTCGACGCTCATCCTGCCGGACGCCGGCGACGCGACCATCGCGGGTCATGATGTGCGCACGGAGCCCGATGCCGTGCGTCGACTGCTCGCGCCCGTCATCGCCAACGAGCGCACGCTGTACTGGCGTCTCTCCGCGCACGAGAACCTCCGGCTCTACACCTCGCTGCAAGGGGTGCACGGCGCCGCCGCGCGCGCGGAGATCACCCGCGTGCTCGGGGTCACCGGTCTTTCCGACACCGGCGAGAAGATGGTCGGACTCTTCTCGTCGGGGATGCGCCAGCGCCTCCTCATCGCGCGTGCCCTGCTGGCGCGGCCGCGGGTGCTGTTGCTCGATGAACCGACGCGGAGCCTCGACCCGATCTCCGCCCGCGACTTCCGCAGCTTCCTCCGCGAAACCGTGGTGCAGCGCGAGGGCTGCACGGTGCTGCTCGCCACACACGACGCGGACGAGGTTTGGGACCTCTGCGACCGGGTCGGCGTCCTGGAGCGCGGACGTCTGCTCGCCGTCGATGCGACCGCCGCGCTGCGACACCGCTCGGGCAGCGATGCGTATCGCGTGTGGTTGCGCGCGGAGGACGGTGAGGCGGCGGCCGCGGCCGCACGCGTCGCCGGGTTCGAACTCCGACGTCGCGGCGCGGCCCCGGAAGCCGGTTGGGAGGAATGGAGCTGTGCGATCGACGGTGGCGCGGAGGTGGCGGCCCGTGCACTCGCGGCGATCGGTGCCGACGGGCGCGCGGTGGCGCGATTCGAACGTGCGGCGCCCTCGCTCGCTGATCTCATCGAGCGCGTACTCATCGCGGCGAAGGCGGGCGCACATGCGTAGCATCCTCGCACTCATGCGCGCGGCGTGGTTGACGGGCTTGAGCTACCGGCTCGCGACCGTGATCTCGCTGGCGGGACTGCTCGCCTCGGTGGTGCCCATCTATTTCATCTCGAACGCGGTACAGGACGTCGCGGAAGCGTCCATCGCCCTTGAGGGCGGCCAGTATTTCGCGTTCATCGTCTTCGGCACCGCCGCCATGTATGTGCTCGCGGCGGCACTGTCCGCGCTGCCCTCCGCACTCTCGGGGAGCATTGGCAGCGGCACCTTCGAGTCGCTGTTGGTGACGCGCACCCCGCTGCCCTTGTTGCTCATCGGCATGGCAGGGTATCCGCTGCTGCAGAGTCTGCTCCGCGCCGCATTGCTCCTCGGCGGTGCGCTGGTGCTCGGGGTCCAGCTCCGCTGGACGATGCTGCCTCCCGCGCTCGGCATCGTCGCGCTCACCATCACGGCGTACGCGTCGATCGGCCTGCTGGCGGCCTCGCTCATCCTCGTCTTCCGCACCGCCGGTCCGCTGATCACGGTGGTGACGTCGGGGTCCGCGCTGCTCGGCGGCGCGTACTACTCGACGACCGTGATCCCAGGGTGGCTGCAGTCGTTGTCCGGGATCGTGCCACTCACCTACGCGCTGCGTTCCGTTCGACGGCTGCTGCTCGGCGATGCATCGCTGGTGGATGTGTCCTCCGACGTGGGGATGCTCGCATTGCTCGCGGTCACCGGGCTCGCGATCGGCATGCTCGTCTTCGGCGCCGCGTTGCAGCACGCGCGCCGCGCGGGCACGCTCTCGCAGTACTGAGCGATGGCACTCGAGGCTCCTCAGATCTCCGCTGAAGCGCGGCTCGTGTATCGCTCGGCGGCGCAGCGCGGGAGTGATGCCGAGGTGTCGGCGCTCGTGGCGGCGGTCACCGATTGGGGGCGTGTCCTCCTTCTCGCCGAACGCGAGGTCGCGACGAGTGCGCTATGGCGCATGCTCAAGCCTCCGACCGCGACCGCGGTGCCTGACGGCGTGCCGACGGTCGTCGCGGATCACCTTCGGCGCAGCGCGATGGTGAGTGACTTCCGCATGCAGATGCTCGCCCAGCGGCTGCAGTCGACGGTGGCGACGTTCCGTGCGGCGGGAGTCCCGGTGCTGCTGCTCAAGGGAGCCGCCGTGGGCGCCGTGGTCGACCCCACGTTCCGCACACGTCCGATGACGGACCTTGACGTCCTCATCTCGCGCGACGACATCGCGCGCGCCCGCGCGGCCCTTCTCTCGTGCGGATGGGCCGAGACGTCCGACACCGTGCTGCTCGAGTTGCTGCAGGACCATCATCATCTGCCGCCGTTCGTCGACGCGCAGAACCCCGGCACGCGTCTCGAGTTGCACATCGCGGCGTTGCCGCTCGACCATCGGTTCGCGCTCGACGATGCGGAACTCTGGCGCTCGTCGTTCGCGGCGGGGGAACCGTTCCTCGGCGCACGGGTGCCATCACCGGAGCTGTTCGTGCTGCACGCGTGCATCCATTTCGGGTGGGCGCACACGATGGCGTTCGGCGCGTGGCGGACGTTCCGTGCGATCAGTGCGTATCTGGATGGCGCGCCGATCGACTGGGACCGGTTCGTCGCGCTCGCGGAGCGCACGCGTGCGGCGTCGGTCTGTCACTGGACGCTGCGCCTCGGCGCCCATCTCGCGGGGTTGCCGGTGCCGGCACGGGTGCTCGATCGACTGGAGCCGCCGGTGCTCGACGAACTCCACGCCGCACTCGAGCGGCACTTCATCGTCGGGATCGCCCCCGGTGAAGGCGTTGCGTGTCCGAGCGTGTGGCTCACGCATCGTCTCTGGCGCTTGGCGATCCGGCCGGGCTGGAGCGGGTTGGGCGCTGATCTGCGATGGGATCCCGAGCAACGCTGGGACCGTGCGCGTGGGATCGCCTCAACGGAGACGCGTGCGCAGCGGCTGGAGCGTCATCTGTCGAGCCTCAGCGATTGGCAGCAGTTCCTTATGCGGACGATCCTGCGTCGTTCGTGACCCGATGCGCGTGAGCGCGCGTGAGCGCGCGCGCATCGGTCCACTCACTCATCCGCGTGTGCGCGCGGCGAGTGCGAGCGCGATCCACCCCGCGATGAACGCCACCCCGCCCAGCGGTGTGATCGCGCCGAGTGCGCGGATGCCGCTGAGCGCCATCGCGTAGAGCGAACCCGAGAAGAGCAACGTCCCTGCGATGAAACACCATCCGCTGATGGTGGCGAGTCGCAGGGCGCTCGGCGACGCATCCGCGCGTGTGATCATCCAGGCGACGGCGAACAGCGCGAGCGCGTGGTACATCTGGTCCCGCGCGGCGGTCTCGAAGACCTCGAGCATGCGCGGCTCGAGTCGCGCGCGGAGGGCATGCGCGCCGAAGGCACCGGCAGCGACCGCGACCGCGCCGGAGAGCGCGCCAAGAAAAGCGAACGGATTGGCCATGCGGGATGATAGCGGATCGGGGCTGCGTTGGGCTATTGCGGCTCCTGCCAACTTATCGCGTCGCCTTTGTATCGATTTAATGTCTTTATGGTGTTGTCAATTACATGATAGTGGCGCTTTAGTGCTGTTCTTTTTCTGTGATTATCGATTCATCGTGAAGTAAACAAGCAACCGGAGATCGAATAGGCCTCTTGCTATTTTCGGTATTTATTCGGTAATTACAGCCCGTTCTGTTCGGTATCTATTCGGGCAATCCGATGTCCCTCGCCGTTCTCCGCCAGCAACTCGCCGCCGTCGTCGCCGGGACCCCGAGCTCCACACCCGGGCTCCCCACCGGCTTCGCCGCACTCGACACCATCCTCCCCGGTGGCGGCATCCCGCGCGGGCGACTCACCGAACTCCTCGCTCCGGCCGGCGCCGGCAAGACCACCATCGCCCGCGCCCTCGTCGCCGCGACCATCCGGCGTGGCGGTGGCGTCGCATGGATCGACGCCACGCGCACACTCGACCCGCGTGACTTCGCTCCAGCGGTCGCCACATATCCCGGCGTCGTCGCGCAGCAGGGCCGTTCGCCCTGGGCCACCACCTCCATCGGTGGCACCCCGCACGGCACACTCACCGCCGCAGAACTCGAAGCGCTCTGGGTCGTGCGCCCCACGGATCCCGCGCGCGCCTCGTGGTGCGCCGATCTCCTGCTCCGCTCCAGCGCCTTCACGCTCGTCGTGCTCGACGGTGCGCCTGTCCTGCCACGCGCCGTCGGCGTGCGCCTCGCGCAACTCGCCCGTGAGTCCGACGCCGCGCTCCTCCTCCTCGGCGAGGGCACACGCGCCTCGGAGATCGGCGGCGCACTCCGACTCCGGCTCACCCCGGACGCACGCACCGTCGAGACACGCAGCGTCGATAGACGCAGCGTCGATAGACGCAGCGTCGATTCACGCAGCATCGACAAACCCAGCGCCGTCATCTCCCGTCCCGCGCCTCGCCCTGCGATGCAGCGGATCACCGTCACGCTCGAGAAGGGCGGACCCTATCAACATGTGCAGGTGGAGGTCAATCGTGGCCACGGCATCACGCGTCGCTTGTGTGCGCATCCCGAGATTCCCGATCGGCGCGGTGTGGCTCGATCGCGCAAGCACACGGCCCCCCGGAGCCACCGTGCCGCCCAACCCGACTACCCGGCCCAGCACGGCGCGTCCTGACGCTCCGCACGAGACCACACGGGATACGACGCGCGACTCGCACACGAACTGGGACGAACTCCCGCTCGCGCTCACCGCTGGCACCCTCGTGCGCGCCGCCACCGCGGCGGCCGCACACCTCGGCGTGCGCACCGGGATGACGCTCGCGCAGGCGCGGGCCAAGTGCGCGGGACTCATGCCCTATCCATGGGACACGGCCGTGATCGGACGCGAGACAGCGCGCGCGAGTGCGGCGTTCCTCTCGGGCAGTCCGCAGGTCGCGCCCGCACGCGACACGCCCGGCATCTGGTGGGTGGGCGCCGAAGGATTCGAAGGCATCGGCGGTGAACGTGTACTCGCCGAGACGCTGCTGGCGTTGGCGCGCGTGTGGCATCCGCGTGCGCGGGTGGCGGTGGCGGATGCTTGCGTGACCGCACACGCTGCGACCTGGAGTGCGCGCGCTGCCGCCGGCCCGCTGCACATCGCCCCGCAAGGCGACGCCGAGTATCTCGCGCGTGTCCCCATCGCGCTGCTGCCGATGGATATCGAGTTCCGCACCACGCTCGCGGCACTCGGGCTGCGCACGGCGGGTGCACTCGCGCGACTCGACCCACTCGAGGTGGAGCGTCGTTGGGGGAGTGATGGACTCACCGCGTGGCGCCTCGCGCGCGGTGACGATGCGCGTCGCCCCACACTCGCCCGCACCGACGACCCGCGCAGCATCGCGCACGACCTGGCGACGAGTGCCCAGACGATGGAGCCGATCCTCTTCCTCGTGCGCGCCTCGCTCGACCGACTCGTGCGTACACTCGCAGCGGAAGGACTCGCCGCGGCCTCGGTCGCGATCACCCTCACGATGGATGATGTCGGTGGCAGTCCCGGGCCCGCGCGTCGTGTGACACGCGAGGCGCGCCCAGCCCGCCCGATGGCGCGCGTGGTACCACTCTTCGAACGGTGTCGTGCACTGCTCGATGCATGGACGCTCGACGCGCCCGTGCGTGCAGTAGAGGTGCGCATCGCGGCGACGGCACCTTCGTCCGCAGAACAAGGCGATCTCCTCGCGCCCTCGTGGCGCGACCCGGCCGCTGCCGAGGCCGCTCTCGCGCGTCTGCGTGCCACCCTCGGCGCCGGCGGTGTGGTGCGCCCGGTGCAGCGCGATTCACACGCGCCCGAGCGGGCGGGTGTGTGGGAGGAAGTGGAACACGCGGAACTGCGCGCACCCACACTCGATGCGCGTGAGGCCCGGCCATCGCTCGGCAACTCCACAGTGGTCGCAAGTACACCGCCCGCGGCGCGACTCCTCGAATCACCCGAGGCGATCACCGTTGCCACAGATAAACGCGGCGCACCGGTGCAGATGTTCTGGCGCACGCGTCGCCTCGCGCTCACGCGGGCACATGGGCCGGAGCGACTCTCGGGGGAATGGTGGCAGGCACAGCCGTTCGCGCGGGAGTACTGGCGCTGTGAGAGTGATGAGTTGGGGCAGGATCTGTTGTTGTACCGCGATGCGGGGGGATGGCGGTTGCATGGGTGGTATGACTGACCAAGGTCCGCTGAACTGCTTTCACCACAGAGGGCACAGAGGACACAGAGCACTGCCACGGCAGACCACAGGGACACAGGGGACGCAGGGGGGGTGCTGCAGTGGTCGGTACTGCGTCTGTGAAAACTTCTTCGTTGGAACAGCGTGCTGGCGACATCAGTCTGCTACATCACGCACCAATGAGAAAAGACAACATCGCTGCGACACCCGAGTGAACGCCCGAGACGAGCACTGTTACGGCTTTGTACTCCGTGTGCCCCTGTGCTCCCTGTGTCCCCTGTGTCCCTGTGGTAATCGCCGTTCCTCTGTGCCCTCTGTGTCCTCTGTGGTAACCGCCGTTGCCGTTCCCCACCCCCGCACCGTCCCTAGGATTGTCCGCGTACTCCGAACTCCACTGCCATTCCACCTTCTCTCTCCTCGACGGCGCCTCCGATCCGGAGCGTCTCGTAGAGCGGGCGGTGGCGCTCGGGCTGCATGCCTTGGCACTCACCGACCACGACGACGTGGGTGGTGCGGTGCGCTTCGCGACAGCGGCGAAGACGGCGGGACTGCCCGGTGTCCTCGGCGCGGAACTCACGGTGGATGTGCCGCTGCCCACGGGCCTCGCCCCGGCACAGCTCGAAACACTGCCCAATCGCGTCTGTGGCGAAGACGGTGTGCCGAGGTTGCGCACGCATCTCGTCTGCCTCGTCGAGTCGCGCGAAGGCTGGGGCAACCTCTGCACGTTGATCACGCGGGCACGACTCGATCATCCGCGCGGACAACCGCGCGTCACACTCGACCAACTCGCTGGCCATACGGCGGGGCTCTTCGCGCTCACCGGATGTCCGCGCGGCTGGGTGCCGCAACTGCTGGCCCTCGAGGCGCCCGGCGATACGGCAACACCCTCTGTCCTCGGCGCAGCCTCCACCGGCACCGGGCGACGCGCGCACGACGCGTTGGGCACACTCGCCGAACTCTTCGATCGCCGGATCGCCGTGGAGTGCTGGGACCATTCGCTCCCTGAAGAGCGCCGCCTCGTGCGGGCACTGCTCCCGCTCGCACGTGCGCACGACCTCCCCTGGGTGGTGACCAACGACGTGCACTATGCTCGTGCACGTGGTCGCATCGCGCATGATGTGCTCGTCGCCCTGCGGCATGGCGCGACGCTCGACGAGATGGGCACACGGCTCCGCCCCAACGGCGAGTGGCATCTCAAGAGCTACGCGCAGCTCGCCACGCGATGGATCGGGCACGAGGAAGGGCTCGCCACGTCCGTGGCGATCGCCGATCGATGTGCGTTCCGGCTGGAGATGCTCAAGCCGCGCTTGCCGCATTTCCCTTTGCCGCAGGGTGTGAGCGAGGACGAGTATCTCGAACGGCTCGTGGAGGCCGGTGCGCAGGAGCGTTGGGGTTGGCGACGCACCGCCCGACACGACAAACAGATCGCGCACGAACTCACGCTCATCGCCAAGCTCGGACTCTCGGGCTACTTCCTGATCGTGTGGGACATCGTGCGCTTCGCGCGCCGCGAGGGGATCCTCTGCCAGGGCCGCGGCTCGGCAGCGAACAGTGTGGTCTGCTACTGCCTCGGGATCACCGCGGTCGATCCGATCAAGCTCGAACTGCTGTTCGAACGATTCCTGAGCGAGGAACGCGCCGAGGCGCCGGATATCGATATCGATTTCGCTCATCGGGAACGCGAGCGTGTGCTGCAGTATGTGTATACGCGTTACGGCCGCGAACACGCGGCGATGGTGTGCGAGCACATCACCTGGCGCGGGCGGAGTGCGGTGCGCGATGCGGCGCGTGTGTTGGGGTTCTCTCCCGAGCAGGCCGGTGTGTTGGCGAGCTTCAGCGACCGCTTCAGTGCCCGCAACACGGCGGCGGCGTTGCGTGTGGGCACACCGGGTGCAGCGATCGACGACGAGATACTCGCGGCCGCGCAGGAGGCGAATCCGTTCGCACCCGAGCGCGCGGATGCCGCAGGGCCCGCGAACTACTCCAAGCGCGCGCTGCGTGACGCACCGCAGAGCATCGAGGCGAAAGCGCAGAAGACCGGCGCTCGCGCCGTCGCGGCGACGCTGCTCGACGCCGTCTCGAGCGACCTGATCGTCGGCACCCACGCAAGCACGCTCATCAAGGAGTCACGCGAAGCTCACCGAAAGCTGCGCAGCGACTCGTCCGCTGGAGGGGAGGGCCTGGGCGCCATCCCCGCGATGCGGCCGCAGGACCGCGCAGCGGTCCGAGAGCATCGCGGGGGAGGCGCCCAGGCCCGACCCGACACAACCAACACAGCAGACGCCGAGTCGTTGCTCAAACGCGCCAATCTCGACCCGAACGACCCGCGCGTGCAGCGCCTCGCCGACATCGTCGAGGGGCTCGACGCGGCTCCACGGCATCGCGGCATCCACGTGGGCGGCTTCGTGCTCACCGAGGAGCCGCTGCGCACCGTGGTGCCCATCGAGCCCGCGAGCATGGAGGACCGCACCGTCATCCAGTGGGAGAAGGACGATCTCGATCCGGTCGGGTTGGTGAAGATCGACCTGCTTGGACTCGGCATGCTCACGGTGGTGCAGGATTGTCTCGCGTATGTGCGACGCACGCGCGGTGTGGCGATCGACCTCGGGCAACTCGATTGCGCGGACCAGGCGGTGTACGATGATCTGTGTCGTGCGGATACGATCGGTGTGTTCCAGGTGGAGAGTCGCGCGCAGATGAACACGCTGCCGCGGCTCAAGCCGCGCTGCTTCTATGATCTCGTGGTGGAGGTGGCACTCATCCGGCCCGGTCCGATCCAGGGTGACATGGTGCATCCGTACCTACGACGGCGCGCGGGGCTCGAGCCAGTGACGTATCCGCATCCGTCGTTGGAGCCGATCCTCAAACGCACCATGGGCGTGCCGCTCTTTCAAGAACAAGGCATGCAGGTGGCGATCGCGGCGGCGGGATTCACGCCGGGTGAGTCGGATCTACTGCGCAAGGCGATGGGGCATAAGCGCAGTGCGGAGCGCATGGCGGACATCAGCCAGAAGATGTTGCGCGGCATGGAAGCCAACGGAATCGCGCCGGATCTCGCGCAGCGGATCTACAACCAGATCAACGCGTTCGCAGACTACGGATTCCCGGAGAGCCATGCGGCGAGTTTCGCACTCATCGTGTATTCGAGTGCGTACCTGCGGCACTACTACGCGCCGGAGTTCCTCTGCGCGATCCTCAATGCGCAGCCGATGGGGTTCTATGCGCCGGGCACACTCATCGAGGACGCGAAGCGGCACGGGGTGAAGGTGCTACCCGTGGATGTGACGCGGAGTCTGTGGGACCATACGCTCGAACCGCAGGGTGGGCGTTTGCCGCCGGCGGTGCGGCTCGGGGTGCGGTCGGTGCTGGGGTTGGGGGGGAATGCGCGGGTCAAGATCGAAACGGCAACGGCTGGGACCACAGGGGCGCAGGGAACTCAGGGAACGGCAACTGCCGGGGGAACGGCAACGGCGGTTACCACAGAGGGCACAGAGGGCACAGAGAACGGCAACAGCAACGGCAACGGCAACTTCAAGAGGAACGACAACAGCAACAACAAGCACCACAAGGACAACAACAAGGACAACAACACGGACAACAACAAGATCAACAACAAGATCAACAGCAACAACGGCGACGAACCTTCGCGCGACGACACCCCCTGTGCGCCCTGTGTCCCCTGTGTCCCTGTGGTCCACGCCGTTCCCACCGACACAGCGCCCTCCAGCACCTCCGCCGTTCCTCCGCAGTCCTCTGTGCCCTCTGTGCCCTCTGTGGTAAATGCAGTCCCCCGCATCGCCCCATTCGAGAGCATCCACGACTTCGTCCACCGCACGAAACTCGACCGCCGCGCCCTGCGCGCCCTCGCCGAGTCGGGCGCGTTCGATGCGTTCGTGCAGGACGAACCCCCCGCGCGGCGACGGCGTGTGGCGCTGTGGCGTGTGCTCGAGGCAGAACGTGAACCGGCCGGCCCGCTCGCGCTCTTCCCGGAGTCGCGCGTGCCACCGCATCTCCCGGCCTTCGCCGCACCGGAACTCACCGAAGCCGACTACCGACTCACCGGGCTCTCACTCAACGGCCACCCGATGCGACATCTTCGCACGCTGCTCGCGCCCAACGGTGTGCGCAGTGCGCGCGAGATCCTCACGTTGCGCGACGGCGAACCGGTCGCGCACGCGGGATTGGTGATCTGCCGACAGCGGCCCGGCACCGCGAAGGGTTTCGTCTTTCTCACGCTCGAGGACGAAACGGGCACGATCAACGTGGTCATCACCCCGCAGCGCTTCGAGCGGCAGGCCCTGCTCATCTCACGCACACCGCTCCTGCTTGTGCGCGGTGTACTTCAGGTGGAAAGCGGTGTCTACAACATCCGCGCGAAGTCGTTCGCGCCGCTCAAGGCGGGGGCGGGGGAAGACTCCGTCAAAGGGCATAATTATAGGTAGATGGGAGATGGTGGATTGGGGATAGTGGATGAGATGGTAGATGGTGGAAAACAGCCAGCGTGCCCCCGACCACGCGACTAACTTCTGGTCAGCCAACGGAAGGCCGGCGATCGCGCTGCCTTCCGCCATCCACCCTCTGCCATCTGCCTCTCCCATGTTCATCGCGCTCTTCGGTGCCACCGGTCGTGTCGGTGGTCGCTTCCTCGACTATGCCCTCGCCGACGGCCATCGCGTGCGCGCGCTCGTGCGTGACGCGAAGAAGCTCGCGCCGCGTGATGGGCTCGAGATCGTCCAAGGTGATGTGCTCGACGCGGCCACTGTCGCGCGCGTGATCGCGGGGACCGACGCGGTCGTATCGGGACTCGGTGGCGCCGGCGTCGAGGATCCGGGCGAAGCCCAATCGCAGGGCATGCGCAACATCGTCGCTGGCATGGCGCAACACGGTGTGCGTCGCGTCCTCGGCGTGGCGGGTGGCGGGATCCTCGATTCCGTGAACGGCGGACTGCGTCACGACCAGCCCACCTTCCCCGCGGTCTTCAAGAAGGTCAGCAGCCGCCACAAGGAAGCCTGGCACGCGATGCGCGACAGCGGACTCGACTGGACCATGGTCGCCACCGGCGACATCGTGCCCGGCGAACGCACCGGTGTCTACCGCACGCTCGAGGACTTCCTCCCCGACGGCGGGCGGAAGATCTCCGTGGAGGACGTCGCGGACTTCCTCATCCGCTCACTGCGCGACGGCACACACAAACAGAAGCGCGTGGGCGCGGGATACTAGAACGGCAGAGGGGAGATGGGACTGGCAACACATACCACCCTCTCACCTCTAACCTCTCACCGCTCACCGCTCACCGCTCGTCCGTCACCTCGCCACGTACCCGCCGTCCACCAGATAGCTCGCGCCGGTCAGGAACGACGCTTCATCAGCCGCGAGGAACGCGATCAGCGCCGCGACTTCCTCCGGCGTGCCGATGCGACCCAGCGCGTGCAACGGCGCGACGCCCTCCTCCATGCCCGCGATCATCGGTGTCTTGATGAATGCCGGTGCGACCGCCACAACCCGATACCCCTCGGCGCCGAGTTCGAGGGCGGCCGCTTTGGTGAGACCGAGCACACCGTGCTTGCTCGCGGTGTAGGCCGCCGCGTTCGCGAACCCGACGTGCCCGAGGATCGACGCGATGTTGACGATCACACCGGGTTTCCCCGCTGCGCGCATCACACGCACCGCATGTTTCAGACCGAGGAACACCCCGGTGAGGTTCACATCGATGATGCGCTGCCACACGGCGAGATCGACGGTATCGATGGCTCCCTGCACACCACCGACGCCCGCGTTGTTGACCATCACGTCGAGTCCGCCGAACGCACTCATCGCACGATCGGCCATCGCCGCGACATGCGACTCGTCGCTGACGTCCACGCGCAGTGCGAGCGCGCGTGCCCCAGAAGCGCTCAACGCACTCGCGATCGACTGCGCCGCCGCTTCATCGATGTCCGCGACCACCACCGCGGCCCCCTCAGCGGCGAATCGACGTGCTACCGCCGCACCGATGCCACTCCCGCCGCCGGTCACCACCGCGACCTTCCCGCTGAAACGACCCATACCTCGCTCCGGTTGCCAGTCGAGTGCAAGGTCGACCCGGTGCTGAGCGCGGTACATCAGGCGGCTCACACTTCCGACGTGCTGGCTTCCCGTGCGTGGACGACAGGCAATGCCGTAGGGGGAACGGTGCGAAGCCCGCGATGTGTCATGGACACGAGACGGACCGCTCAACCAGCCAAGCGACTCCGGATCCACGCGCCCGCCTGACGCACCGCGTCCACATCGATGTGCGTCTCGTAACCGCGAGCGCCGAGATGCTCGAGGACAGACTCGGTCGCCACATTGCCGGTCGCACCGGGTGCGAACGGACATCCACCCAACCCGGCCGCGCTCGAATCGAAGCTGCGCACGCCGAGCGCAAGACACGCATCGATGTTCACGAGTGCGCGCTGATACGTGTCGTGGAAGTGTCCGTTCACGCGGGATGACTCAGTGAGCGCGAGCACCGCATCGAACACGCGTGACGTCGCGTCAGGCGTGCCAACGCCGATGGTGTCGGCGATACTGAGTTCATCGACGCCCATCTCCAGCAACTCCCGCGCGACGCCCACCACCGCCTCTGGTGCGACCTCCCCTTCGTACGGACAGCCGAGTGCGCAGGACACGGTGCCGCGCACATGCAGTCCCGCCGCTCTCGCTGCCGCGACGACCGGGCGGAAACGCTCAAGCGACTCGGCGATGGAACAGTTGATGTTCTTCTGCGAGAAGCTCTCGCTCGCCGACCCGAACACGCAGATGGAGTCCGCCTTGGCCGCGAGGGCACCCTCGAGGCCACGCTGATTCGGCGTCAGCACCGCATAGCGCACGCCGGCACGACGCGTGATGCCCGCCATCACCTCCGCGGCGTCGGCCATCTGCGGGACGGCCTTCGGCGACACGAACGAGGTCACCTCGATGGTGCGGAATGCGGCGGCGCTCAGCCGATCGACGAGCGCGATCTTGTCCGCAGCGGGCAGCAGGGTCTTCTCGTTCTGCAAGCCGTCGCGCGGTGAGACTTCGACGATATGGACGTAGCGGTCGGCAGCGGGCACGAGAGGTGGGTGAGGTGTGACACGTTCGGCGGAGTCCACACGAGGTACGCAGTCCCCCTACAATCTGGTCGGTGTTCCTCGCGTTGTCAGTCGGCGGCACTGACGCGACATTTCCCTTCTACCCGCCGCAGGAGCAGAGCATGTCCACCACACGCCGTCTCCGCACGTTCGTCCTTCGCGTGTCCGTCGTCGTCATCGGGGTCGCAAACGCCTGCGCGCGCCCCGCGGACTCCAACGTCGCCCCGGTCGCGGACTCGGCCTCCGTCGCGCGTGCGCGGGCCGCGGCCGATTCGCTCGGGCCCGCGCTCATGGGCAAGCTGGTCGGCGCGTTGGACTCGGATGGACCCGATGCCGCGATCACCTTTTGCGCCGACTCCGCACAGGCGCTCACCGCGCGTTTCGCCCACGATGGGGTGATGATCCGGCGTGTGGGGACCCGCGTGCGCAATCCTCTCAACGCACCCGACTCGCTCGAACAACGCATCCTCGCCTACTACGACGCGGAACGCGCCGCCGGCCGGCCGATGCTGGAAGTGCGTGAGGTCGCGCGGACCGCCGACGATGGCGGTTGGGAACTCCGGCTGCTGCGCCCGGTCACCGTACTCGAGCGCTGCACGACCTGTCACGGGTCGACCGACCAGATCCCGGCCTCGACCGCCGCGCTCATCGCCGCACGCTACCCTGACGACAAGGCTGTGGGTTACGCAGCAGGCGACCTGCGCGGCGCGATCACGGTACGCATCGCACTGCCCACCGCGCGATGACGCTTCAGGCGCCTCGCGCGGGGTTCCGCACGCGCTTCGCGCCCGCGCCGACAGGACACCTTCACCTCGGCCACGCGGTGAACGCGGTGTGGGTCTGGGGACTCGCTCAGGCCTTCGATGGCCGCGTGCTGCTCCGGCTCGAGGACCACGACCGTGGTCGCTGCCGCGCAGAGTACGAGACGTCCATCCTCGACGACCTCGACTGGCTCGGCCTCGTCCCCGACGGCGCGACGACGGCCACGTTCCGCACTGGCCCCCACGCGCAGCGACAGAGCGACAACACCGCACGCTACGACGCGCGTCTCGCCGCACTCGATGCGCGCGGTCTCGTATACACTTGCCGCTGTTCACGCGCGGAGATCGCGTCATCGGTGTATCCCGGCACGTGTCGGCACACTGCGGTGCCTGCGGAGTCGACGCCGGCTCGTCGCGTAATCATGGATGGCACCGCGGCGGAGAGCTTCGACGACCTGCGACTCGGCACGCAATCACAAGACCCGATGACGCAGTGCGGCGACCTGCTCGTGCGCGATCGAGCCGGGAACTGGACCTACCAGTTCGCCGTGGTGGTCGATGATCTCGAACAGGGCATCGATCTCATCATCCGCGGCGAGGACCTCCTCGATTCCACCGGACGGCAGTTCCGCCTCGCACAACTCCTCGGTCGAGACACGATGCCGAGTGTACTGCATCATCCGCTCGTGAGTCATCCGGACGGTCGCAAACTGAGCAAGTCGGCTGGCGACACCGGGCTCCGGGAGCTGCGAGCCGCCGGCCGCAGCCCGGCGGAAGTGCTCGGCCGTGCGGCGCATCTCGGTGGTCTTGCCGATTCACCGCGTCCGATCCCGGCGAGTGCGCTCGGCGACCTGTTCCGCGGTGCCTGAAGGCGCGAGATTGCGCGGCATGATCCCCCCGCGTTCTCTCGCTCGGTGAACCTGACACTCATCGCGCTGCCCGCGTTCCTCGCGCTGCAGTTGGGTATCGGCGTATGGGTGTCGCGCCGCATCGCGTCGGAGAGCGACTACCTCGTCGCGGGGCGGAAGCTCGGCTACGTGCTCACCACGGCGTCGATCTTCGCCACATGGTTCGGCGCCGAGACGATCATCGGATCCGCCGGCGAGGTCTACAGCAACGGACTCTCGCTGGCCTCGGCCGAGCCGTTCGGCTACGGGCTCTGTCTGGTGCTCATGGGCGGCTTCCTCGCGCGAGCCTTCTGGAATCGCGGACTCACGACGGTCGCGGACCTGTATCGCCAGCGATTCGGAGTGCCGGTGGAGCGTCTCGCGGCGGTGATGCTCATCCCGAGTTCGGTGCTCTGGGCGGCGGCCCAGGTGCGCGCGTTCGGCACGGTGATCGCGACCACGACGCCGATCTCCGTCGAGCTCGCTATCACGTTCGCGGCGGTGTTCATCGTCGCCTACACCGCGTGGGGCGGCTTGATGGCCGACGCGGTGACCGATGTGCTGCAAGGCGGCGTGCTGACGTTCGGCCTCGTCGCGATGCTCGTCGCCGTGGTGATGCAAGTCGGCGGCCCTGGAGAGGCGTGGACGATCATCGCCGCGACCGACCGGATCGATCTCACGCCAGCGGCGGCCGGGCCCTGGCTCGAGACCGTCGAAGCGTGGGCGATCCCGGTGTTCGGATCGCTCACCGCCGCCGAGATCGTGAGTCGTGTGATCGCGGCGCGCACGCCGACCGTCGCGCAACGTTCGTCGCTGCTGGCGGGCGCCTTCTATATCACGATCGGGCTCATCCCCGTGACGATCGCCCTGCTCGGTGTGCACGTTGTCCCGGCCCTGGACAACCCGGAGCAGCTCCTGCCGACCATCGCGCGCGACGCGCTGCCGCCGCTGCTCTTCGCTGTCTTCATGGGCGGACTGATCTCGGCCATCCTCTCGACGGTCGACTCGACGCTCCTTGTCGCATCGGGCCTGTTGTCACACAACCTCATCATCCCGCTCGCGCGGATCACGGATGAGCAGCAGAAACTGCGATTGGCCCGGTACACGGTCGGGTTCTTCGGACTCGTCGCGTACGCGCTCGCGCTCGGTGCGGAGGGCGTGTTCGCGCTGGTGGAAGAAGCGTCGGCGTTCGGGAGCGCCGGCATCGTGGTGACGGTGTTGTTCGCGTTGCTCACGCCTTGGGGCTCGGCGCGCACGGCGGCGATGACACTGCTCAGTGGTGTTCTGTCCTACGTCGGCGCAGTGGCGCTGGGTGCGACGACGCCGTTCATCCTCTCGCTCGCTGCATCACTTCTCATCTGGGGCCTCGGATGCCTGATCGACGCAAAAGCGCGCTGATCGGCGCGGCCTTCCTCATGGCGACGTCGGCGGTCGGCCCTGGGTTCCTCACGCAGACGGCGGTGTTCACTGAGCGGCTCGGACCGAGCTTCGGGTTCGCGATCCTCGTGAGCATCGTGATCGACCTCGTGGCACAGCTGAACATCTGGCGTGTGCTCACGGTCACCGGCAAGCGCGCTGGCGACGTGGCGAACGCGGTCACGCCCGGGCTCGGCACCGTACTCGCCGTGCTTGTCGCTTTGGGCGGGCTCGCCTTCAACATCGGCAACGTGGCGGGCGCCGGACTCGGATTGGAAGTCGCGTTCGGCGTGCCGTTGTGGCTCGGTGCCGTGCTCAGCGCGACGCTGGCGGTCGCACTGTTCCTCGTGAAGGAGGCAGGTCGAGCGATGGATCGATTCGCCATCGCACTGGGTTTCGTGCTGGTCGCGCTGACGTGGTACGTCGCGTTCGCGTCGTCACCGCCGATCGTCGAAGCGGCACAGCGCACGTTCGCGCCATCCACGATCGATATCCTCTCCATCGTCACCATCGTCGGTGGGACGGTCGGCGGCTACATCACATTCGCCGGAGCCCATCGGTTGGTGGACGCGGGTGTGCACGGCATCGATGCCCTGCCCACGGTCACTCGCTCGGCTACCACAGCCATCGGGATCGCGTCGCTGATGCGTGCGGTGTTGTTCCTCGCGGCGTTGGGCGTGGTGAGTCGTGGACTCGCCCTCGACGCGGCGAACCCGCCGGCCTCGGTGTTCCGTCACGCCACCGGGGAACTCGGCTACCGCATCTTCGGCATCGTGATGTGGAGTGCGGCCATCACCTCAGTCGTGGGCGCGGCGTACACGTCGGTGAGTTTCCTGCGCGGACTGCATCCGGCGCTCGAGCAGCATTGGTCGCGCGTGGTGATCGTGTTCATCGCCGTCTCCACCTTGAGCTTCTTGTGGATCGGTCGCCCGGTGAAGACCCTGGTGCTAGTGGGCGCGCTGAACGGATTCATTCTGCCGCTGGCGCTCGGTGCGATGCTCCTGGCGGCGCATCAGACACGCATCGTCGGCGCATATCGGCATCCGAAGGCGCTCACTGCGCTCGGGTGGCTCGTCACCGTGGTGATGGCCGCCGCCGGTGGCTGGGTACTCTGGCGCGACCTACCGTCGCTCTTCCGCTAGCGCGTCGCCTCGGAGTGCGCCTCGCGGCACGCCTCGCCACCGACTCCCCCGCGCTGTACTTTCTCCGCGACCCCTTCCGGAGCCGGTGATGAGTCAGGACCGTCGGTCGTTCCTTCGCACGCTGGGTGTCGGTGGTGCTGGCGTGCTCTCGATGCCGGCGTGGATCAATGCGCGCGGCCTCGAAGCCGGCACGCACGCCGAGGCGAGCGCGGTCGCGGCCACCGCACGCGCCAACGGCGTCATCAAGCTGGATTCCAACGAGAATCCCAACGGACCGGTGCCCGCCGTGATCCGCGAAGTCCAGAAGAACTTCCGCGCGGCGGCCCTCTACCCCGCTCGCTCCGAACAGCCGGTGCGCGATGCGATCGCGAAAGCGAACGCACTGGCAAGCGACCAGGTCATGCTCGGCTGCGGGTCCGGTGAGGTACTGCGCTTGGCGGTGCAGGCGTTCTGTTCACCCTCGAAGCATCTCGTGTCGGCTCTGCCGAGTTTCGAATCGCCGGCGCAGTACGCGCGCGTGCTGGGCCTGCCGGTGCGGGAGATCCCGCTCGACAGCGAGTTGCGGATCGACCTCGCTGCGATGGCGCGGGAATCGCGTGGCGCAGGGCTCGTCTTCCTATGCAATCCGAACAATCCCACCGGGCACGTGCACAGCGCAGCGGCCGTGAAGGGCTTCATCGAGGAAGTCCTGCGCACCGACCCTGAAGTGGTCGTGCTGGTCGACGAAGCGTACCACGAGTTCGTCGATGACCCCGCATATGCCTCCGCCGCGCCGATGATCGCCAACACACCACGGGTCTTCGTGTCACGGACGTTCTCGAAGATCTACGGCATCGCCGGCATGCGACTCGGCTATGCGCTGGGTGCGCCGGCGACCCTCACCAAGATGGAACGTCTCCGTCTGCCGAACGGCATCGGTGGCCTGACGCAGGTCGCTGGCATCGCCGCGCTCAGCGAGCCGGCGCAGCTCGCGAAGGAACAGCGCGACAACCGTGCCGCGCGTGCGTTCACGACGAAGTGGTTCACGGACGCGGGATACACCGTGGTGCCATCGCAGGCGAACTTCGTGCTCGTACAGCTCAAGCGCGACGCCGGCGCATTCCGCGACGCTTGTGCGAAGCACGATGTCCTTGTGGGGCGCGTGTTCCCGCCGCTCACCACGCACTCCCGCATCTCCATCGGCACCATGGATGAGATGCAGCGGGCCGTGCAGGTGTTCAAGCAAGTGCTCGGGTAGGGAAGGCGTCGCGAACCGTGCGCGCGTCGAACCGCCCTCGCTGGGACGACCATCCAGACCTCGCCCTTCCCTCACTCACCGGTGAGCAGGAGGCCGAGGTCTGCGTCGTCGGGCTCGGCGGGACGGGACTGTCCTGCATCACGGAAGCGTTGGCACTCGGCGCGCAGTCCGTGATCGGGATCGATGCCGTGGGTATCGCGGCGGGCGCGGCCGGGCGGAACGGTGGCCTCTTGCTCTCCGGCACCGCCGAATACCACCACGATGCCGTAGCGCGGTTCGGTCGTGAGCGCGCGGTGACGATGACGCGACTCACGCTTGATGAGATCGAGCGGATCCGAGCGGAAGTGCCGGATGCGGTGCGCGTCACGGGATCGCTGCGCATCGCGTCGGACGCCGCCGAGCTCGATGACTGCGAACGGCAGCGCGCGCAGATGACCGCCGATGGGTTCGCCTGCGAAACGTACATCGGCACGGAGGGTCACGGCATCGTGATGCACAATGATGCCGTCTTCAATCCCTTGCGTCGGGCGCGCACCATCGCGGAGCGCGCGCTCCACGCGGGTGCGCGACTCTTCGGTGGCTCGCCCGTGCATGCCATCGAATCCGGCGACGGGCCGCACGTGCGCACCGACGCGGGCGTGGTCCGTGCGAAGCACCTCATCATCTGCGTGGACGGACACCTCGAACAACTCGTGCCCGCGCTCGGGGGCGAGGTCCGCACCGCGCGCCTGCAGATGCTGGCGACGGCGCCCGAGCAGTCGGTGCGCTTCACGCGCCCGGTTTCGACGCGCGATGGCTTCGACTACTGGCAACAGCTCCCGGATGGCTGCATCACCCTCGGCGGCGGGCGCGACATCACACCCGACACCGAGTGGACACACGACGCCACGCCGACGCCCGTCATCCAGCAGTATCTCGAACAGACACTCCGCCAGAAACTCGGCGTGCACGCACCGATCACGCACCGCTGGGCGGCGTCGGTCGGCTACACCAGCACCGGACTGCCCGTGTTCCGGTCGCTCGGCGATGGCGTGCAGGTCATCGGTGGGTACAACGGGACCGGCAACGTCGTCGGCGCGTTGCTGGGGCGCGCGGCGGCGCAGCGAGCACTCACCGGACGATCATCGATCGCCGAGGCGTTCCTCCCCGCCTGACCTCCGTCAGCGCGATCCGGCGTCGCCGCGCGGACCGTCCTGCCGGAGCATGAGCGTCTGCGTCGGGAACGCGAAACTGGCACCCGCACCCTCGACGATGCGCATGATGCTCAGGAGCAACTCCTCGCGCACGATGCGGAACTCGTTGATGTCGGAGACGGTGAGCCAACAGAACACCTCGATATCGAGCGACGACGCGCCGAACTGGAAGAACCGCACCGCGACGAAGTCGGTCCACAACTTCGGATGGGCGCGGAGCATCGCGTCGATCCCATCACGCACCGTTGTCAGCTGCGCTGCCGTCGTACCGTATTCGAGACCGATCACCGTGCGGAACCGGAACCGGTCACGTGACCCGAAGTTCTCGGCGCGTGAGTCCGCAAGGATGCCGTTGGGCATCGTCACAACGGTGCGGTCAAGCGTCCGGATCCGCGTCGACCGCAATCCGATGGACTCCACTTCGCCATCCACATCGCCGATCCGTACATAGTCGCCCACGCGGAACGGTTGATCGATCCCGATCGACACGGAGCCGAAGAAGTGTTCGAGCGATTTCTGCGCGCCGAGCGCGACCGCGATACCGCCGATGCCGAGACCGGCGAGCAGTGTGGCGATCTCGTAGCCGAAGCTGGCGATGACCGCGAGCAGCCCGAGGAGCAGGACGAGGAGCCGCGCGATCCGTGCGCCGAGCGGGATGAGCGAGCGCAGCGCCGGATGCGTGGCACCCCATGCACTCACCGGCAACGCCGACTGCAGCACGGTGATGATGCGCAGGATGATCCAGAACAACGCGACGACGGCCGTCGCTCGCTGCAGATCCACCACGAACGACTCGGCGGGCGCCGGCAAGGCGATCCAGCGCAACAGCAACCGCGACGTGATGGCGCCGAGGAGCAGCACGATCGGACCGCGGATCGACGCGACGAGCAGATCGTCGAGATCGGTATCGGTGCGACTGACGAGCCGTTTGAGTGTGGCCTGTGTGGGTCCGGCCAGCAGCAGTCCGGCGAGTCCCGCGAGCGGGATCAGGATGAGGAGCGCGATCCACTGCCACCACTGGACGTCGAACGGCCCTGAGTCGAGCAGGATCGGCGGCAGATGTTCACGGATCCAGGAGTCTGACAGCGCACCGTACATTGCGTCGATCTCGGCCACGGTCCCCGACGAGAAGACCCAGCGGAGGACGCCATCGCGACGGAGGCGCGCGAGCCGGATCGAGACGGTTCGGTCCTCGACCGCCACGGTTCCGAGAAGCTCACGGTCGTCCGGCAGGCCGTCCGCCGTGTCACCGATCGCCGCGGGACTCAATCGCTCCAGGTCCAACCAGAGTCGCGCGTCGAGGACCGCCGACAGGCGCCGCGCGAGGTCGCCCGACCGGGCGGTATCGACGCCACTGAGGTCGAGGGCGGCAGCGGCCCGCGGAAGATCGTTCGCCCGCATCGCCGCAAGGAAGCCCTCGATGGCCGCGCGCGGCGAATTAGCATCGACCACCGTCGCCACCTCCGGTGGCGCGGTGTCCGGAGACGGTCCCTGACCGCGGCTGAGCAAGCCTTGTGCGGGGAGAACCACAGTACTGACGGCGCTGAACGCGGCCAGCGCGGAGAATCGACGGAGCTGAACGGAAAACGAGGCCATTCCGCAACCTCGGCAGTGTACGCCGCCACCGCAACCCTCGCGCGACACGCTAACTTTCACCCCAGACCCTGACCCCGCGACCGATGGCCACCTCGCCCAACGCCCCGCATCTCGCCGATCCGGATACCAACCCCTCGTTCACGCGCGGCGTGTTCCAGGGAGAGATCCGCGAAGACCTCGTCTTCCCGTTCCCGGAACCGAGCACCGAGGAGCGTGAATCCCTCACGCAGATCCTCGATGCATTCCGGAGCTGGGCCAAGGACACCCTCGATCCCGCGCAGCTCGACCACGACGGCAAGTTCCCCGACGCCGTGCGTCAGGGAATGGCCGAACTCGGGCTCATGGGCCTCAACATTCCCGAGGCGTACGGCGGCTTCGGTGCGTCGACCATGGTCTTCACCCGTGTGTTCGGTGAGATCGGTGCGCACGACGCCGCTCTCGCGGTGTACTTCGGCGCGCACCAGAGCATCGGCATCAAGGGCATCATCCTCTTCGGCACCGAGGAGCAGAAGCAGGAGTGGTTGCCCCGCTGCGCGAGCGGCGAACTCATCGGCGCGTTCTGCCTCACGGAGCCGGGCTCCGGCTCCGACGCGCAAGCGATGCTCACCACCGCCGTCCCCGACGGTGACGACTATGTACTCAACGGCACCAAGATCTGGATCTCCAACGCCGGCTATGCGGGCGTGTTCACCGTGTTCGCGAAGGTCCCCGTCACCATCGATGGCAAGGAGAAGCAGCGCGTCACCGCGTTCATCGTCGACGCCCACGCGCCCGGCATCTCACTCGGCAAGATCGAGGAGAAGATGGGCATCAAGGCCAGCGACACGCGCAGCGTAACGTTCGAGAACGTACGTGTGCCCAAGAGGAACCTGCTCGGCGAGGTGGGCGGCGGATTCAAGATCGCGCTCGAGATCCTCAACTCCGGGCGCCTGGGCTTGTCGGCCGGGTCGTCCCGCGGCACCCGCATGATGATGAAGACCGCGATCGAGTACGCGAAGCAGCGCGAGCAGTTCGGACGACCCATCGGCTCGTTCGAGATGATCCAGCGCAAGATCGCGATGGCAGCGGCCGACTGTTACGCCGCCGATGCGGGCTGGATGCTCTGCGCCGGCATGGTGGACAAGGGCGGCGTGGACTTCTCGCTCGAGACCGCGGCCTGCAAGATCTACGCGTCCGAGCTCGCCTTCCGCACTGCCAACGAGGCCCTGCAGATCGCCGGCGGCATCGGCTACTCCAAGGAGTATCCGTACGAGCGCGCGGTGCGCGACTCGCGCATCAATCTCATCTTCGAAGGCACCAACGAGATCCTGCGCGCACTCATCGCGCTCATGGGTCTGCAGCAGCCGGGTGAGGAGCTCAAGGCGGTGGGCAAGGCGTTCAAGGATCCGCTGCACTCCATCGGCGCGATCTCGAGCTATCTCACCGGCCGTGTGAAGCGCACGCTCGTGAAGCCGGAGTTCACCAAGGTGCACGAACTCCTCGCCGACGAAGCCGATCTCGTCGCCGACAACATCCATGGGCTCGCGATGGCCGTGGAGAAGGCGCTGATCGAACACGGCAAGGCGATCATCGAGCGGCAGATGCTGCAGGAGCGCATGGCCAACGCGGCGATCGACATCTACCTGTCGACTGCAGTGCTCGCCCGCGCCACCGCCGCCATCAAGAAGCACGGAGAGGCCGGTGCCGCCGCGGATCTCGAAGCGGCGCGACTCTTCATCCCCACGTCGATGCGTCGTACGCGTCGCGCCATCCGCGCCCTCGAGCGCAACGCCGATGACACCGTGCGCGCGATCGCGCAGCGCGCGCTCGACACCGGCGACCTCACCGTTCCCACGCCCACCGACGTTCCGTGACCGTCATCTCCTGCTCCAACGTCGGCATCTCGTTCGGCGCAACTGAACTCCTGAAGGACATCACCTTCACCGTCGGCGACGGCGACCGCTGGGGCATCATCGGGCGCAACGGCGCGGGGAAGTCGTCGCTGTTCAAGGTCTTCACCGGCGACCTCAAGCCCACCGCCGGCACGGTCGCCCGACGTCCAGGCCTGCGACTCGCCCTGCTCGACCAGCACCGCGCCGTCGAAGGCGCCACCACCGTGTGGCAGGCGGCCGCCGCCGCGTGGAAGGAAGTCATCGCGCTCGAACAGAGCATCGGTGAGCAGGCCATCCAGCTCGGTGAACTCGGCGAGAAGGTCACCGACGAGTTCCTCGAACGCTTCGGCCACGATCAAGAGCGCTTCGCCGACCTCGGTGGCTACATCTACCACGCGCGCGTCGACGCCGTGCTCCAGGGCTTGGACTTCGACGCCGAGGAGTCCAAGACGCGGCTCGTGTCGTCGCTCTCGGGCGGCGAGCGCGGCCGCGTGGGCTTGGCGGCGCAGCTCATCGCGCCCGCGGATCTCCTGCTGCTCGACGAACCGACCAACCACCTCGACCTCGACACCACCACCTGGCTGCAGGAATGGCTGCGCGACGCGAACGAGACGGTCATCGTGGTCTCACACGACCGCGCGTTCCTTGACGCGATCTGTTCGCACATCCTGCACATCGAAGCGCGCTCGAGCGAGTGGTACAAGGGCAACTACAGTCAGTTCGTCCCCCAACGCGCCGAGCGACGCCTCACGCGAGAGCGCGAGCTGCAGAAGCAGATCGCGTATGTGAAGAAGGAAGAGGAGTACATCCGGCGGAACCTCGCGGGCGTGAACTCCTTCCAAGCCAAGGGCAAGCGCAAGCGACTCGAGCGTCTGCCGCGTCTCGCACCGCCTCCGGGCGATCCGGCGGCGATGAACCTCCGCTTCGAACCCGCGGATCGCGGTGGCGATCAGGTCATCGCCATCAAGGATCTGCGCGTCGAAGTGCCGGACCGCGTGCTCGTCGAGGAGTTCACGGCCGTGCTGCGTCGTAATGACTTAGTCGCACTCGTCGGACCCCACGGCGCCGGCAAGAGTTAGTTCATCTCCACGATCCTCGGCGACCGCAAGGCGGCGGCGGGTGAGAGCCGCATCGGCGGGTCCATCGTGCCGGCGTGGTTCCGTCAGGACCTCGCCGACTTGCCACTGCGCAAGTCACTCATGGACGCGATCCTCGATCAGCGCCCGCTCTGGAGCCGCGGCTCGGTGCAGAACCATTTGGGCGCGTTCGGCTTCAGCGGCGACGAGGTGTTCCGCGAGATCGGCACGCTGTCCGGCGGCGAGCGCGCGCGCATGGCGATGGCACTCATCTGCCTCGCGCATGCAAACCTCCTCGTACTCGACGAACCGACCAACCATCTCGACGTCGAGAACATCGAAGCGCTTGAAGACGCACTCGAGGAGTACGACGGGACCGTCTTGCTGGTGAGTCACGATCGCGCGTTCCTCCGTGAGGTCGCCACGCGCGTGTGGGCGTTCGATGGCTCACGACTGGTCGACTTCGACGGCCCGTTCGTCGACTGGGAAGCCGATCGTGCGTCAAAAGCTCAGCAGGCTTCGCGCGCCGAGCTCGACGCGGCCGAAGCGCGCAAGAAGGTCGAGAAGGAACGCGCGAAGAAGAACGCGGCGGCGCAGGACGACGATCATGCGGCCCGACGCGCGCAGAAGCGCGCCGCCGAGGACGCGGAGAAGGCCGTCGCGCGGCACGAAGCGAAGGTCAAGGACCTTGAGGGCCAGCTCGCCGACGCCGATCTGTATGACGGCTCACCGGCGAACGCGAAGAAGGCGGCTCAGCTGGATCAGGCACTCGCCCGTGCACGCAAAGAGCTCGACGCGGCGATGGCCGCGTGGGCCGAGGCGGTGGAGTCGGCCCGGTAGCGCTTCGCTCGCGCTTACGACGCTTCGGGGCGGAGCTTGTGGTACGCCCCGAGCGCCTGCTTCAGCGCCAGTCGCGCCGACATCTCGAGCTCGAACTCCACATTGATCTCGTTGAGCTGCTCGGCGCCGTGCTTCTTCAGGCGTGTGGCGATCGCGTCGCTCTGCGCGTGCCGACGGCAGTACTCACGGCTCGCCATCCACAGCGCGTTGGCCGCGTGCCAGAGGTCTTCGTCGACCTTGCCGCGCCCGGCGGCCGCGGTCGACTCGTAGCGCGTGGTCGCATCGGCCAGCAGACGGTCGCAGAGATCGACCACTTCGGCCACACCACCGAGCTCCGTGTCATCAAGGCCGTGCCCGAGCACGCGCTGCAGACGGCCGTGTTGGTGACAGCTCTCGTGCGCGGCGCGGTAGAGCGCGTCAGCGGCATCGCGGACGGGCGTCGCAGAGGGCTTCGGCGGACGAACAGTAGCTTTGGACGGCATCAGGCTGGAACCGGTGTGGGGGATGTCTGAACTCTGGTCAGACGGGCGTGCGCCGCGCAAGGCAACACGCGATATCCCTACCGCAGCTCTCCCGCACGGATCGCGATGGGCCAGCGGATGGTGCGCCGCGCCGGCGTGCCCCACGCCTCGGCCAGCGTCTGCTCGAAACGGCGGATCGCCTCGTCCCCGCGTTGCGCGATGTAGCGCTGCGTCGCCGACCACGAGCGCAGGTACCCCGTGAACCCGGCGAGCGACCAGTCCTCGTGCATCTCGAGCGGCGGCGGGGCGAGTTCATCGATCGGCAGCGCGAGCGTGCGATAGCCGTCGAGCAGCGTCTCGCGTCCGGTGGGCCAGTGCGCGCCGAGTGTGACGTCATGGTGATGCCGCACGACGGCATCGATGTCCGGCGTGACCGCGCTGTGCTGGTACGCGAACGCGGCAAGGACCGCACCCGGCTGGCGGACGCGCTTCGCCTCTTTCAGAAACTTCGGCAGGTCGAACCAGTGCAGCGCCTGGCCGACGGTGATCAACTGCACCGAGCCATCGGCGAGTGCGGTGTCGTACGTCGCGACACGATACTCGATGCGCGGATGTGCGATGGCTTCCGCGATCTGCTCGGTGCTAGCATCGGTAGCGTGCACGCGCGAGAACCGCGTCACGAGACCGGTCGCCACCTGTCCGTTCCCGGTCCCGGCATCCCACGCGAGGGCGGTGCCCGGTGCGACCACGGCCAACCAATGGAACAGCGCGACCGGATACCGCGGACGATGTTTCGCGTACATCGCCGCATGCGCCGAGAAGTGGTCGGCGAACGCGGCACTCTCGCGATGCCTCACGGCGTCGGGTCGTCTGCGACGAACGCGATACGATCACCGGTCGGACTCAGCGCGATTCGTGACATGCCCTTCACGCCCAACTCGGTGAAGTCGGCCAGCACATCCCAGCGATCCCCGACGCGGATCATGAGGCGCGTACCGGACGTGGCGATGAGCTGCCCGTTCGGTGTCCACACGTGGTACTCACCGCGCTCCGGCACCGGCGCGATGCGGCGGAGACTGCTCGTTCGCACGTCGACCTCGGAGATCCACGTCGTATCACGTCCCATCTGCACGAACGTGAACGCGTCACGGCCCGGCACACGCGCCAACGCACGACCGATCCCGCGCGCGAGTGTGTCAGCGCGCTCGGTGCGCGGATCGACCAAGACCAGCGCATTCGGGTCGCGCGGCGCGGTCCGTTGCGCCAACACGAACGTGCCGAGCCGCGCTTCGTTCACCCACACGTGGTAGCCGACCGGCCGCAGTGCTGTCAGCACGAGCGACGGAGCACCGCCGTCCCAGGGGAACTGCCACAGTCGCTGCGTAGAATCAGCCTCGACGCGGATCACCGAGAAGCCGCGGCCATTGGGCGTGGGTGTCGCCGAATACTCGCTCTCAGGCGTGGACGTGAGACGCGTGTGCGCCCCTCCGTTCACACTCACTCGCCAGATGTCCGCCTGCGCGTCCTCTCGTGTGCTGGTGAACATCACGGCGCGGCCGTCGGGCGTGAACGCGGGCTGGTTGTCGTAGCCCGCGCGCCGCGTGACGTTCGTCGGACGACCGATGCTCACGTGCGTGCCGACCTCATGGAACGTCGCGACCCAGATATCGGTGCCGCCCTGCGCCTGCGCGGGGCAGGCGGTCGCCGTGAGCAGTAAGCCGGCGACCATCCCGGTGGTGAAGGCCTTCATCACTTTCGTCTGCATCGCGCGCTCCATCGGCCTCACGGCCGCGTCACCCCTGCGCCGGCAGCACCGCACCACGGCATTCGCCGAAGCCGATCCGTCGACGTCCTGCTGTCTCGCACCATCCGCGGACGATCACCTCATCGCCATCCGCGAGGAAACTGCGCTGCTCCCCGTTGGGCAGCAACACCGGTTCGGTCCCGCGCCAGCTCAACTCGAGGAGACACCCGCGCGCGTCCCGCGTCGGCCCGGACACCGTACCGCTCGCGAGCAGATCCCCCGGCCGCAGGTCGCAGCCATTGCTCGCATGATGCGTGACCATCTGCGCCATCGTCCAGTACATGCGCGCGAACTCACCGCGGCTCAGTCGCACGGCTTCGACGCCCTGCGCCCGCATGGTCGCCGTGCGCAGCCACACCTCGAGCGTGATGTCGAACGCACCGCGCGCGCGATCCTGCTCGTGCACCAGGTAAGGCAGCAGCGCGGGATCCTCTGCGCCACGCTCGCGCGACGGCGCGCGGAACGGTTCCAAGGCATCCAGCGTCACCACCCACGGCGAGATGCTCGTGGCGAAGTTCTTCGCGAGGAACGGTCCGAGCGGCTGGTATTCCCACGTCTGTAGATCGCGGGCCGACCAGTCGTTCACCAACACCAGACCGGCGACATGCGACTCGGCGTCGGCGAGCGGGATCGGCGATCCCAGGCTGTTCCCCGCGCCGATGACCGCCCCGACTTCCAGCTCATAGTCCATACGCGCACTCGGCCCCCACGCGGGCGGACCGGCGGGTGCCGCGCTCGTCTGCCCGTGCGGACGACGCACGTCGGTGCCGCTCACCACGATGGACGACGCACGTCCGTGGTAGCCGATCGGCAGATGCTTGTAGTTGGGCAGCAACGGATTGTCGGGACGGAACATCGACCCGACGTTCGTCGCGTGATCGATCGAGGCATAGAAGTCGGTATAGTCGCCGATCGTCGTCGGCAGGCGCATGGTCGCCCCTTCGCGCGGCAGCAGCAGCGCGGTGTCCCGCTGCGCGCGCGCACCCTCCGCGGTATCGGCGCGCAGCGAGGTGCTCAGCCGTCCGCGCATCGCACAGAGCGCCGACCGACCGAGCGCGAACAACGCATTGAGCGTCCGCTCGCCGAGCGCCGCGGCGATGTTGGGCGCGAGGCCCTCGAAGTATCCACGATCGCGCGCCACCACGAGGTCGAGGATGCGGTCACCGATCGCGACCCCGATACGCGGCGTGCCATCGCGCAGGAACACGCCGAACGGCAGGTTCTGCACCGGGAAGTCCGCCCCGTCGGTGTTCGCCGACTCCACCCAGGATCGGAGCGACGCGTCGTGTGTGATATCGATAGGCATGTCAGAGCAACCGGAGCGAGTGGAGGTCCTCGACGGGTTCGGCGAACGAACACGAGCCGAACGAGGCCGCGAGCACCGTGCGCGCGGTAGCGAGTTGCGCGGTCGTCACCGTGAGACCGCGCCACGTGATGCCGGTGGGTGTGACCACCAACGACGCGGCGGCGCGTTCCTCGAGCAGCGGCGCGACGGCCGCCGCCGGATGGCCCACGCGCAACATCGCCGCCGCGAGGAAGATGTTGATGAACCCGTACATCGTCCCCTCAGCGGCATCCGCCGCATAGGTCAACCGATATTCGCCGCGCAGCGGGTGATGCAGCCCGGCCGTCGCCTTGAACGGGACGCCCATCTCCACACTCGCCACGAGGAAGCGCATCACCTCGGCCGGAGACGGGAACGCGTCGGCGGTCACGCCGCCGGTCCGGATCTTCGCGCGCAACCCGACCGCCGCGAGTGCCGCGACGAACGGCACGGGGTCGCTGCGCAGCGGGACCTCGACGTACACCGTGTACTGTGCACCGAGCGCGGTGGCGATCGCCGGGATCTGCGCCGGATCATCCGCCTTGGTCTCGATGGTATCGATCACCATGGTCCCACCGTGTCGCGCGGCGAACGCGCGCACCGTCGCCGCATCCGCCGCACCGGCGAGCACCGCCACGCGCCAGGGACGCGACGCGCTCGGACGACGGTCGCCGAGTCCGTCGAGGGCCGCAGCCAGTTCATCGAGCCGCGCGAGCGGGACGATGAACCGACCCAACCACCGTCGGTCTGCACCGGAGGTGTACTGCGCGTGGTTCGCGACCGCATCCGCCATCGACAAGGCTGCGGGTGGGAAGAGGCCCGCGTAGTCGATCAGCTCGGCGAGCAGCGTCTCCAGCGCCGGTGTCCCCACTCAGCCCTCCGAGGGACCGTGCAACTGCACCGGCGCCGGCTTCTTGCTCAGGCGGATATTCAATGTCTCCACCGCCACCGAGAACGCCATCGCGAAGTACGTGTAGCCCTTCGGGATGTGGTAGCCGAAGCCTTCGATGAAGAGGTTGCCGCCGATCATCACAAGGAACGCGAGCGCGAGGATCTTCACCGTGGGGTGACGGTCGACGAACGCGGAGATCGGTCCCGCGGCCGCGAGCATCACGAAGAGGGCGACGACGTTCGCGGCGATCATCACGCCGACGTTCGATACCATCCCGACCGCGGTGATGACCGAGTCGATGGAGAAGACGATGTCGACGACCATGATCTGCGAGACGACGCCGAACAACGTCGCGCGACCGGCCGTGCTCTTGGCATCCTCGTGCCCGCCCTCGAGCTTGGAGTGGATCTCGAACGTCGCCTTCCCGATGAGAAACAGCCCGCCGATGATCAGGATGAGGTCGCGACCGGAGAACCCGTTCTCCATCACCGTGAACAACGGGCGCTCGAGCCGCATGATCCACGAGATCGAGAGCAGGAACAGGATCCGCGTGACCAACGCACCGGTCAACCCGAGCTTGCGCGCCTTGGACTGTTCGTGCTGCGGCAACCGCGAGGCGAGGATCGCGATGAAGATGATGTTGTCGATGCCGAGGACGAGCTCGAGCGCGGTGAGCGTGAGCAAGCCGATGTAGATCTGCGGATCAGCGAGCCATTCCATCGGAGGCAGGGTCAGAGTGAGAGCGACAGGAGAGCTGACGCGCGACGCGTCAGCGCAAGGCGCGGAACGTCAACGACCAACGGCGAGGTTCGTTCGGAGCGAGCCAGGTGACCGACTGCCATTCGCCCAGTGCGTCCGCATAGCGGTCGGGCGCTCCGAGCGACGGCGCGAGCGCGAGAGCAGGTGCGGCCCGCCGGGCGAACGCACCGCGCGCGCCGTGACGCAGTCCGCCGCGATCGACCGCGACGCCGCAGAACGGTACACCTTCGCCGTCGGTCGTGATCGCCAACGTGAGCTCGCCTTCCTGGATCTGCACCGTCGCTTGGCCACCCGTGAGGTCCGCCCACCCCTGCAGCACCCGCCCCTTGGGCAGCATCCACGGAGCACTGAGGTCGAGCACCTGCTTCCCCAGTTCGTATCGCGGCCATGGTGTCGTCACCTCGATCGGGACACGGTCACCCACCTCCGCACCCGTGACCCGGAACCGGCTCGCATCCGGCAGGCGAAGTCGCGTCTGTTTGGAGAGCGGCAACAGCAGGTGCGCACTCCAGAGGAACGGCAGGCGCTGCTTGGCGAGCGAGACCGCCTCGTAGCTCGCCTCCACCACGCCGTCGCGCCGCACCAGAAGCGTGCGCGTCAGCGTCCACGGCAGGGCGTCACCCTGCCACTGAGTGCGGAGGGCATGGCCCTCGATCGTCGTCTGCAGGTCAATGGAAGGGCGTTGCAACCGGGTTTCCCCTCCGCGCGCGATCGTCCGCGACCGCTGGCCTTTCACGACCTCCGGCAGCGGACCGCCCCCTGCCGCGGGCGCGCACTCATCCCAGCCGCCGCCCGCGAGGACCGACTCCTCCGCACTCGGCGCAGTTGCCGACCTGGGTGGCATCAACCACTCCCGCCCCCCCACCCGGAGCGCGCTGACGCGCCCGCCGTGCGCGGGCACGACCGTCACACGCGCGTCGCCACCTTCGAGCACGATCGTTCCCGGCACCTCCGCGCGCACGACGGTCATCGGTACGCAAG
The DNA here is from genome assembly GCA_020853635.1 of Gemmatimonadaceae bacterium. Taxonomy (GTDB): domain Bacteria; phylum Gemmatimonadota; class Gemmatimonadetes; order Gemmatimonadales; family Gemmatimonadaceae; genus Pseudogemmatithrix. The sequence goes on from JADYYN010000199.1 coordinate 69,268, forward strand.
GGAGCGCAGGAGCGATCTCAAACGATCGAGGCGAGATCCACGCCGCGCGTCGTGAACACGCGCGCGACGGTCTCGCCGATCTTGTTGTTTGGCGTGCTCGCGCCCGCCGTGAGTCCCACGCGCACCGGGCGATCCATCGGCAGCCAGTCCATGGTCTCGACTTCTTTCCCCGTGGCGAGGTCGCGGTGCCGGATGAGCGGGCGCTCCGTATCGATCCCGGCCGCGTCGCCGATGTGGAACGTCCGCACCTTCTCCGCGCACAACGCCGCGAGCGAGATGGTATTGCTCGAGTTGTAACCGCCCACCACGAGCATCACGTCGAGCGGTTCCAGCAGCAAGGCGTTCACCGCATCCTGTCGGTCCTGCGTCGCCGAGCAGATCGTGTCGAACGTGCGGAAATGCGACGCGCGATGCTCCTCGCCGTAGCGCCGCGCCATCGCCTGCCCCACGGCTTCACCGATCGCGAGCGACTCGCGCGCCAGCATCGTCGTCTGGTTCGCCACACCGATCCGCAGCAGATGCTCGTCAGGATCGAAGTGCGGAGAGGCCGCGTGCGCATACTTCGCGACGAATGCGTCCTTCCCCCCGACGAACGTCCCCTCGATATACGCCATCACATCCTCGGCCTGTGCCATGTCGCGCACGACGAGATACGTCCCGCCGGGGAACCGCTCCACCTGCGACGCCGTCGCGCGGGTCTCCTCATGGTAGTACTTGCCGTGGATGAGCGAGGTGAAGCCGTCCTTCGCATATGACTCGACGCGCTTCCACACGTTGAGCACGGACCCGCAGGTGGTATCGACCATCACGCAGCCCAGCGCGCGCAGTGTCTCGAAGTCGTGGATGGTCACGCCGAACGCCGGCAGGATCACCACGTCCTCGGGTCGCACACTCGAATAGTCGAAGCCCTTCTCGCTCGCGCCAAGGAAGACGATGCCCATCTCCTTGAGTTTGGCGTTCACGTGCGGGTTGTGGATGATCTCACCGGCCAGGCAGATGCGGCGATCCGGGAACTTCGCGCGCGTCTGGTACGCATACTCGACCGCGCGCTCCACACCGTAGCAGAAGCCGAACTCCTTCGCCAAGCGGATCGTGACCGGCCCCGCCACGAGTGTGTGCTCGCGCGCGAGGAGAAGGTCGACCAGTTGACCATCGTAGTCGGCGGTGAGGGTGTCCTGCACCTCGGACTTGAGGCCGAACCCTTTTCGAAAGTACGTGGACTCAGGAGCCATGGGAGGAAAGATAAGGACGACCCCGGACGACCGCTGGGTGGAGAACGCGACCGGGGCCGCTCGCGCCGCGGCCCCGGCCGGGATAACTTCGCGGGGAATGACCGACCACTTCGACCTCTGTGTCATCGGCGGCGGCCCGGCCGGCGAAAAGGGCGCCGCGCAAGCCGCGTACTTCGGGAAGTCCGTCTGTCTCATCGAACGCGCCCCGAAGCCCGGTGGTGCCGCGGTGAACACGGGGACCATCCCGTCCAAGACCCTCCGCGAGACCGCGCTCTACTTCAGCGGCCTCCGGCAGCGCGGCCTGTATGGCGTCGAGTACCGAGTGAAGTCCGACATCACCATCGGCGACTTCATGTTCCGTGAGCGGTTGGTCGTCGATGCGGCCTGGCAGCAGATCGAGCAGAACCTCGACCGGCACCACATCACGCGCGTCCAGGGTCACGCGCACTTCGTTAGTCCGGAGACTGTCGAGGTCGATCGCTACAAGGAGACCGCGCGCCGAATCAGCGCCGAGGTCTTCCTCATCGCCACGGGTTCACAACCGTCCCATCCGCCCGAGATCCCCTTCGACGGCCGTGTGGTCGTCAACTCGGACGACATCCTCAGCCTGCCGGCCATCCCCGAGCGGCTCATCGTCATCGGCGGCGGAGTGATCGGCTGCGAGTACGCCAGCATCTTCGCCGCGCTCGGCGTGCGCGTGACCATCGTGAACGCGCGCGAACGCTTGCTCACTCAGCTCGACGCCGACCTCTCGGATGCGCTCCGGCAGGAGCTGACGCGACGGCTCGGCGTGCAGGTCATGCTCGACGCGACGGTGACCCGCGTGACCACCGACGGGCATCTGGCGACAGTCACACTCAACGACGGCCGCGAAATCAACGCCGACTGCGTGCTCTACTGTGCGGGCCGGGAAGGACACACCCTCGACCTCGGCCTGCAGACGGCCGGGGTCGACGTGAACCCGCGCGGGTTCATCAAGGTCGACGAACACTTCCGCACCGCACGCACGCATATCTTCGCCGCCGGCGATGTCATCGGCTTCCCGGCCCTCGCCAGCACCGCGATGGAACAGGCACGCGTGGCGATGTGTCACGCGTTCGACCTCAAGTACAAGACCAACGTCTCCAACGTCCTGCCCTACGGCGTGTGGACGATCCCCGAGATCGCCACCGTCGGGCTCGGTGAGGACGCGGCCCGTGCCCGCGGCATGTCGGTCGAAGTCGGCAAGGCCTCGTTCCGCGAGAATCCCCGCGGTCAGATCATCGGCGAGACGGAAGGCTTCGTGAAGCTCATCTTCCGCACCGACGATCATCGCCTGGTCGGCGCGAGTGTGCTCGGCGAGGGCGCCTGCGAACTGGTCCACATCCCGGCGGCAGTCATCCAGCTCGGCGGGACGCTCGACTATTTCATCCAGTGCGTCTTCAACTACCCGACGCTCTCCGACGCCTTCAAGTACGCGGCCTACGACGGCCTGCAGCGTCTGACGAAGCGCGTGAGCAAGGCCATGGAGCCGCGCAGTCGCAGCTCCTCAGGCGAACACGCTAGCGCGCCGACACCAGATACGGCCTGAGCGCATCCTTCACGAAGTCCGGCAACGGCCGCTTCGTGATCGTCTCCTTCTCCACGCATACCACGGTCAGCGTCGCCGATGCGCGATGCACCAGATCGCGTGCACGAAACGCCTCGAAGCACAACGTGAGCGAGGTCTCGCCGAAGCGTGCGACGCCTACGCGGATCTCCATCAGCTCGTCCATCTCGGCGGGCGAGTGGAACTCCACCTGGAACGCCTTGCGCGGCAACTGCACCTGCCGCTGCACACGCATCACCTCGTACGGCAGTCCCGCTGCGCGGAACATCTCGTGCTCCGCGGCCTCGAAGAACCGGACGTACGTCCCGTAATAGATGATGCCCAGCGGATCGCAGTCGCTCCAGCGGACGCGCTCCTGCACGGCGAACGGGAGAGGGGGGCCGGCAATTGTCACGGGAGGTCACCTGACAACGGGTAAGTGAGAACGCCTACTGGCGCGCGCTGCGCGAACAGTAACTTGCTTACAGGCGGGTGCGATGGGCACCCGCTTCCCCTCAACCGGAGCGGCACATGCTGCGCACCCTCCTGGTCCCCCTCGACGGTTCCACGCTCGCCGAGCGTGCCTTGCCGATCGCCTGCGACATCGCACGACGTACCGGCGGTGTCGTCCATCTCGTCCGCACACACGTCCCGATCGCCGTCGTCGGAGCCACCGCCGAGGGCGCGATCTTCTCGCAGGACATGCTCGCCGCCGACGACGCGCTCCGACAGCGGGCGCGCAAGTACACCGAAGAGCTGAGCACCCGACTCGGCGCCGAGTGGGGGCTCCGCGTGCAGTGGCACGTCGAGGACGGCACGCCCGCCGGCCTGGTCACCGACGTCGCCGACCGCATCGATGCCGACCTCATCGTGATGACCACTCACGGCGCGGGCGGGTTCACGCCCGACTGGCTCGGCTCGGTCGCCGATTCGGTCATCCGGCACTCGCACCGTCCGGTGCTCGCTCTTCCGGAGAACGACGCGCACCTCGGCGAGCCGTTCACGCCGCGACGCGTGCTCGTCACACTCGACGGCAGCACCCGCGCCGAGACCATCCTTCCGGTCGTGCGCGATCTGGCCATCGCCTTCGGGGCCCACATCGAACTCGTGCGCGTCGTCGCACCGTACGTCCCGGGTGACTCGCTCGACATCCTCTCGGCCGAGCGCCCGGACCCGTTCGGCGTCGACGCCGAGACGGTCACGGCGAAGGCGAGCCTCGACCGCATCGCGAAGGTGCTTGAGGCCGCCGGCGTGAAAGCGACGGCGACCGTGCGGGTCGAACTCTCGCCCACCCGCACACTCATCGATCACGTGAAGGAAACCAATCCCGACTGCCTCGCGATCGCGACGCAGGGGCGTGGCTTCTCGCGGATCTTCTTGGGCTCGGTGGCCGACAAGCTCATTCGTTCGGCGCAGCGTCCGGTGCTGGTGCTGCGACCGCCGAAGGGCTGACCGCGTAGAGGGCGGGGGTCACGAACGGGGCCATCGCGTAGGTGACGAGTACTTCGTATGCCGCCTGACGATCGATGCGCCCCGCGGTGAGGATGCCGACCGCACCCTTGCCGTGTTTGGTCCCGCGCTCGGCGACGAGCGCGTCCATGGCGTGACCGAGTTCCATGCCGGCGCGGACCATGGCCGCCACCGCGTCGGGCAGCGGCATGGCGAGCGACCCACCGACACCCTCGCGCCCATCGCGGTGCACCACAACGCACCAGGCACAGGAGCGCATGCCCGTCGCCGACTCCACGACGCCGCCCTCGAGCCCCACGCCGAGGTCGGCGTCGAGCGCTTCTCGGGCGGCGCGCGCGCGATTGCGCGCGCCGGAGATGGTCTCGTCGTCGCCGAACGGTTGGTCGGGCACGCCGGACGGCACGGCGATCGGCTCGACGGTCGCCGTCGGGGTCGCCCACGCAAGCACGGCACGCACGGCGCCCAGCTTCACTGGATTGGCCGAACCCACGGCGACGCGAAGGATGCGGTCGGTCATCCGCCAAATCTGACGGGTCGGCGCTATCTTCGCTCGATGCCCCAGCGCCCGCGCCAGGAGAGCGGACCGGAACCCGTCTTCATCGGCGGACGGCTCTGGCTCGACTTCGTCAACACCGACGACGCGCGACTCGGCGTCCGGGTCGATACCATCGCGTCGTTCGAGCAGTTCGTCCGTTGGCTCGCCGCCGCGCATGTGATCGACGCCGAGCGCGCCGCCGCGCTGCTCCGCCGCGCGGCAGAACAACCCTCGGGTGCGACGGCCGCGTTGGTGGAGACGCGGCGGGTGCGGGCGGCGCTGCGTGCCTTGGTCGAACGCGGCCGCAGCGAGACCGCCGAGCGGGTGCGCGACGCCGCGCTCGCGGAGATCAATCGCGTGCTCGGGCGCTCGGTGGGCACACGACGCGTCGAGTCACGTGCCGATGGCGGCTACGTGCGGAGCTTCGTCCCCGTGGGAGACGTGTTCGGCGGGCTGGTGATCCCGGTGGTCGAGTCCGCCGTCGATTCGCTGGTGAACGACGAGCTCTCACGCATCCATCGCTGCGCCGACCGGCGCTGCCCGCGCCACTTCATCGACCTCACCCGCTCCCACACGCGCCGCTGGTGCGACATGCGCACCTGCGGTAATCGTGCTAAAGCGCAGCGCTCACGGCAGCAGGGACGCCGGCCTTCGCGGGCTTGATGTAGCCCATCAGCTCGGCGTAGTCGCGCAGCTGCGTCTGCAGCAAGCGGCGACCGCGGAACAGTCGCGACTTCACCGTGCCTTCCGGCACACCGAGCACCTGGGCGATCTCGGCGTACTTGAGCCCGTGCAGATCGCTCATCACCACCGCCGAGCGGTACTCGTCCGGCAACGCGTGGATCGCTTCGACGATCTCGGCGTCGAGGAACGAATCGTAGAACGTGCCTTCCGGGTCGGCGTCACCCACCGGCTCGAACACCGCGCGGCCTTCTTCGTCCTCGAGCGGCTGCACTTCACGCGCGTCGATGCGACGCTTCCGGGACACGAAGGCGTGGTAGAGGATGGTGAACAGCCACGCCCGGATGTTGGTGCCGAGGCGGTACTGCTCCCAGCGTTGGAAGGCGCGGAGCATCGTGTCGGACACGAGATCCTCGGCTTCGTCGCGCGCGCGCGTGAGCTTGAGCGCGAACGAGTAGAGCGCGTCGAGGTGACGCACCGCCTCGTCATCGAACTTCGCGCGCGCTTCCGTGCGCTCGCGTTCCGGCGAGCGTTCGAAGATGCCGTAACCAGCGGCTATGGATGCCATTGTGCTCTCCCCGCGACCTAGTAGGAGACCGGGCGACGCACATGCCCGGCCACGAACCGCTTCAGATCCATCGCCACACCGTGCATCACGCTCACGTCGCGCTTCATGCGCGCCATGGTCGTGGCCCCTTCGAGCGTCGCCACGATGAACCGCGCGAGACGCTTGGGCTCCGCGTCCTCCTCCAATCGGTCGCGCACCTGCTCCAACAACTCGGCGATCTCGGTCGTCCAGTTGCGGAACACCCGCGCGATGCGGATCCGGAACCCTTCCTCCTTCTCGGCCATCTCGGTCGCCAGAGCGCCGAACGGCGACCCCGCCTTCATGCCGCGCTCCACCTGCATCGCGACCACGGAGTCGATGAAGACATTCAGTCGCTCGATCGGGTCGAGCGTACTCTCGCGCAGGATCGCGAGACCGCGCTCACCGACTAGGTCGAGCTGCCGGGCGAGCACCTCGTGCCCGAGCTCTTCCTTCGACTTGAAGTAGTGATAGAAGTGGCTCTTGCCGCTAAGACCGGCACGAGCGATAACGTCGTCCACTGAGGTCTGGACGAAGCCCTTCTCGGCGATGAGCTCCGAGGCGGCGTCTAGGATTTGAAATCGGCGCGGGTTCACGGCGGGAATTATAGGACCGTACGGTACAAGCTCCAAATTGAACAGATCAACATTCGTTAAGCTGTTATCAATACATAAGTTAGATGCTGGACAACAAATAGGACCGCTAGCGATATTTTCGCCGCGGTCCCGAAACATGCACCCAGAGTACTAAACCCGTGTCTGCTCAGCGCCGACGACGGCCACGACGCGGGTCGAATGGTGGTCGGCCGTGCTTCTTCTTCGGGCGGCGCTCACGCTCATCGTCCATCCACGGCATCCGCAACGCCTCCTGCACCTCGGCCAGTGTCGCACCGCGCACGGTCCCCCGCGCGCCGCGCGTCACCACGAACCGCAGCGGCCGATCGAGCACCGGCAACTCCTCCTCGACGAGTGTGCGCGCGAGCTTCTCCGGCATCTGCAAACGCACCACTCCGAGCACCGTCCCGTCCGGCTGCTCTTCCACCTCGTAGTGCATCGCGACGGTGCGGTCGCGCAGCTCCACCGCGCCAGGCAACGCCATCCAACGTGCGCGCTCGGCGGCCGGGACGAACGTGTCGGGGTCGAAGCGCAGAGCGGCAGAGCGCAGGCCGTGCAGATCGGTCACGTCGCGCAACTGTTCCGCATACCACGCGGCGAGTTCCGGCAGCCCAAGCCGCGGCGTCCGGCCGCCCGAGCGACGATACACCTCGCGCACTTCGTCGATTGCCGGGCGATTGCGCGGCACCGCGTGATGCCGCGCCTCGAACTTCGCCAGGCTCTCAGCGATCACCTGCCGCGCCTGCGCGAGGTGCTCCGCCGGGATGTCGCTCAGCAGCTCCCGCTCGTACTCCAGCTCGAAGCCGAAGTACGTGAGCTTACGCTCCAGCGCGAGCGGACGATCGCGCTTGGAGGGATCATAAACGAGCCGCGGCGGGTGACGCTCGGCGTAACGTCGCACGAGATCGGCCGGCAACTGCGTGCCCTCGATCGCCGCACGCGGCACTCCGAACTTGTCAGCGAAGTAGCGCAACGTCCCGGCGATCACGCCCCAACTGCCGCACACACTCGTCTTCGAGACCCGCGCTTCGTCGCCGGTGACGGTCTGCTCGTCGATCACCAGCGAGAACGGCTGGATGCGTGCCAACAGCTCGACCCACTTCCGCTCCACCGCCGACGAGACCCGCGGCATCTTCGCCGGCAACGGCAGGCGCACCGCACGGTAGATGCTCGCCATCGCCAGCGCGGCATCCTCCACCGCCTTCACCAGTACACCGCGCCCCTCCGCCCATCGCTCGATGCTCGGATCGAACAACTGCCGCGGCAACCCGTACACCTCGCCGAGGAATCCGCACTTCTCGAACGCCTCGGCGTACACGTTGTACGTCGAGAGATGGTCGCTACCCGGCACGATGAGCCCGCTCAACTCACGGTCCTCGCGCGTCATGCGGTGCAGTGACTCGACGCTCGCCATCACCGCCACGTACGGCAGCAGCTCGTCGTCGCAATGCACCAACAACTCGGCCCACGCACGATCGACCGGCATCGCTTCGACCGACTTGCCGTACGTTGTGAGCTTGCCCTGCTCCACGATGCCGCGCGATTCGAGGAACGCGAGTGCGGCACGGTAACTCGCGCGGTCGAGCGCCACGGGCAGATCGAGCTCGTCCGCACGCACGCCGAGGGCCGCACACGTGAGCGCCACGCGTTCGGAGTCGCCCGCAAGCTGGAACTCCGGGGCGGTGGGTTCGAGCTTCTCGAATCGGATGTCGCGGTCGCTGAGGATGAACACACGCCCGCCGGCCACGCGGCCATGCACACGCCCCGCCATCTGCAGGATCTCATTCGCGCCGAGGTGCAGGCGCGTGAGCACGTTGCGCCCGTGCTCGACGACGTTCGTGAAGCGCGTATCGTCGATGACGACCGTGTCGAGCCCGCGCACGTTGAGCGCACTCTGCCCGGCGGCCGTCATCGCAAGCAGGAACGGCTTCTCCACCTCACCCTCGAGGAAGGGCCGGATCACGCGGATGGGCTCTCCTCCGTGGTAGAACGCGACCTGCATGCGCGGATAGCGCGCGCCCACGTCGGACGCGACCTCCTCCACGCCGGCGCGCGTCGGCAGGAACACGCCGATGCCGCGCTTCTCCTTGATCGCCTTCTGCAGAAAGCGGTCGTCGAGGAAGTAGACCGGCTTCTTCCGTTCGACCTCGACCTTCGCCGCCTTGGTGGGATCGAAGGCACTCGACTCGATCACTTCAGCCGCATGCAGGTACTTCGAGTAGAACGATGGATCGACCGTCGCCGAGAGCCAGATGAACCGGCATCCGGTGCGCTTGCCGAGCGCGAGGCAGAGCTCGAGCTCCGCGCTCGTCTGGTGGATCTCGTCGACGACGAGCGTGTCGTGCGGCCGGATGTCGCCGTCCTGGAACCAGCGTCGCGCGATGCCGGTGGTCACGATCACCACGTTCCAGCTCGGCGTCTCCGGGGTCGCTTCGCGTTCGCGGTTCACCACGCCCACGCGCAGCGTGTCGGTGGCGAGCAACGCCTTCGCGATGGGTTTGACCGCGAGCGTCTTGCCGGTGCCCGTCCCCGCGACGATGCCGAAGCCTTGGCGCGGCCGCACACTCGACGTCGCGAGTCGCTCGGCGAGGTCGGTGAGTTCACCACCGCGGGTCTTCCAGAGCAGCGTCTCGATGTCGAGCCCGAATCCCAACTCGATCGTCTCGCAGGCGGCACGTGTGGGCGCGATGACGATGATGCGACCACGATCACCGCCGCCGCGCACGAACGCATCGTGATCGGGCGGGAGATACGGATCGCGGACCGGGCGCACCGGCTCAGGCGTGAGTGCTACGGGAGCTCCGGCTTCTTTTTCGGGGGATCGCTGGGCGGCAGTTTCACCGGCGGCTTCTCCGCCCGCACCGCGGGCGTGCCAATCGGCACCGTTTTCACGGCCGGCTTGCTCGCCTCGCGCTCGCGTTCCGCACGGACCGCAGCGCGTTTGTCAGTCTCGGCTTTCGGATCGCGCTCCCGATCGCGGGACGTCGCCTTCCCTTCCACGGTCGGCACCGCGACGCGGGGTTCGCGCGCGCTCGTCGTACCCGAAGACTCACGCCCAACCGCAGGATCGAACCGTCCCGCGCTGCTCCGCTTGAGCGGCGGTCCGTAGAGGATCACGCTGTTCGCGCTACGCTGCCGCAGCGCCGTCGGGCAATCGGTCGCTGCCGGTTGCTGAGCGGGGGCCACGCCGGTGATCCAGATCCGACACTTGCCGGCCGGCGGCAACATCGCCGTGGGCACCGTGTCGCGCGAACCCGGACGCACTTGCGCCGCCGTCGTCGTCGGGACGACCAGCAGAGCAACGGCAGCGGGGATCAAGGCATGGCGCATGAGCGGGACCGACGAGGGGATGAGAGAAGATACCCCCTTCGCACCGTGACGTTCAGTCCCGCCGCACGACAGAGTGACGAACGGTGCCACCTCAGTCGCCGAACGAGATGCCGACCGCACGCGCCGTGCGCACCACGTCGTGGTTGGGGTCCACGCGCTTCGGCGTCTGCAACGCCTCGGTGATCGGCACCGTCACGATGTTCGGCGTCTGCAGGGCGACCATGTGCCCCCACTTGCTGTCGGCCACGGCCTGCGCCGCCGCGCCACCGAAACGCGTCGCGAGCAGGCGATCGTAGCCCGTGGGCATGCCGCCGCGCTGCAGGTGCCCGAGCACCATCGACCGGCACTCCTTGCCCGTGCGGTCCTGGATCACCTTCGCGAGCCGCTGCGCGATGCCGCCCACTCGACGGTCCTGTCCCGGCATGGACTCACCAAGGATCGACGCCTCACCGTTCTCGTCGGTCGCGCCTTCCGCGACGACGATGATCGCGAACTTCCTGCCGCTACGGTCGCGATCCATCACCGCCTTGCAGATGTTGTCGATCCGCCATGGGATCTCGGGAATGAGCACCACATCCGCCGTACCCGAGAGTCCCGAGTGCAGTGCGATGACCCCCGCGTCGCGCCCCATCACCTCGAGCACCATCACACGGTCATGGCTCTCGGCGGTGGTGTGCAGCTTGTCGATGGCTTCGATCGCCGTCTGAACCGCCGTGTCGAATCCGAACGGCGTCACGGTCCCGGAGACGTCATTGTCGATCGTCTTCGGCACACCGACGATGCGCATGCCCTTCTCTACCAGTCGCTGCGCGATCGCGAGCGACCCGTCGCCACCGATCGAGATCATCGCCTGGATGCCGAGGTTGCGCGCGTTGTCGATCAGCTCGTCGGAGCGGTCCACTTCGACCCACGAGCCGTCGGCCTGCTGCTTGGGGAAGGAGAACGGATTCCCGCGATTGGTCGTCCGCAGGATGGTGCCACCCAGGTGCGCGATCCCGCGCACCGTGTCGGCCGTGAGCGGGATGACTTCGTCGTCGCCGAGCAGGCCGGCATAGCCACGCTTGATACCGAGCACCGTCCAGCCGCGCGCGATGGCCGAGAGGGTCGCGGCGCGGATGACGGCGTTGAGACCCGGCGCATCACCGCCGCCGGTGGAGATCGCGATTCGCATCTGAGGAGAAGAGAGGGAAGGAGCGAGTGGGGGGATTCGGTGGAGCAGAGTACCGCGCGATTCAGCGTGCGTACGGGACGCCCGCGAGATTCGCGAGCTTGTAGAGGACCGAGTCCTGCTTCGCCACGACCTGCCGCAGCGAATCGAGCGTGAACTGGAGTTCGGACGTGCGATTGGCGAGTTCGTTCATGGTGTTCGCGACGTCGAGCTGCTCCTGCATCTGGTCGAGCTGGGCGTTCGGGTCCTGATAGCAGCTCGCGGTCACCAGCACGGTGGCGGCGAGCAGAAGGAGACGGGGCTTCGGCATGGGAAGGTCCGGTGTGCAAGGTTTCGCGTATGGCCGCTCGGGCCAATCTACGCAACGTGGCGGTCCCTCGTCATGGAGCGCCACGGTGCCTCGCCCCGGTCTCACCCTCGCCGAACTCGTCGTCACCTGCACCTTCCTCGCGCTCCTGATCGGAGTCGCGGCCCCTCGTCTGAACCACCTGTTCGACGGGATCCGCGTCGACCAAGCCGCACACGAAGTGGCCGGTGCCCTCACCCTCGCCCGTGCCGCCGCCATCCGACGCGCGGAGTACGCGCGACTGGTCGTGGACGAACCCACCGGCGTCCTGCGCGTGGAGTGTGGCGCGGATACCCTGCTGCAACGTGACCTGCGCGGTATCAATCACGTCACGCTGCGCGCGAGCCGCGACACCATCACCTACGCACCCAACGGACTCGGCCACGGCGTCGCCAACTCCACCATCGTGGTCAGTATCGGCCAGCGGGCGGAAACGGTGACGGTCAGCCGCCTGGGACGCATGCGACGCTCGTGGTGAACGCGCGGCGCGGGGTCGCGCACGGCGTGGTCCGGCGCCGCCTCAGGTCCCGAAATCGTATCCGGTCACCGAGATGCGCGGGATCTCCTGGCCGATCACACGTTCGATCGTCCGGACCATGCCGATCTCGTCCGCGCACATGAACGTGAAGGCGTCACCTTCCTTCGCCGCGCGCCCGGTGCGTCCGATGCGGTGCACGTAGTCCTCGGCCTGCTGGGGCACGTCGTAGTTCACCACGTGCGAGATGCCCGAGATGTCGAGGCCGCGCTGCGCGATGTCGGTCGCGACGAGCAATCGTGTGGTGCCCGCCTTGAAGCGCGCCAAGGCCTGCTCGCGCTGCCCCTGCGACTTGTCGGCGTGCAGCGCATCGGCCTTGAAGCCGTGCGTCTCGAGATGCTGCACCACTTTGTCCGCACCGTGTTTGGTGCGGGTGAAGACAAGGATGGAATCCTCCTGCTTGAGCGACTGCAGGAGATGCGTGAGCAGCTCCGCCTTGCGATGCTTGGGCACCGGGTAGACGAAGTGACGCACCGTGGTCGCCGCTGCGGAGCGACGTCCCACCTGCACCACCGTCGGCTTGCGCAGATACTTGCGGGCCAGCGCTTCCACCTCGGGCGGCATCGTGGCCGAGAAGAGCAGCGTCTGGCGGTAGGGATGGATCTGCGCGACGATGCGATTGATCTGCGGCGCGAATCCCATGTCGAGCATGCGGTCGGCTTCGTCGAGCACGAGCACTTCGAGCTCGTCGAATACCACGTTCTGCTTCTCGAGATGGTCGATCAACCGGCCCGGCGTCGCGACGATCACGTCGACACCGGCGCGGAGTGCGTTGGTCTGCGTGTCGTAGCCCACGCCGCCGTACACCGAGATGACCTCGAGCCCGGTGCCGGTGCCGTACTTCCGGAAGCTCTCCTCGACCTGCTGGCAGAGTTCACGCGTGGGGGTGAGGATGAGCGCACGCGTGCGCTTCGGTCCGCCCATCAGGCGTTCGATGATCGGGATGGTGAACGCCGCCGTCTTGCCGGTGCCCGTCTGTGCGAGCCCCATGAGATCGCGCCCCTTGAGCGCGAGCGGGACGGCCTGCGACTGGATGGGCGTGGGCCGCGTGTAGCCGGCGGCCGCGAGCGACTCGAGCATCGGGCCCGAGAGCCCGAGGTCGGCGAACGTGATGTCGGAGGTGCTCGCTTCGGCCTGCGCGAGGGTCTGGGCGGGGGCCGCGTCCGACGGCGGCGGTGGCGTCTGCTCGGGCGCATCCGCGGCGCCCTTCTTCTTTCGTGTCATTGCGTTCAATCTAGCGGAACCGCTGCGGGCGCGTCAGCGCGCGTCGGCGAGCGCGTCGAGGATGAGGGTGTTGATGCGCTCGGGCACCTCCTCCATCACCACGTGCCCGCCATCGTCGATCCACGTGAGTCGACCCTGCGGCAGTGCCGCCGCCAGCGGGGCCGCGTGCGTCGGACGTACGGTCCGATCACGCGTGCCGAACACGACGTGCGTGGGCACCGAGCAGGCGGCGAGCGCCTGCGGTTCCCACGGACTCCAGTCGAACTCCTTCAGCATCTGCAGTTGAGCGCGCACCACGTCGGGGAACTGCGTCGGTGCCCAGTATTCGTCCACATCGCGCGCCGAGAACCAGCCGAGTTTGCCGTAGACGCGATACTGAACGAACTCCACCACACGGCGCGGCACCAAGAGTGAAGGCACGCTCCCCGGCAGCAGGGGCATCAACGGCGCGAGCGCCTGCCACGGGGGGATCAGGCCGAAGCCGACCGGACCGAAGAGCAACAGCGCGCGGACTCGGGCCGGTGACCGCCGCGCGAACTCCAGCGCGACCTTGCCGGCCATCGACTGCGCCGCGATCGCCGTGCGCGCGATCCCGAGCGCATCCAGCGCGGCCTCGAGATGCTCGACGAAACGGTCGAGTGTGTACGCACCCGCCGAGCCTGGTGCGTCCGACGCACCGTGCCCCGGCAGATCGATCGACGTGACGCGATACCCGGCGGCCGCGAGCGGCAGGATGTTGTGCCGCCAGAGATACGAGCTCACACCCCAACCGTGCAGCAGCACGATCGAGGGCGCGTCGCTCGCGCCAGCGCAGAGCACGCGCAGCGTGATCCCCGTGCGCAACGCGAGGCGCTGCACGCTGATCCCCGCCACACCGGCGGGGAACCATTGATCGAGTGGAAGCCGCTCCAGTGCCCGACGCGCCTAGATCAGGTCGATCGGTCGTCCCGAGAGTCGTCCGATGAGTCCGATCCGGAACGTCACGTCGCTCCACCGCTCGTCGCCACCGTGCACCGACTCGAGTGGGTACATGGGCCAGACGTACGGATTCGTGCTCTTCGGCATCGCGAGACCCTTGTGTGGATGCCACACGCCATCGCGCCCGCAGTCGTCGACGAACCGCTCGTACATCTTCGTCCAGTTCTCATTGCGACGCAGGAAGCCAAGCCGCGCCATCAACTCGAGCCACGCGAGCGCGAACGGCACGTCCGCCTCCACCGCGTTGCGATGCGGCAGCAGGTCGCCGAGCACGAGGTTGGGCATGTCGAGCAGCTGCGTGCCGATCTGCTGCACCGACTCCTGTCGGGGGAGCGGACGCGTGAGATACTCGTACAGCAGTTCCATCGCCTCGAAGTGCTCGCTCTGGAACAACGGCATGTGCGCGAGCAGATGCAGCGTGTTGATCGTCGGCGGATGTGCTTCGGGATGCAGCACCTGCTTGTTACCAACACGGATCCACGGCTTCTCCGCGAGCGGCGAACGCAGGAACTCGGCCACGCGGTCGAGCGTGCGACGCGCCAAGCCGCGCAGACGCGGATCGCCCTCGAAGCCCGCGCCCGCGAGCGCCGCACCCGCCGACTCACGCAGCGTCTGACGCTGCAGCAGCGCGAACTCATACTCGACCTTCTTGGTGGGAAGGAACTCGTAGAGCTGCGAGCGATCCATGTCCTCGGCGAGCAGTCGGAACAACACGCGACGCGTGTGAACGAGCGGCGGCGCGTCCTTGTCCCACCCGCACTCCGTCAGCCGACGGAACGCCGGGATGGTCCCGACCCCCTCGAAGTGCTCGGCGCGCTGCGACGGGATGCTGAGCATGGAAGCATTCCACACGCCGTCGATCGCCGCCTGACAGGCCAACGTCAGCGCCTGCCGATCGGTGTACGGCAGGTTGTGGATGCCGGGACCGACCTTCGACCCAAGCTTCGCTACATCAATGATGGCGCGATACTGGATTGGTGCTGCCGCGTGATCGAGCAGCCACTCAAGCGGAAACGACACCGCCGGAGGGGGTGGCGGCGGCGGAGCGAAGATCGAAACGGGCGTAACGACTGGAAGAGTCAACGAGAGATTCCGTGTCTAATGCGTTGCCAATCAACGGGATGGGCCGAGGCCGCGCCACGAACCACCCTGTACCCCGCGGAAAGGGTAAAGGATACCATTTTGTACCGAAAGCGCCAGATTCCCCGCGATGCGAGGTGAGTTCGTCGATATCGGGGGCCGACGCCTCTACTACTACGCGGCGGGCTCCCGCGGTTCCGGTGTCCCCGTGCTCTTCCTCCACGGGTTCCCCGTCGCCAGTCGCCTCTGGCACACGGTCACCCGTGACTTCCCCGAGCCGCACCGGCTCGTGGTGTGCGACCTCCCAGGCTTCGGGCGATCCGAGCCGTGCCCCACTCCGGACTGCCCCTCACACGCGGCGGCCGTCCTCGCGCTCCTTGATGACCTCCGCATCGAGCGCGCAGCGATCGTCGGCCACGGCCTGGGCGGCGCTGTCGCACAGGCCCTCGCGCTCCAAGCACCGGCCAGGGTCTCGCATCTCGCCCTGCTTGACTGCCCTGCCTTCGGTGTCGCACCCGGCCGACTGAGTCGACTCGCCCGCCTCGCACGACTCCTCGGCCCCCTCGTCCGCCGGCTGCCGCCGACCCTACTCGCCGGACTCGTGCACGGCACGGTCATCCGCGGCTTCGCGGTCCCCGAGCGCAGCCGACTCACGCTCGACGCCGGACTCCAGCCCTTCACGACCAGCGCCGGACGCGACGCGCTCGTGGCACATCTCGCGCGCCTCGACGACGACATCACCGCCACGCTCAGCCCTCGCCTCGCGTCGCTTCAGATTCCTACCGCGATCCTCTGGGGCGCTGACGACGCGTTCTATCCACCCGCGCTCGGCGAGCGACTGCAGCAGACGATTCCGGGCGCGACACTCGACCTTATCGCCGGCGCGGGACATTTCCTGCCCGAGGACGCGCCCGAGCGGGTCATCGCACGGCTCACGGAACTGCTCAGTCGCTGAACCACCATCCGCGAGTGCTCGCCATACGCGTGCGGCCCCGCGGCGGTCAGAACTCCTTGCGCGTCTCTTCCATCGCGTCCGCCGCTCGCTGCACGTCGCGCGCGATGGCACGCATCTCCTGCGTCCCCGCCCCGCTGTCCGCGAGCCGCGACTCGAGCCCGGAGCTCCGCAGCCGCATCAGATCGAGCTTCATCGACTCGAGCACCAGCAGCGCGTTCTCCAACTGATGCGCCAGCGCACTGCGACGCTCGCCCAACTCGCCGAGCGTGCGCTCCTGGCGCTGCAGCAGTTCGAGCCGACGTTCGCGCTCCGGCGCATCCGCGGGCAACGCCTCCACCTCGGCGACGCGGGCACGCAGTTTCACCACCGCATCCGGTGAGGTCTCACTGTCGAGCGAGTGCAGCGCACCGGCGAGCGTGCGCACCCGCTCCACCAACGACTCCACGGTGGGCGCGATGTCAGGCAGCAACGCCTTCTCGCTCTCGGGAAGGCGATCGAGGACCGCGCGAATCTGTGCGTGCGCCGCGAACGCGTCGCGCAGCTTGGAGCCATGCGGTCCCTGCAGGATCTCGCGCGGCACATTGTCGAGCAGGCGCTCCACGGTGGTCGCGGTGGACGCGAGCGCGCCCGTGGAGAGCCGCGGCGCCGGTGCGCCCGATGCGAGCCCCGCCGACCGATCGGGGCGACGGAAGACCGCACGGATGGGGATGCCGTCGGCCCAGAGGTCGCTCAGGCGCTTGAAGATCCCGAGACTCATGCCGAGCGCCGGGAAGAGCACCCACGGGAACTGCGGCGAGAACATGAAGTTGATCACCGCGAGGAATCCGACGGTTCCCACCGTGCCCACGATCCGCCGCCGCACCCCGGCGATCCGCTCCTCCGGCGTGCGACGCGCGAGTTCGTACTCCTGCATCGCCACGGCCGCTTCGCGCAGCGCGAGCGGTGGTCCAACGGCGACTCCGCCGCGGACCTGATCGCGCCAGCGTCGCTGCTCATCGCGCCAGCGTCGCAGGACCTCGCGCCCATGTTCACGCGTGGTCGGGTCGAACATCCAGTCGCGCGGCAACGGCGGGAACGGCGGCGCCGGCAACGGCGTGTCGCGCTGCAGTCGCTCGATCGCGTCGATCTCCTCGCTGCGATGCCCCTTCACGGTCCCGACCGTCGCGGGGTGACTGTGGCGCGGCGTGGGTCGCGATGCTGGGAGCTCGGCGATCGGCGCGTCGACGGCGACCGCCGCCGCGAACGTCGCGGCATCCGTCCACCGCTCCTCACGGCCCTTCGCGAGCGCACGATCGATCGCCTGCACGAGATTCTGCGGCAAGTCCGGCCGCACCTGCGCGAGCGGACGCGGCCGTTCGCTGAGGTGCTTCATGAGCATCGCCGGCGTGTTGGTCGCCTGGAACGGCAACTCGCCCGACAGCATCTGGTAGCCGACGATGCCAAGCGCGTAGATGTCCGCGCGCCCGTCGACCTCGCGCTCCCCCATCGCCTGCTCGGGACTCATGTAGGCCGGCGTGCCGACCGCGATGCCCGTGACGGTGAGCCGTTGGTCACCCTCGGCGGCGCGCGCGATCCCGAAGTCGGTCACCATGGCGCGGCCCGACTCCGAATCGATCAGGATGTTGTCCGGCTTGATGTCGCGATGCACGACGCCGTGCTGGTGCGCGTAGTGCAGCGCATCGGCGACTTCGCTGAGGATGCGCCGCACATACTCCACCGGCGGCCGCGGCTCCCGTGCGAGACGCGCGGCGAGCGATTCGCCTTCCACGAGACCCATCGCGAAGTAGACGAGTCCCTGCGACTCATCCACCGAGTAGATCGGCACGATGTGCGGATGCGAGAGCCGCGCGGACATCTCCGCCTCGCGGAGGAAACGCGACTTCACCTCCTGCCGGAACGCGAGCTCCGGCGGCAACACCTTCAGCGCGACCTTGCGTCGGAGTCGGGAATCGCGGGCGCGATACACCACGGCCATGCCCCCGCGCCCGATCTCCGCTTCGATCTCGTAGAGGCCGGCGACGGCAGTGGCGCAGCGTTCGCGGAGGGCGTCCTCAGCCACGGCCGGCTGGGCGCCCGATGCGCGCCATCTCGTCGCCGACGTACACGGCGCTGTCGACATCGCGCGCGAGCTGCATCGCCTGTTCGGCGACCGAGGTGACCCGCTGCCAGCTCTCGGTGCCGGCTTTCAGGCGCAGCACATCGAGCTTCATGTTCTTGAGCGCGATCGCGCACTCGTCGAGCTTGGCCGCATACTCGCCGCGCTTGCGCTGCGCGTCGGCCACCCCGCGCCGACTGCGCTTGAGGATCGCCAAACGCCGCACGCGCGACTCGCTCGCGGCCGTGTCGAGCGGGTTCGCCTGCGATTCGAGCACGGCGATCTCCTTGTCGATCGCCTCGGCGCTCGTGGTGCCGACCTCACGATCGACCAGCAGCAGCGCGTTCGCGATCGAGACGATGGTCTCGTACAGGCGACGCGCGCTCGGCACCACCTCGGGTAGACGGTCGCGCTCCGACTTGGGCAATTCGTTGACGAGGCGAGTGATCTCCTCGCGATCCACGCGCGCCTGTCGCACCACGACCGCGTGGGGACCGCTCGCAGCGGCCATCTGCTCCGCCGCGTCCGCGCCCGGAATAGGCACGCTGTTCGTGCCCGAGCTCAGGCGACGACGCCGCGTGCGCTCCCGCACCTCGGCGCGTTTGGCCGGGTCCCAGATCGCTTTCGCGTCGTCGATCGTCTCCGCCGCAACGTCCACGATCATGCGGTCACGGGGCTGCTTGAACACGTCGCGCCAGTCGTAGCCGTCGCTCCAGAGCTTCGCGTACTTGTACGCGATGCTGATGGCCCAGAACGCGGAGACGAACAGGAGATTCGGACCGCCGATGAGATCGACGATGATGAACGCGAACGACACGAACAGGAACGGCGAGAGATTGCGGCGGAATTCGACGACGCTGGAGTTGCTCCAGCGGATCATCTCCTCCGGTGTCGGTTCGCTCTCGTTCACATACCCGCCGCCCATCACCGGCGCCGGCTGCCAGCTGGGCGCCGCCTGCGGATACGCCGAGCCGGCGCGCGTCGGGAGGTTGGGCACCTGTCCGGTCTCCAACGCGCGCACGAAGTCCTTCGCGCTCGCGAAGCGGTCGGCCGGATTCTTCTCGAGGCAGAGCATCACCGCGCGCGCCAGGTCCGGCGGCACGTTCGCGCGCTGTTCGATCGGCGTGGGCTTCTCGCTGAGATGCTTCACCAGCAGTGCCGGCGTGCTCGTCGCATTGAACGGCAGGTCGCCGCACAACATCTGGTACGCGACGATGCCGAGCGAATAGAGGTCCGTGCGCCCATCGATGTCGCGGTCGCCGGCGGACTGCTCCGGACTCATGAACGCCGGCGTGCCGATCGCGATGCCAGTGCCGGTGAGCTTCTGCTCGGCGCCCTCGCTCACCGCGCGCGCGATGCCGAAGTCGGTGACCATCGCGCGACCGGTCTGCTCGTCGAGGAGGATGTTGTCCGGCTTGATGTCGCGGTGCACCGTGTTCTGCGAATGCGCGTACGCGAGCGCGTCGCCGACTTCGCGCAGGATGCGGCGGGCTTCGTCCGGTGCCAGCGGCCCCTGCCGCTGGATGCGCGTGCCGAGGTTCTCGCCTTCGACCAAGGCCATGACGAAGTACACGAGGCCTTCGCGCTCATCGACCGAGTAGATGGGCACGATGTGCGGGTGCGACAGCTGCGCGGCCATTTCCGCCTCGCGCAGGAAGCGCTGGCGGATTTCCGAGCGGAAGGCGAGCTCGGGCGGCAGGAGCTTGATGGCGACCGGTCGTTTGAGACGCTTGTCGCGTCCCTTGTACACGATCCCCATGCCCCCGCGGCCGATTTCCTTCTCGACCTCGTATTGGGTCTCGAGCACACGCATGACGTGCGAGCGCAGCTCGGCGTCCGATTGACTGATCGGGATGTCGCTCACTAGGGGATCGGGAGGGTGGCGGACTGGACAAGGATATCACCTTGCACGACATCGCACCACGTTGGAACCGAGGTCCGACCGTCGCCGCCTTGGCAGTCACTACGTCAAGCCGACGGGAGAAAGTTGCAATCCCCGCCACTATGTCGTAAGTCAGGGCGGAACGCTCCTTGCCCCCTTTCGGGACGTATCCGTACGTCCATCCTCCGCCCCGAACGGACTCCAATATCTCATGAGCACGCGTCAGACCCTTCCGGTCCTCCCCCTGCGGGGGACGGTCATCTTCCCAGGCCTCACCGCGCCCATCGCGGCCGGGCGGCCGGGAACCCTGCGTGCCATCGAGTCGGCATTGAAGGGCGATCGCCTGGTCTTCGCCGTCGCCCAGCGCGACAACGCCGAGGAACCGGCGCCGGAGATCCTCTACTCCATGGGCGTCATCGCGCGGATCGGTCAGATCCAGCGCGGTCTCGGTGGCGTGCAGCTCCTGCTGCATGGCGAACAGCGCGCGACTTCGCTCCAGTACACGACCACCGAGGGGTATCTCTCGGCCGTCGTGATGCCGGTGGAAGAGATGTCGCCGCTGGACGACCAGGACGCCGCGTTCACCGCTCTCCACAAGGAGATCCGCGAGCGCGCCGCCGAGCTCGGCGAGCGCCGCGGCCTGCCCGAGGAGGTCGTGCACCAAGTGCTCGACTCGGTCACTGAACCGGGCAAGTTCTCGGACCTCGTCGCCGGCTACATCGAACTCTCGGTGCCCGAGAAGCAGGGGCTGCTCGAGACACTCTCCGTCGAGGAGCGCCTCCGCAAGGTGCTCGTGCACGTGCAGCGTCAGATCTCGCTCCTCGAAGCGCAGGAGGAGATCAAGTCGCAGGTGCAGGAGGAACTCGGCGAGCGCCAGCGCGAGATGTTCCTTCGCGAGCAGATGAAGGCCATCCAGAAGGAGCTCGGCGACGACGATCAGTCCAAGGAGATCGAGGAGCTCCGCGAGAAGCTGAACAAGCTCACGCTGCCGAAGGAGGCGCGCACCGAAGTGGAGCGCGAGCTCGGGCGGCTGGAGCGCGCCGGTCGCGAGTCGATGGAAGCGCAGGTGATCCGCACGTACCTCGAGTGGATCGCCGAGCTGCCGTGGGACAAGCGGTCCGACGACCAGCTCGACCTCAAGCACGCCATCACCGTCCTCGACGACGACCACTACGGCCTGAAGGACGTGAAGGACCGTGTGCTGGAGTTCCTGGCGGTGCGTCAGCTCCGGGCTCAGCAGCTCTCGGAGGAGATGGACCGCACCGGTGAGTTCCCGGTGGCGAAGCTCAAGGAGCCCAAGGAAGACGCGACGGCGACCGCCGCGCCCAAGAAGTCGAACGGCGACGACAAGGATCGCGCGATCACCGACAAGCGCGAGGCCAAGGCACGCGCCATGGCCAAGGGGCCGATCCTGCTGTTCACCGGTCCGCCGGGCGTGGGCAAGACGTCCATCGCCAAGTCCATCGCCCGCTCGCTCGGGCGCGAGTACGTGCGCGTCGCGCTCGGCGGTGCGCGTGACGAAGCGGACATCCGCGGCCATCGCCGGACGTACGTGGGCGCCATGCCCGGTCGCATCATCCAAGGCATGAAGCAGGCCGGCACCAAGAACCCGGTCTTCCTGCTCGACGAGGTGGACAAGCTCGGCTCGTCGTTCCAGGGCGATCCGTCGAGCGCGCTGCTCGAGGTGCTCGACCCCGCACAGAACGACTCGTTCACCGACCACTACCTCGGCGTGCCGTTCGATCTCAGTGAAGTGCTGTTCATCGCCACGGCGAACTTCATCCAGAACATCCCCGGTCCGCTGCTCGACCGTATGGAGGTCGTGGAGTTCGCCGGCTACACCGAGCGAGAGAAGGCCGAGATCGCCAAGAAGTACCTGATCCCGCGCCAGCTCGAGGAGAACGGGCTCGGCGGCAAGGAGATCTCGTTCACCGATGAAGCGATCGCGTCGCTGGTGAGCAAGTACACGCGCGAGAGCGGTGTGCGTCAGCTCGAGCGCGAAGTGGGCAAGGTGGCGCGCAAGGTGGCGCGGCGCATCGCCACCAAGAGCGGTGAGGACCCGTCGGCCGACGGTGTGCTCACGGCGGAAGAGGTGCGCGAGCTGCTCGGCCGGCCGAAGGTGCATCCGGAGAAGGCGAACATCGCCCACGAGGTGGGCATCGCCACCGGTATGTACTACACGCCGATGGGCGGTGACATCATGTTCGTAGAAGCGTCCGTCCGACCGCTCACCACGCCGAGTCCGTCCGATGGCAACGGCGGCGGTGCGCCGGTTGCGCTGATCCTCACGGGGCAGCTCGGCGACGTGATGAAGGAGTCGGCGCGGGCGGCGTTCACGTACGTGACGAAGAACGCCGAACGGTTGGGCATCCCGCGCTCACGCCTAGGCACCGTGGAGACCCACATCCATGTGCCGGCCGGTGCCATTCCCAAGGACGGCCCCTCGGCGGGCGTCGCGATCTCGACCGCGCTGGCTAGCGAACTGAGCGGTCGGCCGGTGCGGAAGGACATCGCGATGACCGGCGAGATCACGCTGCGCGGGCGGGTGTTGCCGATCGGCGGTGTGAAGGAGAAGGTCCTCGGCGCGCTCCGAGCGGGCATCACGGACGTCGTCCTGCCCAAGGACAACGAGGCAGATGTGGAGGACGTGCCGGATGAGGCGCGTGGCAAGCTGCGCTTCCACTTCGTCGAGTCGCTCGAGGAGGTGCTGGCCTTGGCCCTCCTCCCGGAGCCGACGAAGGCCAATGGGGAACCTCTGGCCGTGGTGGCGTAATATTCGGGGGGCGCCGATCGGCGCCCCCCGTTCCCTTCCTGACCGAGATCGATCGTGCCCAACCGTCTCCTCCGTCTTCCGCTGGCCACCGCTGCGGCGTCCGTGCTGCTCGGCGTGGCCGCTGCCCCCCTGACCGCGCAGTCTGACCGCGTCACCGTGCAGGTGACCGATGTCCGCGGGAACGCGATCCCGTTCGCGTTCGTGCAGATCGTCAACGGCGCGATCCGCGTCGCCGATGATTCAGGGCGCGCAGTCTTCAACATCAAGGCGAAGGATTCGCTGAACATCCAGGCGCGTCGGATCGGGTTCGAGCCCTACATCGGCTGGGTCAAGAAGAAGGCCGACTCGCCGTATTTCATCGCCGATCTCATCCCGCTGGCTCGCACGCTCGACCCGGTGACCGTGCGCGGTCGCCGTGACACGCCGTTGGCGCGTACCGGCTTCTACGATCGCGTGGAACGCGTGCAGAAAGGCGCATTCTCGGCACGCATGATCACGCCCGAAGAGCTCGACCTGCGCAATCCGTTCATGCTCACGCATGTCCTCGCCGGCGACAACCTCGTGAAGGTCACCCCCATGAGCGGCAAACAGGTGCTCATGGGACGAGGGATCACGTGCGCGATGACCATCCTCCTCGACGGCCAGCGGCTCACCGGGACCCTCGAGGAAGCCGTGGGCAACCCGAACCCGCCGCCGACGTCGTCACTCGCAGCGATCGACGAGCTCATCACGGCGTCGTCCGTGATGGCGATCGAGATCTACGGTAGCGCCGCCGCGGTCCCCGTGGAACTGCAACGCGTCGCAGGCTCGCGCATGGCGCAGGGCTGCGGGTTGATCGCGATCTGGACGGGGTCGCGGCGCTAGCGCCCGACCTCAGCGCGGGAGGCGACGGACGACACCGCCCGGTTCCACGCTGAAGCGCGGTCGCATGGGCTCGGGCATGGCGACCGCCGACTCGCCTTCGTCCGCACGCAACTCACGCATCGCGACCACCGACGGCACCGTGTACGCGTCGGCCGCGGCCGTGTTCACGACATAGCCCATGTCGGCGAGGTTCTGGATGGTCATCTTCGACAGCGGGTTCGTGGCACCGGCATAACCGGTCATGAGCTCCGTCTGGAAGATGCTCTCCTTCCAGTGCGAGTTCCGCGTGCCGACCCCACAGGTGACGGATGGGCTCAGGTCAAGGCAGTTCTCGGCCGGCACGGCATTGCCGGTGCACACCGCCGAGCCGCCGTGATCGGTCACGCATGCGGCGACGGCCAGCGGGCCGGTGACCCGCACGGTCGCGGTGGACGTGTCGGCGAGAATGCCCTTCGTCTGCCACAGCGTCCCGACACCGACGACGTGCAGCATCTCATGCAGGATCACGGCGCCGAGGCGCCCGTTATTGGCCAGGTTCTGGAGGTCAGCCGAGTCGAATCGCATCACGCCGAGCGCGGTGTGGCCGGTGGTGGTGCGGGTGAGGCAGGGTCCGGCCGAGCCGAGCACCTGACCGACGCCGTCGATGGCCTCGACTTTCACGAAGATCACCAGGTCGTCGAACACCTCATTCACCGGCGCCGCGTCATCGAACGTGGTGGCGGGACTCACGCACGCGGAGACCTCGAACGGCGTGGCAGTCGTTCCGATGCGGACGGACTGCAGGTCGCCCGTGATGACGCTCTGGATGCGCGACGCGGCGCTCGTGAACGACTGGGCGATCGCCGCCGACGGCGTGTCGCCGACGTAGACGATCTCGATCTGGAATCCCGGCTGATCCTCGACGGGGACGACGGGCCCTTCGGAGCCACCGCCGCACGAGAGGAGGCCGAACGAGAGCAGGAGCGCGGAGCGGCGGGGAATCGACACGAGTGTGGAGGCGTGAGTGAGGAGGTCGGAGCGCGAGCGTTCGCTCAGGGCTTCTTCGTGGGGATCGGCGTGATCTTCCCGGAGGCGTCGACCTCGCCGATCGGACCGAACGCGGAATCGCGACCGATGATCTTCGACGGCGCCTTCGCGCTGGCTGGACTCTTCGCGTCAGGCGTGGTCGGCGTCACGGAGGTGGCCTTCGGCGCCGCCGAATCCGTCGTCGGCGCCAGCGAATCGCGAGTCGCGGAGCCGAGCGCGCCGGCTGTCTCGCCGGAGGGGGCCGGCAGCGCGGCAGCGGAATCCGCGCCCATCTCAGCCGCAGGCTTCGGCTTGGCGCCGCAGGCTGAGAGCGCGAGGACCGCGGACAACACGATGAGGAACCGCATGACCGACCTCCGAAGGGACAGAGCGCACCGCAGGAAATCTACCTGCCATATGGCGAACGACAGGCGACCTACGTCACAGTATTACCGTCAAAAGCCGATGAGCGGTCCATGGCGGAACAGGCGCCGCGCATCGATCCGCAGCGCCGGGGGTTCGGTCCCCGCGATGAAGTACTCCGTGTAGCGGCGGTCGGTCGGCAACGAGTCCTCGGCGATATCGCCCGTCGTCTTGTCGAGCTCCACCACCACGACGTTCGATGGCGCCACCCACGGCTCCGACGAGAGGCCGCCCCAGCGGGCCATCATCTGGCCGAAGATGGGCGCGGCGAACGTGCCACCGGCCGCGCCCGACGCGATGCTTTTTGGCCGGTCGAAGCCCAACCACACACCGGTGACGAGATGGGGCGTCACGCCGACGAACCACACGTCGGAGTTGTCGTCCGTGGTCCCGGTCTTGCCCGCGATCGGGATGGACGCCGGCAGATAGCGGCGCACCGAGGTCGCGGTGCCCGACTCGACGGCCTCGCGCATGAGCGCGAGCGTGACGTACGCGACGGCGCTATCCATCGCGACCGGCAGCGTACGCACCGGCTGACCGAACACCGCACGCCCGGCGGCATCGAACACACTCACCACGAAGCGCGGCTCCACCGGTGCGCCGAGGTTGGCGAACGCGGTGAACGCCGCGACGAGATCGATCGGGCGCACCACCGACGCGCCGATCGCACTCGACGGGTACGGTGCGATGGGCGAGCTCAGCCCCATACGCTGCGCCAGCGCGATCACCGAGTCGGCGCCATACGTCTCCCACAGGCGCACCGCGACCGGATTGCGCGAACGCGCGAGCGCCTCGCGCAATGTGAGCGGCCCCAGGAACTCACCATCCGCATTGCGCGGACGGTAAACCGTGGCATCGTACGTGATCTCCAGCGGCTCGTCGGCGATGTGCGCGTTTGGGGGCAAGGAGTCCATAAGCGCACGTGCGTACACGATCGGTTTGAACGTGGAGCCCGGCTGGCGCACGGCGTTGATCGCGCGATTGAACTGCGACTCCTGATAGTTCCGTCCGCCCACCAGCGCCCGCACATCACCCGACGCCGGCTCCATGGAAACAATGGCGCCCTGCAGATAGTCGGTGGAGCCCTTCTTCTTCTTGGCGAAGGTCTCGTGCCGATACCCGGCACGTGCCTCGACGGCCGCGGTCCCGTCGATGAGTGCGGTGGTCGCCTGACGCTGCAACGACGGGTCGAGCGTGGTGATCACGGTGTAGCCACCGCTGCTCACCGGTACCCCGGCGCGCTCGAGCTGCCCTCGCACCGCATCCACGAAGTACGGTGCGGCCACCGACATGCCCATCTCGGGCGCCGTCTTGAGCGGCTCCTTCCGCGCGGCCTTCGCCTGCTCGGCTGTGACGTAACCTTGATCCGCCATCAACCCGATGATCGCGTCACGCCGATTGCGATTGCGATCGGGGTATCGCACGGGATCGTAGATAGCCGGGCCCTTGGGCAATGCCGCGAGTGATGCCGCCTCGGCGATGCTCAGGCGCGCGGCCGGCTTCCCGAAGTAGTGGCGTGCCGCCGACTCGATGCCGAAGTACCCGCGCCCGAAGCTGATCTGGTTGAGATAGGCCTCAAGGATCTGTGCCTTGGTGTAGTGCTTCTCCATCTCACGCGCTGCCGACTGCTCGCGCAGCTTGCGCGAGAGCGAGCGGTCCCGGCGATCGATGATCTCGGGATGCATGTTGCCCACCAGCTGCTGCGTGAT
The DNA here is from genome assembly GCA_020853635.1 of Gemmatimonadaceae bacterium. Taxonomy (GTDB): domain Bacteria; phylum Gemmatimonadota; class Gemmatimonadetes; order Gemmatimonadales; family Gemmatimonadaceae; genus Pseudogemmatithrix. The sequence continues at coordinate 96,320 of JADYYN010000199.1, forward strand.
GGTGCTCGCGCCGCGACTGCCGCCGAGGATGTTGTCCTTGATCGCCGAGGCGATGCCGACGAGGTCGACGCCGTCGTGCTCGTAGAACCGGCGGTCCTCCACGGCCACGAACGCCTGCGGGACATACTTGGGCAGCGTGGCGATCGCGACGTTCGTCCGCCACTCCTTGCCGATCTCGCCGATCAGCGTCCCATCACGGGCGAGGACGAGCGAGCTCTGCGGCGGGCGCACGATGCGCCACGCCTCCTCGGTGCTGGCCGCCGGCGCGGCCTGCTGCGCCGCGGCGGGCAGACTGAGTAGCTGGAGCGTGACGAGGACGGCAACGAGGGTGCGCACGGGAGGAATTCTACACCACTGCCGCGCGCCCAGTACCGTTCCGCGCCCCGACGTCGCACGTTTCGAGCATGCTCACGCTCGCCATCCCGCAGTTCCGTCCCCGGAAGGGTGACCTCGCCGGGAACCTCGACCGCATCGGTGGACTGCTGGCCCAGGCCGCCGCACTCGAGCCCAAGCCACAGCTGGTCGTCTTCGCCGAGACCGTGCTCTCCGGTTATTTCCTCGAGGGCGGGGTCCGCGATGTGGCGTTGACGTCGGACATGCTGCTGCACGAGATCGCGCGGCGATACGAGGCGGCAGTGCCTGCGGGCACGCGGATGGACGTGATCCTCGGGTTCTACGAGTCGTTCGAGGGCAATCTGCACAACAGCGCCGCCTGCATCGCGTTGGGCGATGGCGCGGCGCGCATCGTCCACATCCATCGCAAGAACTTCCTCCCCACTTACTCGCTGTTCGACGAGGAGCGGTTCGTGGAGCGGGGGTACGGCATCCGTGCGTTCGACACTTCATGGGGTCGGGCCGCGATGCTCGTGTGCGAGGATGCCTGGCATTCGCTCTCGGGGACCATCGCCGCGTTGGACGGCGCGCAGGTCGTCGTAGTGATCGCGGCGGCGCCGGCGCGCGGCGCCGTGCCACGCGGTGACCAAGTGCCGGGTCCGGGCAGCGTGGAGCGCTGGGAACGCCTGATTCGCGACATCGCCGAGGAGCAGGGCGTGTTCTGCGTGCTGGCGAACCTCGTGGGCAGCGAGGGCGGACGCATGTTCCAGGGCGGCTCGATGATCGCTGGCCCGCGCGGCGATGTGCGCCTGCGCGCGCCGGTGTTCGACGAGGCCATGATCACCGCGTCGATCGATCTCGCCGATGTCGCGCGCGTGCGTGCGGATCTCCCCATGCTCTCGGATCTCCGGGCGGCCCTGCCCTTCCTGCGCACCGAGCTGGACCGCGCGCTCGGCATGAGCGCGGTGGCCGCGACGGAGAATGCGAGCACGGCACCGGAGTCGCCGCGCGCGGCACCGACGCTGCGCCTGGTACCGCGCAGTGCCCCGTCCACCACAGAACCCATCGCGATCGTCCCCGAGACGCTCACCGTGATCTCGGGCGGCACCGTGGCACGCGGTGTACCGCCGTCGCTGGAGATCGATGCTGCGCTCGTCGAGCGCTGGCTCGTCTCGTTCCTGCGCGACGAGTTCTCGCGCCGCGGCTTCTCGAAAGCCATCCTCGGGCTCTCCGGCGGTGTGGACTCCGCCGTGGTCGCCGCGCTCGCGGTGCGTGCGCTCGGCAAGGAGAACGTGATCGCGGTGCGGATGCCGTATCGCACATCGAGCGCGGATTCGCTCGCGCACGCGCAGTTGGTGATCGATCAACTCGGCATCGAGGCGCGGACACTCGAGATCACGGGTGCGGTGGACGGATATTTCGCACTCGAACCCGATGCGGATGCGGCACGTCGCGGCAATGTGATGGCGCGCACGCGCATGATCGCGCTGTTCGACCTCTCGGCGAAGCATCGCGCGTTACCGCTTGGCACGGGCAACAAGAGCGAGCGGTTGCTGGGCTACTTCACGTGGCATGCCGATGACTCGCCGCCGGTGAATCCCATCGGCGATCTGTTCAAGACGCAAGTCTGGGCACTCGCGCGACACCTGCACGTGCCGCGCGAGATCATCGAGAAGCCGGCCAGTGCTGACCTGGTGCAGGGCCAGACTGATGAAGGCGATTTCGGTGTGTCCTACGCGAAGGCGGACGAGATCCTCAACTGGATCCTGCACGGGTGGAGTGCCGCGGAACTCCTCGAGCGCGGCATCGATGCCGAAGCGATCCGACTGGTGACCAAGCGACTCGACTCGACGCATTGGAAGCGCAAGCTGCCGACCGTGGCGATGTTGTCGGGGGCGGCGATCGGGGAGTCTTACCTGCGGCCGGTGGATTACTGATTCTGGATGGTGGATGGTGGATGGTGGATGGTGGACGGGTGATGGGGGATCCATCCCCACCGCAACTTTCGGATTGTCGCGCCGCGGCGTCCTTCCTAGATACCCTGTGTCTCTTGCACAGGAGTCCTGATGTCGCCCGAACAACTACTCACCGACTACGCGCGCATCGAGCGGGCGATCCGTTATCTCGACGCGCCGCGCACCACCGCGCCGACGCTGGCCGAGGTCGCGGAGGTCGTCGGGCTGAGCGAGGCGCACTTCCAGCGCATGTTCACGCGCTGGGCGGGGATCAGTCCCAAGCGGTTTCTGCAGCATCGCACGGCCGAAGTGGTGAAGCAGTTGCTGCGCGAGCGTCGTCCGCTACTCGAGGTGACGTATGAGGCCGGGCTGTCTGGGCCGGGGCGGCTGCACGATCTCATCGTGAACGCAGAAGGCGTGACGCCCGGCGAGTTGCAGCGCGACGGCAGTGGCGTGTCCATCCGGTACGGATTCCATCCTACGCCGTTCGGTGAATGCCTGATCGCGGTGACATCGCGCGGCGTGTGTCATCTGGCGTTCGTGCAGCGCGATGATCGTCGCGAAGCACTCGCGGTGCTCGAACGGGAGTGGCCGGAGGCCGAGTTGCTCGCTGATCAGCAGTCGACGCGGAAGGCCGCGGCGCAGGCGTTCCCGCCGCCGGGGAGCAATCCGGTGCCGTCACTCTCGCTGCATGTGCGCGGGACGAACTTCCAGCTCAAGGTGTGGCGTGCGCTGCTCGCGATCCCCGTGGGGAGCGTGACGACGTACGGCGACCTCGCGGCGGCGATCGGCGACGCCAAGGCCTCACGCGCGGTGGGCACCGCCGTGGGCAGCAACCCGGTGAGCTACCTCATCCCCTGTCATCGCGTGATCCGCGCGACAGGGGAGTTGGGTGGCTACGCCTGGGGCCCTGACCGCAAGCGCGCGATGCTCGCCCTTGAGACGACTATGCCGCCTGCTGGTACGCCTGCGCGTACGCCAGCGACACCGCCCGTCGTGCGCCGCGTTTCAGTTGGCGGTGCACGGCGCGTGCGAAGCGCATGAAGTTCTGCCCCGCGGCCGGGTAGCGCGCGAAGAACTCCGTCGGCAGGAGCGCCCCCTTCATCTGGTTGCAGGGCTGACAGGCTGAGACGAGGTTGCCCGGGAGGTGACTGCCGCCCCGGGAGAGCGGGATCACGTGATCCAGTGTGGCGAGTTCGGGGGCGAGGACGTGTCCGCAGTAGACGCATCGCCGTCCGCAATCACGAAAGGTCGCGCGTTTGATCTGGCGCTTGTGCTGCTGGTGCTCCACGCGGCGAGCGTGGCGGGAAATCCCCCTGGGGGAGCGGGGGAGCGCGACGTGGTGCAGGACCCGACGTGACATCGAACCTCACCGGAAAAGACGACACCCCGCGACGGGGCAGTATGCCCGTGCGGGGTGTGGTCGATGGGGAGGAGGCGCCAGACCGCGGTCGCGTTGAGCGATCGAGGCAGTCGGGGCTCAGTTGCCTGTCCGAACGTTCCGGTCACGGGCCTCCCGAGGAGAATCGGCGCCCAGCGCGCAGCGCCGTCGTTGCGTGGAAGACGCGTGTATGAGTGCACTCGTCACGTGTTTCCGCGCAAGGTAAATCACGAAAGAGAGAGATTTGTGATGTGCTACCGTGACGACTGGCGTCGGGCTCAGCCCCGTGATCAACGTCGGGACCCGGTCCATACCACCACAAGCCCACAGGTCTCACCCGCGGTGTTCCGAAGCAGCTCCGGCGGCGCGCCCGCGACGCTCGAGTAGATCTCGATCGCGGCCACCGAGAGCGACGTCACGATGTCATCGATCGAGAGTCGCACGGACAAGAACTCGCGCTCAGCCGCGGTGCGGCGTTCGGAGCCGGAGAAGCGCATCATCCGCGGCTGCCGCATGATGTCCTGGATCTCGATCTCGCCGTCACGCGTGAGGATCTCCTCGGCGGTGCCGCGCATGGCCGTGCCGTCGACGACAAGCGCCATCGGACAGTTCGCGCGACCGCTCACCACGCTCCAGTTGCCGTGGAGTCGTTTGATCTTCACGATGTTCTCATTCTCGAG
>JADYYN010000200.1 GCA_020853635.1 Gemmatimonadaceae bacterium
CCTTGCGGGTCTTCTTACGCTTGCCCGCAAACTCCGCGTCGCTGAAACTCATCTGGCTCATCGAGCGCCCACCCTTGATGCGTTACACCGATCCCGCGATCATACTGCGGACTTGATCAGACATTCCCTAGGAGAAGGGCAAGGGCGTCATCGCGGGGTGGGGTCTGGAGGAAGCCCAATCCAAAAGCGCGCTGCGAGGTACACGAACCGGATTTGAGGTGTGGCACGTTCGGGCTGAGCGGGCACGTGACCGCGAAGTCCTGCATTCGCATACTTCGGGGTTGCCGAGGTGCTGAGTCCTTTGCGCGATGTCGAGGAATGGATTCGACGTAAAGCGATCGCAGCGGCTTTGGGATGCGTATGCGTTCGCGAGGTTTCGTCCACTACTCACGGTGCGCGGGGTGTTCGTTGACCCGAAGGCGCGTGTCATCACCCTCAAATGGCGCTCAAAAGGGCGATTCATTGTCTTCGGATCATTCGTAACGAACAGACCGGAGCCGAACGACGTCGATGTGTTTCTCGTTATGGACGACACCTTCGATCTGAGCCAGTTGAAGGGAGAAGTCGTGCTTGTTTTCGACCATCCTGCTGCACAGGCACATGTCGGAGCGAGCATCTTCTGGCTGCGGCAAGAGGCTGCCCTGCCAACTGAAGAAGACGCCGTCCGAAGCTGGCAACGCAAGCGAGACGGCGCATCGAGGGGTATCGTAGAGATTCGGGAGACGTAGCCATGATCGCGAATGATCAAGAGTTGAAAGTGACAATGGAGCGTATTGCGCAATGAAGGCCGCGATTCGATCCTCCGTGAAGGTGGCGCTGGAGACACACCTGCGCTACGAGCCCACGAAGCTGAGCAAGAGCCGAATCAAACGTCTGAAGGGTATGTCTCGTCCGCAGTATCGGCTCCGGGTTGACGAAATCCGGGTGTTCTATGACATATCTGACACGAACGTGGAGGTTCTCGCGATCGTGCCGAAATCCGAGGCGGAAAAATGGCTCGCACAGTTCGGAAAGCCGGAGTCAAGGAAGTAGCCTTGTCGGAAGTGAAAGACGACCTTTCGCGGTATCTGCGCGAGGCCGCGGAACAAGAGATCATAATCACGCGGCACGGGAAGCCTGCGGGAGTGCTTATCGGCTTTCAGTCGGAGGAAGACTGGTTCGACTATCGTCTGGAGAACGATCCTCGCTTTTTGGAGCGCATCGCAAAGGCGAGGGAGAGTCTGCGCGCCGGCCGTGGGATAAAGCTCAGCGACGTGAAGTAATGCGTCGAACTCGTGGCTCGAGCTGACCACCCAAGAGCTTCGCTGTTGGGTGCCCGCGTCGCTGCGAGCCGCGGCGGCCGCTCAGCCACCCTGTTGGTGGTGAGGGAGGTTCAGCGTCGCCGCTCGATAGCGCACGCTCATGTAGGCGCCATTCGGACCTGACCCCCGCCGTGCGGGCGCCGGATCGGCGGGTCTCTTTACACCTGCGCGGCCGGCGGTTACCGTTTCGCATGGGGCTGCGTGACCGCGGGGCTTTACCGATCCCGCCGCGACGGCCCGCGCTGGAGGAGATCCGCATGTCGTTCGCCACGCGTCGAGTCTGCGCCGGGCTCGGGATCCTTTGCGTTCTTCCCGGGCTCGCGGCCGCCGCACAGCCCGCTGCCGATTATCCTGCCCGTCCTCTGCGCATGGTCGTGCCCTTCGCGCCGGGCGGCAGCGCCGACACCACGGCGCGCATCATCGCCCAGAAGATGACCGAGAACTGGGGGCGTCAGGTCGTGGTCGACAACCGCACCGGCGCGAACGGGGTCATCGGCATGGAGATCGCGGCGCGCGCCGCCCCCGACGGCTACACGCTCGTGCTCGGGTACATCGCCAACCTGGGCACGGCGCTCGCGCTCAATCCGCGGCTGCCGTACGACCCGATCAAGGATTTCGCGCCGATCTCGCACATCGTGAGCGCGCCCAGCATCGCGGTCGTGCACCCCGGCGTGCCGGCGAAGACGCTGCAGGAGCTGCTCGCGCTCGCGCGCGCGAAGCCGGGCGCCATTCCCTACGGCACGGCGGCGGTCGGCGCGATGGGGCATCTCACCGGCGAGCTGCTCAACCGCCTCGCGAACGTGAAGATGCAGCATGTGCCGTACAAGGGCGGCGCCCAGGCCGTGATCGACGTGCTGGCGGGCCAGATCCCGCTGGTGATCATCGGCATGTCGGCGGTGACGCCGCACGTGAAGACCGGGCGGCTGCGCCCGATCGCGACCACCGGCGCGAAGCGCTCGTTCGCTTTCCCGGACGTGCCCACGGTGGCGGAGCAGGGCTTCCCCGGTTTTTCGGCGGAGGCGTGGTACGGACTGCTCGGCCCGGCCGGGATACCGCGTCCGATCGTCGACAAGCTCAACGCCGAGGTGGTGCGGATCACCCGGCTCGCGGATGCGCGCGAGCGCTTCGCACACGTGGGCTTCGAGGTGTACGGCAGCTCGCCGGACGAGTTCCTGCAGCTCATCCGCGAGGAGATCCCGCGCTGGAACAAGGTGGTGAAGGACGCCGGCATCAG
>JADYYN010000201.1 GCA_020853635.1 Gemmatimonadaceae bacterium
AGTTCTTCAAGAAGGAGCCGAACAAGGGCGTGAACCCGGACGAGGTCGTCGCCGTCGGCGCGGCCATCCAGGGCGCGGTGCTCACGGGCGAGCAGAAGGACGTGCTGCTGCTCGACGTCACGCCGCTGTCACTCGGCATCGAGACGCTCGGTGGCGTCACGACGGTGCTCATCCCGCGCAACACGACCATCCCCACGAAGAAGTCGGAGACGTTCTCCACCGCCGACGACAACCAGACCACGGTCGAGATCCACGTGCTGCAGGGCGAGCGCGAGCTCGCGCTGCACAACAAGACCATCGGCAAGTTCCAGCTGACGGGCATCCCGCCGGCCCCGCGCGGCATGCCGCAGGTCGAGGTCACGTTCGACATCGACGCCAACGGCATCCTGCACGTGACGGCGCGCGACCAGACGACCGGCAAGGAGCAGAAGATCCGTGTCGAAGCCTCCAGCGGCCTCTCCGGCGCCGAGATCGACCGCATGGTGAAGGACGCCGAGGCCAACTCGGCCGAGGACAAGCGGAAGCGTGAGGAGATCGACACGCGCAACCGCCTGGACACCCTCGCCTACCAGGTGGAGAAGGAGTCGAAGGAGTGGGCGGACAAGGTCCCGGCCGACGTGAAGACCCGTCTGGACTCGGCGGTGGAGCGCGCCCGCAAGGCGCACCGCGGCGAGGACATGAACGAGGTGAAGGCCGCACTCGAGGAGCTGAACGGCGCCTTCCAGGCCGCCGGTCAGGCCGTCTACGCCGCGCAGTCCGCGCCGGCGGCGGACGCCGCCCCGGCCGCCGACGCGACCGAGGGTGAAGCCAAGAAGGACGATGTGGTCGAAGCCGACTTCGAGATCGTCGACGAGGCGAAGAAGGCGGAGTAGCCACCCGGAAACCTTCGGCGGGGCTTCAGGTACTTAGTACAGGAAGCCCCGTCACGGGGTGATGTCGGCGAACACGTTCTTCGAACCACGCTAGATTGCGGGCAGAGGGAGCGCCCTTTCCCGCGCGGAGCCACCGAACCAATGAGCCCACACATCAGCCGCACCAAGATCCTGAGCATCGTCGCCGTCGCGTTCGCGGGGGGCATCCTCTTCGCGTCGTCGATGGATTGGACCGATCGTCTCTTCGCGCAGGGTGGTGGCGCGCCGAAGCCGCGCCAGGAAGAGGTGAAGACGCTCGCTGATGCGAGCAACGCCTTCGTCTCCATCTCCGAACACATCACGCCGGCGGTGGTGTCGGTGCAGGCCGAGCGCGATGCACGCGCGCGCACCAACCGCCGCAGCCCGCAGCAGGTGCCGCCGGGCTTCGAGGAGTTCTTCCGTCAGTTCGAAGGCCCGCAACAGCAGCAGCCGCGGACGCAGGAATCCACGGGCTCGGGCTTCATCGTCTCGCGCGACGGCTACGTGCTCACCAACAACCACGTGGTCGAGGGTGCGGACCGCGTGCAGGTGACCATGCAGGACCGCCGTGTGTTCGACGCCAAGGTGATCGGACGCGATCCGACCACCGACGTCGCGGTGCTCAAGATCGATGCGAAGAACCTCACGGCGGTCACCTTCGGCGACGACGAGAAGGTGCGCATCGGTGAGTGGGTGCTCGCGATCGGCAATCCGCTCGGTCTCGACTTCACGGTGACGGCCGGTATCGTGAGCGCGAAGGGCCGTGCGTTGCAGGGCCTCAACCGCTCCAACTACGACATCTCCGACTTCATCCAGACCGACGCCGCGATCAATCCGGGCAACTCGGGTGGGCCGCTCGTCAACGCACGCGGAGAGGTCATCGGCATCAACTCGGCGATCGCGTCGCAGACCGGGTTCTACTCCGGCTATGGCTTCGCCATCCCGATCACGCTGGCCAAGCAGGTGATGGATGACCTCATCGCGCATGGTGAGGTGCGACGCGCGGTGATCGGCGTCTCGATCACCGAGGTGACGCCGGAGGATGCCGCCGTCGCCGGACTCAAGACGATCGCCGGGGTGAAGGTCGAGGCGTACTCTGGCGGCTCCGATTCGCCGGCGTTCAAGTCCGGCATCGAACCCGGCGATATCCTCACGCGCATCGACGGCAAGGCCGTGGATCGTGTGGGGCAGATGCAGCGCATCGTGCGTGCGAAGAAGCCGGGTGATATGGTCGAGGTGGAGGCCATGCGCTACGGGACGCGCAAGACGTTCTCGGTGAAGCTTGCGTCCGCTCCGAAGGAAGAAGCCGTCGTCGCCGAAGCACCGATCTCGCCGGAGAAGGCGTTGTCGCCGGTCAACTCGCGGCTCGGGATTTCGGTCGAGCCGGTGACGGCGGAGATCGTGCAGGCGTCGAAGATGCCGGAGCAGTACCGGGGTGTGCGCGTATCGCAGATCGAGGCGGGCGGCCCGGCTGAGAAGTCGGCGTTGCGCGCGGGTGACGTGATCGTGCAGGTGCTTCCGGCGAAGACCAAGATCAGCGCGCCGGCTGACCTGCAGAACGCGCTGCGCAACGTAAAAACTGGCGACTACATCAGCTTGCTGGTGTACCGCCCGGTGCTGAACGGTGGTGGAACAACGGCGGTGGTCAACCTGCGCGTGGCTGGCGATCGTTGAACGCGTGATGGACAGCCGGTCGATCTAGACTCGCTCGCACGCCAAATTGATTTCGAACGAGGCCCCCACGACGGGGGCCTCGTTTCGTATTATTGAGACGCGGGTGGACGACAATGCGAGCGTGGCGGAATTGGTAGACGCGCAGGACTTAGGATCCTGTGCCGAAAGGCGTGTGGGTTCGAGTCCCACCGTTCGCATTATTCTGGATGGGGGATGGTGGATGGGGGATGGTGGACGGCGAGTCTTGTCCAGCTTCTCTGACAGGGGGTGGTGTAAAACACGCTTTGCACCCACCTTACTTGTTCAGTGGCACCATTCTCCGAGTTGGAGCGTTGGCCGCGTATGCGGATTGTCGTCATCGGTAGTGGATTCGGAGGACTCGCGGCCGCGATTCGGCTGCGCGCGCAGGGGCACGAGGTCACGGTCGTGGAGCAGCGCGACCAAGCCGGTGGCCGTGCGTACGTGTATCGCCAGGACGGCTTCACGTTCGATGGCGGCCCCACCATCATCACCGCGCCCTGGCTCATCGACGAGCTCTTCACGCTCGCCGGGCGCAAGACCAAAGACTACGTCGACATCGTCCCCATCGATCCGTTCTATCGGATCCGGTTCGAGGACGGCTCGATGTTCACGTACAATGGCGATCGCGAAGCGCTGCTCACACAGATCCGCGCATTCAATCCCGAGGACGAGAAGGGGTACCTCGGCTTCGTGAAACAGAGTGAGGCCGTGTTCGAAACGGGCATGGCGCTCATCGACAAGCCGTTCGGCAAGTTCACCGACATGCTCAAGGTGCTGCCCGATCTCGTGCGCCTGCGCGCGGATCGCTCGGTGGCTGGGCTCGCCAACGCCTACATCAAGGACGAGCGGCTGCGGCAGGTGTTCTCCTTTCATCCGTTGCTCGTCGGTGGCAATCCCTTCCAGACCACCAGCATCTACACGCTCATCCACCATCTCGAGCAGAAGTGGGGCGTGTGGTTCGCGATGGGCGGCACGGGCAAGCTCGTCGAGGCGTTCGTGCAGCTGCTGCGCGACATCGGTGGCACGTTGCGGCTCTCCACCAAGGTCGCGGAGATCGTGATCGACGAACGCTCGGGCCGCGCGAACGGTGTGCGCCTCGCCTCGGGCGAAGTGATCCCCGCCGACGCGGTGGTGAGCAACGGCGACGTGGCGTTCACGTACAAGCATCTCGTCGCGCCGCGATTCCGGAAGAAGTACACCGACCGCAAGATCGACAAGATGGATTACTCGATGTCGCTGTTCGTGATCTACTTCGGCACGAATAAGCGCTACGAGGACATCGCGCACCATGAGATCATCATGGGACCGCGCTATCGCGAGCTGCTGCGCGAAGTGTTCGACGCCAAGACGCTCGCGAAGGATTTCTCACTGTACCTGCACCGCCCCACCGCCACGGACCCATCGCTGGCGCCCGAGGGCTGCGACTCGTGGTATGTGTTGTCGCCGGTACCGCATCTCGGTGGGCCCACCGACTGGAAGAAGGCCGCCAAGCCGTACCGCGATGCCATCATGAAGTACCTCGAAGAGCGGTACATGCCGGGACTCTCCAAGCACATCGTGTCGGAGATGCACATCGATCCCCTGCACTTCCGCGATACGCTCTCCTCGCACATGGGCTCGGCGTTCTCGGTGCAGCCCACGCTCACGCAGTCGGCGTGGTTCCGCCCGCACAACGTGAGCGAGGACGTGCCCAATCTCTACTTCGCCGGCGCCGGGACGCATCCGGGCGCGGGTCTCCCTGGTGTGATCAGCTCCGGGAAGATCGTCGCCGAACTCATCGGGGAGGCTGCCTAGATGATGTTCCCGGGGATCATCAAGGAGACGGACGTCGAGCTCGCGCGCGCGGATGCCACGCAGTGCGAGACGATCACCCGTGCGCATGCGCGCACATTCGCGCTCGCGTCGTCGTTCCTCCCGGCGCGCAAGCGCCGCGGGGCGTTCGCGGTGTACGCGTTCTGCCGCCTCGCCGACGACATCGTCGACCGCGCCGAGGGGCGTGACCCGGCGGATGTCGCGACCGAACTCGGGCTGTATCGCGCCGGCGTGGACGAAGCCCTGCACGGTCGTCCGGAAGGGCCGGTGTTCCGCGAGCTCGATCGTGCGGTGCGCGACTTCGGTGTGCCGCGCGAGGTGCTCGTCGAGCTACTCGACGGCGTGGCCTGCGATCTCCAGCCCGCGTTCTACAAGTCGTGGGGCGATCTCACGTCGTACTGCGAAGGCGTCGCGTCGTCCGTGGGATCGATGTGCACGTACATCTTCGGCGTCCCGGGCGGCGACGCGGTGCGCGAGCGCGCGCTCAAGTACGCGCGCACGCTCGGCGTGGCGATGCAACTCACCAACATCCTCCGCGATGTGGGCGAGGATGCGCAGCGCGGTCGCTGCTATCTTCCGCACGAGGATCTCGCGTTCTTCGGCTTGAGCGCGGACCGTGTGCTCAACGATCCGACGCTCAAGGACGATCCGCGTTGGCATCGTCTCATGAAGCATCAGGTGGCGCGTGCGCGCGCGCTGTACCGCGCCGCGACACCGGGCATCTCGCTGCTCGCACCGGACTCGCAGCGCTGCGCCCGTGCATGCGCGGACGGCTACGCCGCGATCCTCGGCGCGATCGAAGCGAACAACTATGACTCCTTCTCGGTGCGCGCCCGCGTGGGCACGTGGAGCCGCGCGAGCCTGCTGTGGTCGGTGTGGCGCTCGGGGCCGGCGCGCCCCGAGGCGGGATCGGACGGACCCGTGATTGAGTGGGGCACGCGGACGTATTCGCGGCCCGAAGAAGTGGACCTTTGCGCGTGAATGACGCCGTGAATCGTATGACGCACACCTCGACCGACTTGCCTGAGTACTCCCTCGACCGCGTGGCCAAGGGACTGCTCACCGGCCACATCATCCTGATCGCGTTCGCGACCGCCGCGATGGTGACCATCCTCGTGGGCGACTTCCCCGTGTGGATGACCGGCCCGTACACGCAGACCGTGTACACCTTCGGCTGGAAGTACTCGGGCCAGGTGTACATCCTGCTCGGCACGTTCGCCGCGCTGCTGCACTCGGCGTCGCGCTTCGGCACCGGGCGCGCGATCGCGGTGTTCGCGGTGGCGTCTGGCGTTGCGTTGCTGTCTGAACTCGGCGGCACCAACATCGGCCTGCCGTTCGGACCGTACCACTACACGCCGATGCTCGGCTACATGATCGCCGGCGATGTGCCGTACGCGATCCCGATCAGCTGGTACTACATGCTGTATGGCTCGCTCGCCATCTGCGCGCGGCTTATGACGGCGGACGACAGCACGTGGGGTCGTTGGAAGTGGGCGTTGGTCGCTGGTGCCTTCCTCACGGCGTGGGACGTGCCGATGGAAGTGCAGATGACCAACGTGCAGCCCGCGCACTGGGTGTGGGACCTGCACAAGCTGCCGGCGTGGGTGCCGGACTGGCTCGGCGGCCCGATCTTCTACGGCATGCCGCTCAGCAACTGGATCGGCTGGTACGTGACGGGCGTGGTGGTGAGCCGCCTCATGCTGTGGCTGGTCCCGCCAAGCACGTGGCAGCGGACTGTGGCGCCGTACCTGCTCCCCTTCGTGTTGTACGCGACCAATGCGATCATGCCGATCGCGGTGACGGCGCGGCACGGGTACTGGGGTGCAGTGATCGGCGGGCTCCTGGCGATGGGGCTGCCGCTGTTCTTCGCGCTGCGTGCCCGTCGGCGCGTCGCTCCGCCGGCCTACTCGCCGGTCGAAGCGACGGCCTGAAGTTTGGTTACTTGCTCCAGGGCGGCGTGACGTTGTTGCTCCGCGCGTAGGCGATCATCTGGCCCAGGTGTTCGTGCAGGTGCGTCACGGTCATGAGCATGGCGCGCTGACGGCTCCACTTCTGCCCGAAGAAGTCGATCTCCTGGGTCAGATTCGCATCGGTGGTCAGCCCCATCGCCTTGTGCAGGTGCACGAAGGAGGCTTCGACCGCTGCCGCGATCTGCTCGCGATTGAGCTGCTGTTTCTCGAACGTCGCGGCCGTCGCCCAGTCGCTCGTGATCTTGGATTCCGCCGGCGCCGGCGCACCCATCATGATCGGGATGAGATAGTTGTCTGCGGCGACATGCAGCAGCGTCTCACGAACCGAACGCACGCCGGGGCTCGGGCGCCAATCGAGTGACGACTCGGGCATCACTTTGGCGAGATCGACCAGCTTCTTCTGGACCTCGCGCACGTCCCGGTGCATCTCGGCCATGAGGCCTTGGGCTGAGACCGGGGCGGCAACGGCGAGGGCGAGCATCAGGGCGAGGGCGCGGGACCGCATAGGAGCTCCTTGGGGGACTGAGGGGACCGCCGGCTCACGGCCGGACGGAGTGTTGGGCCGGGGTTTCCCGGACGGGAACCCTGGGGGCGAACATGGTGCAGCGGGCGGGAACCCCCCGCGGTACCTGGGATTGCTGCTGAGACGATACTGCGGGAGCGGCCTTTTCGCCTCCCGGGATTCTTACCCGTCGGTGTGCGGAAAGCGCACAGTCGGCGGACTTGGACCCCCCGTGCCCCCCCGTTAGCTTGTCCTCTATAGTTGCCCCCGCCACCGGGACCCGGCGGCGGGGGTTCGTTCCCTGAACCGTCTTCACGCATCACTGATCCATATGGAAATCCAGATCACTTCCACCAAGTCCGAAGGCGCCGAACGTCGGCTTCAGGTCGCCGTTCCCCCCGCCCGTGTCGCCGAGGCCCGTAACAAGGCCGTCGGCCGTGTGGCGAAGCAGGTGCGCGTCCCGGGCTTCCGTCCGGGCAAGGCTCCGGCGGCGATGATCCGTAAGCAGTACGCGTCGGTGATCGACCAGGAAGCGGTGGAGGCGTTGCTGCGGGAGGCGTTCGAAGCCGTGCTCGCCAAGGAGAACCTCCAGCTGGTCACGCAGCCGCATGCGCACGACGTGAAGTTCGGCGAGGATGACGGCCTGAGCTTCGAGCTGCACTGCGAAGTGCGCCCGGAGATCAAACTCGAGAAGCTCGAGGGCTTCCGTGTCATGCGTCCCAAGGACGCCGTGACCGACGAGCAGGTGCAGGAGCAGCTCGACCAGATGCGTGAGCAGCGCGCCACGTGGACGCCGGTGGAAGGCAAGCCGCTCGAGGGCGACCTCGTGACCGTGTTGCTCGCGACGGCCGAAGAGGACGGCAGCATCCCCGAGGGCAAGGAATACCGCCTCGTGATGGGCGCCGGTCAGGCCATCCCGGCCATCGAAGAAGTGGTCATGACGCTCGCGCAGGGCGAGACGGTGGAGCGCCCGGTGAAGTGGCCCGAGGACTTCCCCGATGAAGCGCAGCGCGGCAAGACCAAGGCCGTCCGCGCCACGCTCACCGAGGTGAAGCGCAAGTCGTTGCCGGCGCTCGACGACGCGTTCGCGCGCGAGATGGGCGACTTCGATTCGCTCGACGCGTTCATGACGGTCGTGCGCACGGACATGGGCGAGTCGGCGGTGCGCGAGGCCGATGCGGCCGCCCGCACGCAGCTGCTCGACGAGATCGTGACGGCGAACCCCTTCGACCTGCCGCCGAGCTGGATCAAGCAGATGATCCAGGCCTACGCCGAGGCGTACCGGATCCCGCAGGAGGAGATCGTGAAGTTCGCCGACGAGATCAAGGGCATGGCGGAGCGACAGGTGCGCCGTGACGTGATCCTCGACACGATCGCCGAGGAGCAGAAGCTGCAGGCCACCGAAGCGGATGTGGATGACAAGGTGCAGGAACTCGCGACGAAGCGTGGTGTCGAGCCGGGACAGCTCTACGCCTCCTTGCAAAAGGCCGGACGCCTCCGCGAGCTTGAACGCAGCATCACCGAGGAGCGGGTCTTCACCTGGCTGCTCGGCAAGAACCTGGTTGAACAGGCGTAAGTCGACCGACCAACTGGACTCAGAGGACCGCATGGCCATCATCCCGAATCCGTATGTGATCGAACGCTCGAGCCGTGGCGAGCGCAGCTACGACGTCTACAGCCGTCTGCTGATGGACCGCATCATCTTCCTCGGCACGCCGATCAACGATGACGTGGCGAACATGATCATCGCGCAGATGCTCTTCCTCGAGGCGGACAACCCGGGGCGGGACATCCACCTGTACATCAACTCGCCGGGCGGCAGCGTCTCGGCGGGCCTGGCGATC
>JADYYN010000202.1 GCA_020853635.1 Gemmatimonadaceae bacterium
AGGGATCGACGGGACGGTCGATATCGAGCAAGTCGCCGTCGCGGCGTGCCTGATCGATGAACGCCCCGAGGTGGGTGATGCCGCGCATGGCCGGACGCCTTTCGGTGGGGCCCCGGCCAGCGCCGGCGCCGTTAATGGTCCGGACAAATGGTAGTCGCGGCCCCGGAGCGAGTCAAGGACGGATCAGCCCGTTTCCGAACGCGCATGGGTGCCCGCCATCGCGGGCGCGTCGCGGGAGGAGCGCGGACTACGCTGCCGCGGCATTGCACGGCGTCTCGCGACGATTGCCGGTCACCGATCCACAGCCACCGCCTCCAGCAGCAGCGCTACCGCGAGCATCCCCGGATCGTCGAGACCGATCGAGCGCGAGCCATACATCCGCGCGCGTCCCAGGCGTGACTCGCGCGGACGGAACAGATCGAGCGCGGCGCGTGCCGCGGTGATGGCAGGAGGAAGCATGGGGGCGTGCGTGACGCACGACGCCAACGCCTGCTGAATATGCAGGAAGCTGTCGAGTACGGTCTTGTCGCCCGGGGTGGCGCCCGATCGCTCCGTGATCACGCGAGTCGCCGCGTCCAGCATCGCACACACGTCAGCGCAGATGGCCGAGTCTTTGCCGCGTGCCGTGCGACCCGCGGCCGACAATCCCATTGCCAGGACGGCACCGAGACTCGACCCGCTGGCGCGCGAGGCGGCGCGTCCGAGCTCGGCGAGTGCGGCGCCGAGATCCGCTGGCAACTGCGCGGCCACGCCGTCGCAGGCGCCGATGATCGTGGCCACCGTCATCCCCGTATCGCCGTCGCCGAGCGCACGATCGGCTTCGTTCAATGCATCCCGAATGGCAGCGTGGTGCGCTTGCATGCGCACCACGCCCTCGATGATCGCGGCAGTCGTCAGCATGCGGTCGGCCAGAACGGGCAACTCGTGGGCGCCGCGAGCAGTGCCTCGATCTCGCGATCGAGATAGAGGATCGACAGCGAGCAGCCCGCCATTTCCATCGACGTCGTGTAGTGACCGACGTAGCGTCGGCGAATGGAGAGGCCGGCGCGGGGCAGTACCTCGGCCACACGGCGGTAGATGATCAGCAACTCCTCGAGTGGCGTCGCGCCGAGGCTGTTCACGAGGACGGCCACTTCTTCGGAAGCGACGCGCTCCGGCTCGGCCAGCAGGCGTTCGATCATGGCGTCGGCGACGGCGTCGGCGCTCGCGAGGGCCGCTCTACCCATGCCCGGCTCACCGTGAATGCCCATCCCGAGTTCCATTTCACCGGAGGCGACGGTGAAGCCGGGCGCCGCGGCACCGGGAATCTCGCACGGCGACACGGCGACCCCGATCGAACGCGTGCGCTGCGCCGTGCGCGCCGCGATTTCGGCCACCGCCTCGAGCGACGCCCCCTGCGCGGCACACGCACCGGCGACCTTGAAGGCGAACACCATGCCGGCGACGCCGCGGCGCTTCTGGCGCTCCGCCGGTGCCGCACTGGCCACGTCGTCGGCGACGATGACGGTGCGCGTCGCAACGCCGCGCTCGTCCACGTCGTCGCACGCCTGCGCGAAGCTCATCCGATCACCGCCGTAATTGCCAAGGACGCAGAGCACGCCGGCTCCGCCGTCAGCGGCAATGATGGCTTCGGCGCAGATGTCCGCGGGTGGGCCCGCAAAGACCTCACCAATCGCGCACGTGGACAAGAGACCGTCGCCGACATAGCCGGCAAATAGCGGCAGGTGACCGAATCCACCGCCGGTGACGATCCCGACCTGTCCGGTCGAGGGGCCGTGAGTGCGCGCGATCACGCGTCCGCCCCGTCCCGTACGACGGTAGCCCGGGAACGCAGTGGTCAAGCCATCGAGCGCTTCATCGACGTAGTGTGCCGGGTCATTGATCAGCTTCTTCGACATGGAATCTTCGCTGTTGGCGTCGCGCAGGCACGCAGCCATACGCTGGGGATGGGCAAACGCGGCCGGCCGTCGGCACGCGTTCCGGATACCGGGCAGATATTCTGCGCTTGGCAACGCACTGTAAGAGTCGCACTTGTCGCCTGTCAAGGCGATGAGCGATCGTGATTCGCGCGGTGCGGCGAAGCGGCGTTGGGTTCGGTTCGATTCATCGATCTATTCCGGAATGCGAGACAGCGCACCGCTTGACGGGACAGGATGCGGGTGGCACCCTTCGCTGCTCCACCCCACGTTTCCTGGAAGGATTTCACCGTGTCACTGACCAACGAGGAGCTGCGGTCGCGGTTGGCCGGCATCGTCCCACCCCTTACCACGCCATTCGATCGTGACGGCAATCTGATCGTTGCCGGGGTGCGGGAGCAGATCGACTTCATGCGTGCCAACGGTGTGCGTGCGGTAGTGGCGGGCGGCAGCACGGGGGAGGGTCACACGCTCGACCGCGAGGACTTTGCCGCGCTCATGCGTGCGACGGCGGACGCCTGTGCAAGCGACGTCACGCTCGTCGCCGGCTTGATCGTCAACAGCACGCGCGAGGCGCAGCAGCGCACCCAAATCCTGCAGGGAATGGATGTCGCGGCACTGCAGCTCACGCCAGTGCATTACCTTTTCAAGTGTGACGTGGTCGGCAGCGTCCAGCATTACCGCACGATTCACGAGGCATCGGGCATTCCGATCCTCATCTACAACGTCATCCCCTGGAAGTATCTCGGGGTCGACATGATGCTGCAGATCATGCGCGAGGTGCCGGGGGTCGCCGGCATCAAGCAGAGCGCCGGCGATCTCAAGTCGGTGTCGGACCTCCTGGCACGCATGGCGCCACACAATCTCGTCCTGTCGGGGATCGATGCACTCCTCTATCCCGCTTTCGCGCTCGGCGTGCATGGCGCGATCACGGCGCTGACCGCCGCGGTTCCCGGGGTCTGCGTGAAACTGTGGAATGCCGTTCAGGCCGGCGACTATCACGCCGCGCTCGACTTG
The DNA here is from genome assembly GCA_020853635.1 of Gemmatimonadaceae bacterium. Classification (GTDB taxonomy): domain Bacteria; phylum Gemmatimonadota; class Gemmatimonadetes; order Gemmatimonadales; family Gemmatimonadaceae; genus Pseudogemmatithrix. Next base: position 2,934 of record JADYYN010000202.1, read on the forward strand.
CACCGGCGCCTCAACGCGCTCTGGGATTTGATCCCGCACGACAACCTGCCCGCGTATACGAAGTACATCCAGCACAGGCAGGGGTTGTCGCTCTACCATGGTCGTGCGCCGATGCAGGGCGTCGATTCATCGCGTGCCGCAGCTATCGATGCGGCGTTGAAGAACCTGCCGGTCTAGAAGGCAGTTTCGCATCACACGCTCGCACGACGGACCCGCATGCACGATCACGATCCGCTCGAGTTCGTCATGCCGTGCGTACCCATCGGTGGCGCCGGCCATGCGGGGCTTTCCTAGCGCTTCCATGGACGCCGGCATGCCACGGTTCGCCGACGTGCAGGTGCGTGAACGAGTCTGCGCCGAACTGGTTGCGCGCTTCGGGGCGCGCGCACAAACGAGTTTGGCAAGCCGCGAGCAGCACAGCCATGGCGAAGGCCTTCCGGACTCCGGACTGCCGGACATCGTGGTCTTTCCCGAGACCACCGCCGAGGTTGCGGCCATCGCCCAGCTCTGCCACGGGGCCCGGATGCCCATCGTGGCGTACGGCGCCGGAACTTCGCTCGAAGGCCACGTCGCCGCGCTGTGCGGCGGGGTGTCGGTCGACTTCGCCCGCATGAACCGACTTCTGGAGGTGAACGTCGGATCCCTCGACTGTCGCGTGGAAGCGGGTGTGACCCGTGAGCAACTCAATGCGGAGATCCGTGCCACCGGCCTTTTCTTCCCGGTGGATCCCGGCGCCAACGCCACGCTCGGCGGCATGGCCTCGACCCGCGCATCCGGCACGAGCGCGGTGCGTTACGGCACCATGCGGGAGAACGTTCTCGGGCTCACGGTGGTCACGCCGGACGGGCAGGTGGTGCGTACCGGAGGGCGGGCTCGCAAGTCGGCCGCCGGCTACGACCTCACTCGGCTGTATGTCGGCAGCGAAGGCACGCTTGGGCTCGTCACCGAAGTTCAGCTTCGTCTGTACGGTGCACCCGAGGTGGTCCGCGCGGCGACCTGCCAGTTCCCGGACGTGGCCAGCGCCGTGAATGCGGTGATCGCCGCCCTGCAATCCGGCATCCCGATGGCTCGTATCGAGCTGGTCGACGCGGTGCAGATGGGTGCGTGCATCGCATACTCGCAACTGACTCACCTCGAGGCCGCGGACACGCTCTTTCTCGAGTTTCACGGCGCGCCCGCGGCGGTCGACGAGCAGGTGGTCGCGCTGCAGGCGATCTCGAGCGAGTTCGGCGGCTACGGCTACCACTTCGCAGAGCATGCCGAGGATCGGAACCGGTTGTGGAAGGCGCGCCATAGTGCGTATCAGGCGCTGCTCGCGCTGGCGCCGTCGAGACGCAACATGGGCACCGATGCCTGTGTTCCGATCGACCAGCTGTCCGCGTGCATCGCCGAGACGCAGACGGACATCGAGGCGAGCGGCCTGGTGGCTGCGATCGTCGGCCACGTCGGAGACGGCAACTTCCACGTCGGCATCCTGTTCGATCCGCACGATGCCGACGAGCGTGGCCGTGCCGAGAGGCTGGCCGCGGGCGTGAGCCGGCGTGCCATCCGCATGGGCGGCACCTGCACCGGAGAGCATGGCATCGGCTTGCACAAGCTGGCGGCGATGGCCGAGGAGCACGGCGCAGCCGTCGCGTTGATGCGCGGCATCAAGCAGGCGTTCGATCCGCACGGCATCATGAACCCTGGCAAGACGATTCCGACGGCATGACGCATCGGATCGACGTTCACGAGGGGATGTCATGCTGAACCAGGTCATCTTCAGCGGGCTGGCCATGGGCGGCATCTACGCGCTGGTGGCGCTCGGCTACGTGTTCGTGTGGAACACGATGGCAGTGGTGAATTTCGCGGCCGGCGAGTTCGTCACCTTCGCCGCCTTCGTGTTCGTCGCCACCTTCATCACCCAGCTCGATCTTCCCTACGGTCTCGCCGCGCTTGGCGCGGTGATCATCATGGCGCTGCTTGGTGCGGTCTTCGCGCGGGTCGTGTTTGCCCGGTTGCAGGGACAGCGCGTGCTGGTGGCGATCATCGCGACCG
>JADYYN010000203.1 GCA_020853635.1 Gemmatimonadaceae bacterium
AGCGACCGCGACAGGACTCGAACCTGTGACCCGGTGATTAACAGTCACCTGCTCTACCAACTGAGCTACGCGGCCGTAGGCAGAGAAACGTAGCCGGGCGCGGGAGCCCATTCAACCCTTCCGGACCACCGAAATCGGGCGAAACAGGCCCTCCCGAGGGGACGTACGCCGAGCTAGGCTCTCCTTCGTCTCCTTTCCCGGCCCGCATGTCGATCTCCGCCCGCTCCTCGCTGACCGTCGGCCTCGAGGCCCTCCGCGCCAACCCGCTCCGAACCCTCCTCTCCACGCTCGGCGTGGTCATGGGAGTTGCGGCGATGGTCTCGGTGCTGTCCATCGGCGATGGGGTCGAGGCCTTCGCGCGGGGACAGATCGAGAAGACCACGGACCTGCTCGGCATCTCGGTCTCCTCGCGGACCACGGCCAACGTCGACGGACAGTTCGTCCGGCGGCCGGACGCCATCCAGTTCACCCGCGCCGACGCGGAGTCGCTGCTGGCGGTGGTGCAGGGCGAGACCAAGACGGCGATGACCACCATGGGCGCAGCGCTCGTGCAACTCGACTCCGCCGCGGCCCCGCGCGGGTTCGGCATGCTGGGCGTGCTCTCCACCCACTTCGCGTTCGCCGAGCTGCCGTTCCTCGCCGGCGCGCCGTTCGCCGATACCGATACCGCGGTGGTGGTCCTGAACTCGCGCGCCGCCGGCGTGGTCGCGCGCGACAGCCTCGCGCCCGAACAGGCCCTCGGTGCCACGGTGGTGTTCAACGGGAACGCGCATCGGGTGGTGGGCGTGCTGAAGAGCACCAGTGATCCCCGCGCGCAGCTCACCGCCTTCGTGCCAGTGGATGATGCCGCGCGCTCGATGACCGGCATGCGCGCGCCCAACATCATCTTCGCCGCGCCGGCGATCGAAGAAGTCGATCGCATGCGCAAAGAAGCGGAGACCTGGCTCGCGTCGCGCTACGGCGAGAAATGGAAGGAGCGCGTGGAGGTCGAGACCAATCAGGCACGCGTGAAGCAGGTCGCGACGGGCATGCTCGTGTTCAAGCTGCTCATGGGCGCGATCACGGGCGTGTCACTGCTGGTGGGCGGCATCGGCATCATGAACGTGCTGCTCGCTGCCGTGGCCGAACGCACACGCGAGATCGGTATCCGCAAAGCGATGGGCGCACGCAATCGCGACATCCTCGTGCAGTTCCTCTCCGAGTCGGTGACGATCACGAGCTTCGGTGCGGCGATCGGCGTGGCGCTCGGACTCGGCATCGCGTTCCTGACGGCGTGGATCATGCGCGTGCAGACGAAGGCACCGGTGGAAGCGGCGGTGACGCCGGGGACGATCCTGGTGGTGGCAGGGCTGTCGGTGGCGATCGGGTTGACGTTCGGGTTGTATCCGGCGAGGCGGGCGGCGGGGTTGTCGCCGATTGATGCTATTCGGCATGAGTGAGCTACGGCGAACGGCGTGGTGAGTTGGGAGTTGTGAGTGGTGAGTAAAAGCGATGCGGGGGCGCGGCTTTGAGCCGTGCCCCCGCTTCTCACATCTCACATCTCACATCTCACTTCCCACATCTCACTTCTCAGACCTAGAACGCGATCGGCCCGTTCGAGCCAGGCGCCGGCGTCCAGGTCGGTGCAGGCGGCTCGACCGGAGCGGGGGCGACGGGGGCGGGCGGTGCGACCGGCGGACGCGGGGCGGGGGGGGTGGAGACGAGCGTCAGTACGGGCTTCGGCGCAGGGGTCGGCGCAGCGACCGGCTTCGGTGCGGCCTTCATCACCGGCTTCGCGGCGGCCTTCGGCGCCACGCGCTTCTTCGCCTTCGCCACCACCCGCTTCACCGCCTTCTTCGCCGAGGCAGCCTTCTTGCCCATCGACTTCTTCGCCGACGCGAGCTTCTTGCCCGCGGCCTTTTTCACCGACTTCGCCTTGGGCGCCGCGCGCTTCACGACCTTCTTCACCGCACGACGTGCCTTGGTCGCCGTCTTCTTGACGGACTTCTTCGCGCCCTTGGCGACCCGCGCGGACTTCTTCGCAGCGGACTTCTTCACTGCCTTCGCGCGCTTCACGACTTTGCGTGCAGCCTTCTTCACTTTGCGCTTCTTGGTCGCCATGGAATCCTCTGGGTGGGAACTGCGGGAGCCGACAGGAATAAGTTACCGCGTGAGCAGCGGGGCGAGGAATCGCCCCGTATGGGACTGTGGTACCTTCGCAATCTGCTCGGGGGTCCCGTCAGCGATCACCTGACCGCCGCCATCGCCCCCCTCGGGCCCCAGGTCCACGAGCCAGTCCGCCCGCTTGATCACGTCCAGATTGTGCTCGATCAGCACCACCGTATGGCCGTTCTCCACCAGCCGGTCGAGCACCCCGCACAGCACCTCGATGTCCCGCAGGTGCAGGCCGGTGGTCGGTTCATCCAGGATGTAGAGCTTCCGCCCCCCCTTCTTGGCCGCAAAGGCCAGTTCCCGGGCGATCTTGAGGCGCTGGGCTTCGCCGCCGGACAGGGTGGTCGCCCCCTGACCCAGTCGTAGGTAGCCCAAGCCCACCTGCTGGATCTGCCACAGCGCCTGGCCGAGCTTTTCCTCACGGGGGAAGAACCGGATGGCCTCGTCGACGGTCATCTCCAGCACATCAGTGATCCGCTTGCCGAAGTACGTCACATCCAGCACGTCGGCCTTGTACCGGGAGCCTCCGCAGGTCTCGCAGGGCACGAACACGTCGGCCATGAAGACCATCTCCACCTCGATGGCACCCGCACCCTCACAGGTCTCGCAGCGACCGCCCTTCACATTGAACGAGAACGTCCCGGCCGTGTAACGGCGCTGGCGCGCCAGCGGCACCTCGGAGAAGATCCGACGGATCTCGTCGAAGGCCTTCACATACGTCACGGGATTGGAGCGCGGCGAGCGACCGATGGGCTCTTGGTCCACCAGCACCACTTCATCGAGCGCCTCCCAACCGGTGAGCGTGTCGAAGGCACCCACCTTCTCGCCCAAGTGCTGCCGTGCGGTGTGTTCGCCGGTGAGCTTCTGCTCCAGCGCCCGATAGATCACGTCGTGCACGAGCGTGCTCTTGCCCGAGCCACTCACACCCGTGAAACACGTGAGCGCGCCGAGTGGGATACGGGCGGTGACGCCGCGCAGGTTGTGCTCGCGGGCACCGGTGACGGTGAGCCACTGCGGGCCGGTGCGCCGCCGCTTGGCCGGCAGCGGGATGCGCTTCTCCCCGGTGATGTACTGTCCGGTGAGCGGGCTTTCGTTGGCTTTGCTCGTAGGACCGCTGAACACCAGCTCGCCGCCCTTCTCACCGGCGCCGGGCCCGAGCTCGAGCATCCAGTCGCTCATCCGCATCGCATCCAAGTCGTGCTCCACCATCAGCACGGTGTTCCCCCCGTCGCGGAGGCGGCCGAGTAGCGCCAGCAGGCGATCGAGGTCGCGGGCATGCAGGCCGATGCTCGGTTCATCGAGCACGTACAGCGTGTCCACGAGGCGCGCGCCGAGCGAGTTGGAGAGCAGGATGCGCTGCGCCTCACCGCCCGAGAGCGTGCGCGTGGCGCGGTCGAGCGAGAGGTACGTGAGGCCCACCTCGCAGAGGAACGCGATGCGGTCGCGCGCCTCGCGCAGGATGTGCGCGGCGATCGCGGTCTCCTGCGCCGAGAGCGTGAGCGAGTCGGCCCACGGCTTGAGTAGCCCGACGGGCATCGCGGCCACCTCGGCGATGTGACGGCCGTTGATGCGGACGTTGAGGGCGTCCTGTTGCAGCTTGGTGCCGCCGCAGCTGGGGCAGGTCATCGCGGTCTGGTACTTCCGCAGGAAGATCCGGATGTACTGCTTGTACTTCTTGGGCTCGAGCGCGACGAGGAAGGGCACCATGCCCACGAAGCCCTTGGCCTTGCCGTGCAGGAGCTTCTCTTGCTGTGCACGCGACAGTTCGCGCCACGGGCGGTCGGCCGGGATGCCTTCTTTCTTGGCGAACTCGATGAGTGCGCGACGCTTGGTGTCGTAGCGCGGCGCGGTCCACGGGTCGAGCGCGCCGTCCTTGAGCGTGCGGTCGGGATACGGCACGATGAGCGCTTCGTCGAACTCCAACGTCGCGCCGAACCCGTTGCAGGTGCTGCACGCACCGCGCGGGTTGTTGAACGAGAACAACTGCGGCGACGGCGCGGGCGCGACGTGTCCGTCGTTGGGGCAGCGGAACGTCGTCGTGTAGCGCACGATACGCGGGGTGCCGGGGGTCGCGCTCGACGATGCCGCGTTCGGCCCGTCCTCCAACAGGACCACCGCATCGCCATCACCTTCGGAGAACGCGGTCTCGAGCGCGTCGGCCAAGCGCGACCGCACTCCCTCGCCCACCACGAGTCGATCGGTGACGACGAACAGGTCCTTCGCCTTGGCGAGGTTGGGTTTGCCGGTGTCGAGTTCGTCGAGATGCTTCACCACGCCGTCGACGATCACGCGCACGAAGCCTTTCGCGCGCAGGTGCTCGACGATGCGCGTGTGCACGAGCTTGCTGGAGCGTGCGAACGGGAAGCCCACGTGCACGCGCGTCCCGGCCGGCTCGCTCAGTGTGGTGTTCGCCACGCGCTCGGCGGAGTCGGGCACGAGTTCGCGTCCGCACTTCGGGCACACCGTGTGGCCCACACGCGCCCACAACAATCGGAGATAGTCGTAGATCTCCGTGGCGGTGCCCACCGTGGAGCGCGACGTGCGCGTGGGGTTCTTCTGTTCGATCGCCACCGCGGGCGAGAGCCCGTCGATGGAATCGACGTCGGGCTTGGGCATGCGCTCGAGGAACTGCCGCGCGTAGGCCGAGAGTGACTCGACGTAGCGCCGCTGGCCCTCGGCGTAGATGGTGTCGAACGCCAGCGACGACTTGCCCGACCCCGACGGACCCGTGACCACGATGATCGCGCGGCGCGGGAACTCGACGTCGATGTCCTTGAGATTGTGGAGCCGGGCCCCGCGGACGACGATGCGGTCTTTCACCCGACGCTGCTGATCCAGGAGAGGTCGTCGCTGGGCGGGCGCGGCGGGGCGAGGGGTGGCGGATCGTCGTCGAAGATGGATCGCGAGCGCAGCGAGCCGTCGATGCTGCGCAGCAGTTCCTCGAGCTCGCTGATCGCCTTGCGCACCTCCCAGCGATAGAAGGCGCGCGAGCCGGACACCGCGAGCGCGCCGGCGGCGAGCGCCGTCACACCCACCGGCCCCGCGATGAGCAGGCCGGTGAGCGCCATCGCTTTCGCGGCGATGATCCCGCCGATGGACGCCGCCGTGGCAGTGAAACCGAAACTGATGCCGCCGTATCCCCACACGTTCGCGTTGAGCCCAGGGCGGCAGTCGGCGAAGACGGTCACTTCGCAGGCACCGCGATCGTGGTCCAGCGGGCGCAGTGTCGCGCGCAACTCGGTGGCGAACAGCCCGTAGCGCAACCAGGTCAGGCCGTAGCCCATCTGCCCCGACGCGTCCATGTCCGGGATCTTGAACACCATGATGCCGCCGTCGAGCGGGTGCGGACCGATCTGATCGCGCAGCATCATGCGGAACGGCATGCCTTGGAACGTTCGGCCGATGGCCTTGAGCACGTCGCGCGATGGTGCGCGCACGATTCGGGACACAGAGATCGACCGCTTGAGCTCGCCGAGCAGGGACTTGCCCACGCGCTCACGCAGACTGTCTTCGGCCACCACCGACATCGCGGCCGTGTCGCGCGGGAGTTCGGAGAGCGCGAGCGCGACGAAGCGCTGCGAGATGCCCGCCTCCACGGCCGCCGCCTCGACGTCCTGCACGCGGTAGGTCGACGTGGGCGCGACGCCGGCGGTGGCCGCCGTGGTGCCGGCGACCGCCACATCACTCCCCAAGGCGCGCGTGGCGTTCGCGCGCGTCTCACGCTCAAGCCGCGCCGCCGCTTCGGCCTGCAACTGCGCCGCGCGCTTCCAGACGAGCGCCGCCTGATCCTCAGAGAGCACGTTGTGCCCGCCGCTCACCTGTGCGGGCAGCGCGGCCGCAGCCTCCAGCGCTTTGCCGAGCGCATCGGCGAGTGCCTCACCGTTGGCGAAGCGTTGCGCGGGGTCCTTGGCGAGGCACTGATCGATCACCGCGGCGAGTTGACGCGGCACGCGCGGCGCCACGCTCAGCAGGCCCGGTGCAGGGCGAGTCACGTGTGCCACGAGGATCGCCGTCGCGGCCTCGCCCTCGAACGGCAGTCGCCCACTCAGCAGATAGTAGCCCACCACACCCAAGGCATAGAGATCCGAGCGGCCATCGAGCGCGGTGCCTTGGATCTGCTCCGGACTCATGTAGTGCGCGGTGCCCACCACATGCCCTTCCGACGTGAGACCCGGTGCCCGCTCCGAGCGGGCGATACCGAAGTCCGTGACCAGCGCGCGATTGGTGCCGCGCTCGATCATGATGTTCTCGGGCTTCACGTCGCGATGGATGACACCGCGCGCGTGCGCGTAGGCGAGTGCCCAAGCGACTTCGCGCAGATGCCGCACCACTTCGGACGGTGGCAGTGCGCCGCGGTCCTTCACGCGCTGGCCCAGCGTCTCGCCGTCAACCAGACCCATCGCGAAGAACGCGAAGCCGCCGCGTTCGTCGGCGCGGTGCACGGGCACGATGTTCGGGTGCGAGAGCTGGCCGGCGGTGCGCGCCTCGCGCAGGAAGCGCGCGCGGACGTCGGCGTTCTGGCCGAGATCGGGCGGCAGCACCTTGAGCGCGACCGGCCGCTCGAGGCGCACATCGCGCGCGAGGAACACCACGCCCATGCCGCCGCGCCCGAGCTCGCGCTCGAGGTCGAACTCGCCCGAGAGGGCGGCGGGAAGGCCGGACAGTGCCGGGTCGAGCGTCAGCGGCATCGCGAGGGGCGGGGGTCGGGGACTCGAATGCACGAATCTAATCGCTGGGTTCCGTACGTAGGCGATGCGCCGCCTGTTCCGGCGTTGACCGGGACCGCGGACCGAAGCGGTACCGGCGCCCGTAGCGCCGGAGCCAAGCAACGTGCGACCTTGCGGCCGTGACGGCGCCCCCCGCGATCTCCCACGACGAAGAAGCCCTCGGCAAGGCGTTCGATGGACGCCTCGCGCGACGGCTGTTGTCGTACGTGCGGCCGTACGGCTGGCTGGTGTTCGGCGCGGTGCTGGTGCTCATGGTGGAGGGGGCGCTGCAGCTCGTGCCGCCGCTGCTCACGCGGCATGTGATCGACGTCGCGATCCCCGCGGGCGACACCACACTCGTGCGCAACACGGTGATCGTGATGGTGGTGGCGCTGCTCACCCAGGTGGGCTGCGCGTATCTCGAGACGCTGCTCACCGGGTTGCTCGGCCAGAAGGTGATGCACGATCTGCGGCGCCAGCTCTTCGCGCACCTGCAGCGGCTGCCGATCCCGTTCTTCGACAAGAATCCGGTGGGCCGCCTCGTCACGCGCGTGACCGCGGACGTGGAATCGCTGAACGAGCTGTTCGCGTCGGGTGTGGTGGCGGGCCTGGGTGACCTGTTCACGCTCGCGGCCATCACCGTGCTCATGATCACCGTCGATTGGCGTATGGCCATCGCGGCGTACCTCGTGGTCCCCGGCATCATCTGGGTCTCGAAGATCTTCCGCGACAAGGTGCGTGAGACGTATCGCGAGATCCGCACGCGCATCGCGCGGATCAATGCGTTCCTGCAGGAGCGGATCGCGGGGATGCGCGTGGTGCAGTTGTTCAGTCGCGAGCGGCACGAGCAGTCGCAGTTCGCCGCGCTCGATCAGTCGCATCTCGATGCGCACCTCAAGTCGATCACCGTGTACGCGCTCTACTTCCCGGCGATCGAGGTGCTGACCTCGGTGGCATTGGCGAGCCTCATCGTCGCCGCCGCACCGCGGGTGGAGAACGAGCTGCTCACCGTGGGCACGTTGGCCGCGTTCATCCAGCTCGCGCGTCGGTTCTATCAGCCGCTGCAGGACCTCTCCGACAAGTACAACACGCTGCAGCAGGCCATGGCCAGCTCCGAGCGGATATTCCGGCTGCTCGACACACCGGCGGCGGAGGGCACGGCGCCGGCGGCGCTGGTGGCGCGGCGGCCGTCGAGCGAAGGGGTCACGGTGGAGTTCGACGATGTATGGTTCGCCTACGGCGCGGATTCCACACAGTGGGTGCTGCGCGGTGTGTCGTTCGTCGTGCGGCCGGGGGAGACGCTGGCGCTGGTGGGGCACACCGGGGCAGGGAAAACCACCATCGTGAATCTCTTGTTGCGCTTCTACGAGCCGCAGCGCGGGCGCATCCTGCTCGACGGGCGCGATATCCGCGACATCTCGGTGGCCGAGCTACGGCAGGTGGTGGGGTACGTGCAGCAGGACATCTTCCTGTTCGCGGGGGATATCGCGACCAATATCCGGTTGTCGACCCCGCTGTCCGATGCAGAGGTGAAGGCGGCGGCGGCGCGCGTCGGAGCGGACCGGGTGATCGCGCAGCTTCCGGACGGCTACGCGCAGCGGCTGGGGGAGCGGGGGAGCAGCGTGAGTGTGGGCGAGCGGCAGCTGCTGTCGTTCGCGCGGGCGATCGCGGCGGACCCGGCGCTGCTGCTGCTGGACGAGGCGACGAGTGCAGTGGACAGCGAGATCGAAGCCGAGATCCAGCGGGGCCTGACGACCCTGATGCGGGGCCGGACGACGATCGCGGTGGCCCACCGGTTGAGCACGATCACGAGCGCGACCGAGATCCTGGTGATGCACCAGGGCGAAGTCCGGGAGCGCGGGACACATCGGGCGCTGCTGGCCCGTAATGGCTTGTACGCCCGCCTCTACCGCCTGCAGGCGGGGGAGTGGGACGCTGCGGCCAAGGCGAGCGCCTAGGGCGCGTACCGAACCGTAGCCGAGGGTGAGCGCCTGAGGACCGTTGACGCTTGCCGACCCCCCCTGAACCCCGGTAGTTTCCCCTATTCATGCCCTACCTGAAGCTGCAGGACCGGCAATACCCGCTCGACGCGGGCGAGAGCACGATCGGCGCCTTCCCCGGCGCGACGATCCCGCTCCCCGGCGGCGACCCCGACACCCGAGCGATCGTCTCGCTCGGACCCACGGGGGTGTCGATCCGTAAGGGCACGCCGGACTCCGTGGTGATGGTGAACGGCGTCCAGCTCGGCGTGGAACCCAGCCCGCTGCTCCACGGCGACAAGGTGGAGATCGCCGGATTCGAGCTGCGCTTGGGCGATGACCAGAAGGGCGGGAGTACGCAGTTCGTGAGCGCCGCCGACGTCGCGAAGTTCGCGGCCGCCGCCAAGAGCGCCCCCAAGAAGCCGACCGCCGCCACCGGGGGACGTCTCGTCTCCCTCGTGGATGGCCGTGAGTACCCGGTGCCGGACTCGGGCATGAGCTTCGGGCGTGAAGTGGGCAACGAGGTGGTGATCGCTTCCACCGAGATCTCGCGCAAGCACGCCAGCATCGCGCCCACGGCCGACGGCTACGTGCTCACGGACCACAGCACCAACGGCGTCTGGGTGAACGGCTCCCGGATCTCGGAGACGCAGCTGCTCGGTCGCGGCGACGTGATCAAGATGGGCGCCGAGGAGTACCGGTTCTACGCGGACGTGGCGAAGGTCGCTCCGCCGGCGCCGGCGACAGCGGCCGATGTGCCGTCGCTGGCCGCGACGATGATCGGGGTGCCGGCGATCAAGCGTCCGCCGGCTGCGCCCGCTCCGGAGGCGCCCGTCGCCGCAGCGCCCGCCCCAGCCGCGCCACCGGTCGCCCCGATCGTCGAACCGCCGACCGCACCGACGCCGGCTCCTGTGGCCCCTGCCGCTGCGCCCGCCCCAGCGCCCTCGGCGCGGGTGCCGGGCCGTCAGGCGCTGGCCACGCTCGAAGTCATCAATGAAGGCCCGCTCAAGGGCACCAAGTTCGAACTCCACTCCGCGCTCACCAACATCGGGCGTGGAGAGCACAACGACATCGCCATCAAGGACGAGTCGATCTCCGACTCTCACGCGAAGGTCCAGAAGCGCCCCGACGGCTGGTACGTCGTCGATCAGGGCTCCACGAACGGTACGTACGTGGGTGGGCGTCGCGTCCAGGGTGAGGTGCGCATCGAAGGCGCGCCCGACCTGCGGTTCGGTGGCATCAAGATGACCTTCCGCCCCGCAGCGTTGCCCGCCTCCGAACAGGCCGGGACACGTGCGATCGCGGCGGTGAACGTCGACGCACTCAAGCGACAGCAGGCGGCCAAGTCGGCCGGTGCTGCGCCTGCCGCTGCGGCGCCGGAACAGAAGAAGGGGTGTGCAGCCGTGATCGCTCTCGTCGTTTCGCTCGTCGGCGCTGGCGCCGGTCTGTTGAGCCTCCTCCTCCTCACGGGGCGCTGACCCGATGCAGATCCGAGTCGGTGCACGCACGGATGTCGGCATGGTCCGGCAGGGGAACGAAGACAACTTCTTCGCCGAAGCCGATAACAAGCGCGGCGTATTCATCGTCGCTGATGGCATGGGCGGGCACGCGGCCGGTGAAGTCGCGAGCGAGATGGCGGTGCAGATCGTCTCGCGCGCGCTGCTGCCGCTGCGCCGCGTGCGTCAGGAGACGGTGCCGCCGGCGATGACGCAGGCGCTCAAGGATGCCAATCGCGCGATCTACGAGCGCATGCTCGCCGAGGTCGACAAGCAGGGCATGGGCACGACCTGCTCGGCCCTCATGATGGCGGATGATGGCTTCATCATCGGGCACATCGGCGACTCGCGCATCTATTTGCTGCGCGATGGTGCGCTCACGCAGATCACGAAGGATCATTCGTATGTGCAGGAGCAGGTCGATGCCGGGCTGCTCACGCCGGAACAGGCGCGCTACCAGCCCTACAGCAACGTGATCACCCGCTGCGTGGGTGCGAGCGATGACGTCGAAGTCGATCTGTACGGCGGCGAGATCAAGGTGGGCGATGCCTTCCTGCTCGCGTCGGACGGTCTGACCGGCATGGTCGATGACCGTCGGCTGCAGCAGTTGCTACTCGCGCGTTCGGGCCCCGGCCGCATCGTCGATGCGTTGATCGCCGAGGCGAACCAGCGCGGTGGGCTCGACAACATCACGGCGATCGTCATTCAGGTGGATGGGATCGACCCGATCGAAGATGAGTGAGAAGCCGGAGACGGTCGGCGCGGTGGCTGAGCTCTACCTCGGGAACATCCTCTACGCGCTGGAGCGCTGCGCGCTCGCGATGGCGGAGGAAGGGAAGGGGTCCGATGCGCAGTTCTATCGGGGGATAGGGAAGATGCTGGCGGAGGCGCACGGGCGGTCTAAGAAGGGTTCCTAGTTCTGTGTGGGGCCTTTTTTCAACACAGAGGGCACAGAGGGCACAGAGA
>JADYYN010000204.1 GCA_020853635.1 Gemmatimonadaceae bacterium
CGGCGGCTATCTCGACAAGTTCAATCGCCGCACGGGGCTCTCGCGCGAAGTGAATCCGTATCCCTGGTTCTATTCGGGTGAGCCAAGTAAGGAGATCAAGGAGCGTTGGCAGTGGACGTATCCGATCATCTTCTCGCCGGTGGACCCCAAGCGCTTGTATGTGTCGTCGCAGCGTTTGTGGATGACGATGGATGGTGGACAGACTTGGGCTGCGCTCTCGGGTGACCTCACGCGCCATGCGCCGGAAACGCAGGAGAAGTCCGGTGGTCCGATCACCGGTGACATGAACGGCCCCGAGGTGTACGGTACGATCTTCTCCGTGGCACCTGGCAAGCGCGATGTGAACGTGATCTGGGCCGGGTCGGACGATGGCCTCGTGCACGTCACGCGTGACGGTGGCAAGACGTGGGCGAACATCACGCCCAAGGACATGCCCGACTTCGGGCGCGTGAGCCAGATCGACGCCTCGGCGTTCGCGTCGGGCACAGCGTACATGTCGGTGCGCAAGCCGCTGCTCAACGACTTCTCGCCGTACATCTACAAGACCAACGACTACGGCCGCACGTGGACCAAGATCGTGGCTGGCCTGCGCGATGACGACTACGTGCATGCCGTGCGCGAGGATCCGAATCGCCGCGGGCTGCTCTACGCGGCGACGCAGCATGCTGTGTACATCTCCTACAATGATGGCGCGCGCTGGCAGTCGCTCGCGCTCAACATGCCCGATGTGCCGGTGGCGGATCTCATCGTCGAAGCCAACGAGTTGGTGATCGGCACGCACGGCCGCGGCTTCTGGGTGCTCGACAACATCGCGCCGCTGCGGCAGATGACGCCGGAGCGACTGACGGCCGATGCGACGTTGTTCGCGTCGCCGACGGCGATCCGCTCCGGCCTGCCGGCGTCGATCACGTGGCGGCTCGCGAAGGCACCGCAGCGTCTGTCACTCGAGATCGTCGACTCGGTGGGCGGCGTGATGCGGAAGTGGGAGAACGACACGTCGCGCAACGCGGCCGCGGCGGCGCCTGCGGGCGGACGTCGCCGTGGAGGTGGCGCAGCGTTCATCCCGGCGACTGCGGGGCTCACGCGCTTCGACTGGGATCTTCGCACGTCGCCGATCATCGGCTTCCCCGGCATGATCCTCTGGGGTGCGGGCACGGCGGGGCCGGCGGTGCCGCCAGGGCGTTACACCATCAGGCTCGTGGCCGACGGCACGCTGCACACCGCGCCGCTCACGGTCGCGCGCAATCCGATGCTGCCCGAGGTGACCGACGCAGACCTGCACGCGCAGTACCGCTTCGGCCGCATGGTGCGCGACAAGGCCACCGAGGCGAATCAGGCGGTGATCGAGATCCGCCGTGTGAAGGAGCAGCTCGCCGACCGCGTGACGAAGAACTCCGACGCTGCGCTCGCCGCCAAGGGTGATGTCCTCAAGACCAACGCCTCGGCGGTGGAGGAGAACATCTATCAGGTGCGCAACCAGAGCGGGCAGGATCCGCTCAACTTCCCGATCAAGGTGAACAACCGCCTGGCGACGCTGTTGTCGATGGCCGAGCGCGGGGATGGACGTCCGACGACGAACATGCCGGAGATCTACGGGATCCTCGAGAAGGAGCTGAAGGGCTACACGACGACGCTGCAGCAGATCTGGCGTCGGGATCTCGCGGCGGTGAATGCGGAGCTGGCGCGGTTGCAGTTGCCGCAGATCGATCCGCAGTGTGCGGTGGTGACCGGCTGTGCACCCAAGCCGTGATGCCACTTCTCCCGTTCCTCCTCGCGCTGACGGTCGCCGTCGCCGATCCGCCGATCCACCACGGCCGCAGCGGCTCGACCGCGGTGCAGCCACCGCGCGCGGCGGCGAGCATCACGGTGGACGGTGTGCTCGACGAGCCGGTGTGGCGCGACGCCGCCGTGCTCACGGGCTTCTCGCAGTTCTCGCCCCAGGACGGGATCGCGTCGGCGGACTCCACTGAAGTTTTGGTGTGGTACTCCGCCACCGCGATCCATTTCGGCGTGCGGGCGTACGCGCCGCCGGGCACGGTGCGCGCGACGCTCGCCGAGCGCGATCGCATCGCCACCGACGACCAGATCCAGTTCCTGATCGGCACGTTCAACGATGGGCGGCAGGCGGCGATGTTCGCGGTGAATCCGTTCGGGATCCAGGCCGACGGTGCGCTGATCGAATCGGGGAATCGCGGGGGATCGAGTCTCACGAGCTCCAACAGCGGCGCGCGTGAGTCGGCGGACCTCTCGCAGGACTACGTGTTCCTTTCCAAAGGTCGGCTCACCGATTTCGGGTACGAGATCGAGGTCAGCATCCCGTTCAAGAGCCTGCGCTTCCAGTTGACGGCCACGCAGACCTGGGGCTTGAACGTGGTGCGGAGAGTGCAGCGCTCCAACTACGAGGACTCGTGGGCACCGGCGCTGCGGGGCAATGCGAGTTTCCTCGCGCAGTCGGGCACGCTGAAGGGACTCACCGACATGCACCGCGGCGTGGTGCTCGACTTCACGCCGGAGCTCACCAATCGGCTGGACGGCGCGCCGGCGGCGGCCAAGTGGGAGTACGGCGACAACCGCACCCAGCTCGGCGGCACGGTGCGCTGGGGCATCACGAACAACCTCACGTTCAACGGCACGGTGAATCCGGACTTCTCGCAGGTGGAGGCCGATGCGGGGCAGTTCGTGTTCGACCCACGTCGTGCGATCCAGTTCGCCGAGCGTCGGCCGTTCTTCATCGACGGGATCGAGCAGTTCCAGACGCCCAACGGCTTGGTGTACACGCGCCGCATCGTGCAGCCCGAGGCGGCGGCGAAGGTGTCGGGCAAGATGGGGGCGCTCAACGTCGCGTTGCTCACCGCGGTGGACGACAAGATCACCTCGGCGTCGGGGCAGGACCGCCCGCTGTACAACATCCTGCGTCTGTCGCGCGACCTCGGCAAACAGTCACGGTTCGCGATGACGTACACCGATCGCATCGAGGGCGATGCGTCCAATCGCGTGCTCTCGTTCGATGGGCGTGCGGTGGTGGGGCGGATCTACTCCGCGAGCGCCCAGGTCGCGGGCTCGCGCACTGTACGCAACGGCAGCACGACGAGCGCGCCGCTGTATGAGTTACGGCTCAACCGTGACGGCCGCGCATTCGGCGTGCGCTCGACGTTCCGCGGCATCTCGCCCGACTTCCTCACGCAGAGCGGGTTCATCTCGCGCACCGGCGAAGTGCAGGGCAGCATCGCCCCGCGCTACACGTGGTTCTTCCCGCGGGGCTCGCGGGTGGAGCAGTTGTCGTCGAGTCTGCTGTTCGATGGTCTGTGGAACTACGACAACTTCATGCAGCACGGTGACGCGCGGGACAAGAAGTTTCACATGGGCGGCGATGCGACGTTCCGTGGCGGCTGGACCGCCGGTGCGTCGTTGCTGCTAGAGACCTTTGGCTACGATCCCACGTTCTACGGTCCGCGGTACCGTGTGGAGGCGCCGCGGGTGGGCGGGGGACTCGACACGCTGCCGTTCACGGGAACACCGCGGTTGCCCAACCGTGACTACGTGCTCCGCGTCGGCACTCCGCGATTCAAGTATCTGCAGGGCAGTGCGTTCATCATCCGCGGCATCGACGAGAACTTCTACGAGTGGGCGTCGGCGGACATCTGGTACGCTTCGGTGACGCTGGCTGCGCGTCCGTCTGATCGACTGCGGATCGACGGGACGTGGCAGTTGCAGCAGTTCAATCGTCGCACCGACGGGTCACTCGTCGGGATCCTGCGCAATCCGCGGCTCAAGGCGGAGTACCAGGTGTCGCGACCGTTCTTCGTGCGCGTGATCGCCGAGTACTTCGCGGAGTCGGTGGATTCGCTGCGCGATGACTCACGGACCGGGTATCCGTTGTTGGTGCGCAACGCGGCCGGGGTGTTCGCTCGCACGGCGCCGGCGCAGCGCAACAATATCCGTGGGGACGTGCTGCTCGCCTACACGCCCGCGCCAGGGACCGTGTTCTACTTCGGCTACGGCGCGCGCATGACCGAGCCGGAGTCGTTCCGCTACCAGCACCTCGCGCGCACCACCGATGTGTTCTTCCTCAAGGCGAGTTATC
>JADYYN010000205.1 GCA_020853635.1 Gemmatimonadaceae bacterium
ATCAACGTCTCGCGCGCCGCCTCGGCCTCGCGCGTGCCGGGGAACCGCTCGATCAATCGCCGTAACTCCACCATCGCCTTGCCACGGTCGGCGAGCGCGGGATCACCTCCCTGCCCCAGCAGGATGTCGATGATCTTCTGACTCACATAGCGCGTCGATTCCGTCGACGCGCCCGGCATCTCACGCACGTGACGATAGTACTCCATCGCACGCTCGGCATCCTTTCGCAGCCGCAGATGGAAATCGCCCGCCTTGATCCACACCAACGGCACACGGGGATTCGCGGCGCACTCGGCGGCCCAGGCATGCTCGGCGCCGTCGAGATCACCACGGATCTCAAGGGCCTCGATGTGCGAGAAGGTCTGCGTGTAGCGCGTCGTCTCGCCCGAGGGCAGCACCACGGCACTCGCGACCGATCCGCTCGAACGCACCACGGCGCCTTGAATGATGGCGCCGAGCGCCGCAGCGCAGGCGACCCCAGCGGCCATCTCGATCACGCTCAGCTTGAGCCCGCCGAGTGCGTTGGCGAAGAGGATCACGATCAACGCCGCGCCGCCGGTCACGAGCGCGCCGGCCAGTCCGTCCTCGAGCCAGTCGCGGAATCGCATCAGGTTCTGAAGAACCGCACGTACTTCGCGACCAACCCGCCACGGATCGGCCGTTCCCACGGGATCCCCCGCTCCAGCCCGAGCGGCCACGCGGAGTTCCACACCACGTACAAGTCACTGCCCGGCGACGTGGTCCACCGCACCCGTGCGTTGAGCGCCGCGCGGTCCGATTGATCATCCATCTGCGCGAACAACGTCGCGGTGAGCCGCGGGTTGAACGCATAGTCGCCACGGAACCGCACGGTGTTCACCACGAACTCGCTGGCAGGCAGCGCGATGTCGTTGCGGATCACATCGAGCCGCAGCTCGAGATGTGGCTGCAGACGCAACAGCGCACCCAACGTGAGGTCGTTTCGGTCGCCATCATAGAACTGCCCCGCCTCCGCAGTGGCCTCCACCACGAACGCGCGCACGTTCGCCCCCACGTAGCGCGCTTGCACGCGGTTCCACGCGTATTCGCCCGCGACGATCGTCGCCCCGCTCACGAGATCGAAGTCCGTGGTCGGGCGGTCCTCACGACGGATGAGGTTCAACTCCAGGCGGTCGCCGCTCTGCAACTGCGCGCCGAGCGGCCGCACGCTGTACTGCGCGTTGTCGAGCCGTCCGTTGAGGTCCCACACCACATCATACGTCAGTGCATCGAACTCCCAGCGTCGGATGCGCGTGGCGTTCTTCGGCCGCGGCGTGATCCGCGTCGCGCCGCTGAACCGCTGGATCCCTCGCTGCGACACGAAGCCGAGTGCGGGATCGTATGCCGCATCCACCCGATCGAAGCGCGCGACGATGTCGGCGTGGTCGTTGGGATAGTCGATCACCGCACGGTAGTGCGCGCCGCTCGCACCGCCCACACTGTCGCGATTCCACGCCGCACTGCCGAGGAACGCGAGGTTGTCGCGGCCACGCAGGATGAACGGCAGGTCGAAGTCGACACCACCCGCGAGTGAGCCTGGCTTCGCGCGCGAGTCGCTGAACGTGGTCATCGCTCCCACGAAGCCGCGGCCGAGCACATCGCGACGCACGCGCGCCACCAAGTCGGTGGCCTGTTCATCGTCACCGGTCTTCACCGCGAGGAATCCGAGTTGGACCGGTCCCGCACGACCTTGCATCCGGGCGCCCACGGGGATCTCGACCGGCGTGCCATTCGCACCGAGACCGATGCGACGCGAGTAGAACAGCTGCGCTTGCTCGAGCCGGCCGAACTGGAAGATCGACGCCCCTTCAGTGAAGAACGGTCGCTGCTCGGGGAAGAACAGCGGGAACCGCGAGAGGTTCACGATCTGCCGATCGACCTCGGCCTGCGCGAAGTCGGGGAATGCGGTGAGATCGGCGGTGAGCGTGGGCGTGACCGGCAACTTCACGTCGAGTCCCACAGCGGCGTCACCCGCGGCGTTGCGCAGGACGTTCGCATCGCCATTGGGCAGATATTCACGCTCCGCCGCAGAGGCTGAGCCGAGCACGTACGGGCGGAACTCGGCGCGCGCACGCGGCGGCAGCGCGCTGAACCCGTTGATCGTGCCTTCTTCCTCGAGGAACCGCAGCCCTTGCGTGCGCTTCCACGCGCGCCAGAGCAGCTCCTCGTTGGTGCGCGGCAGGAAGCGGCGGAAGTTCATCCCCATCGCCGCGACATCGCGGCGATACCGTAGCGTGGCCCACGGGATCAGAATCTCCGCGTACCAGCCGGCGGAGTCGACCGAGGTGCGCACGTCCCAGATCCCGTCCCACTCCTCGTTGCCCGACTCGATGTTGACGTGTTCGCCGTCCCACATCGCGCCGTTGGAGTTCACACGGAAGTAGAACGCGCTGCGCTGGTCGGAGAGGCCGTCGATCACCATGCTCACATAGTCGTCGGAGCGCAACGTGGCATCGCGACGGAGCTGCGTGCGCACGCGAGTCGCGACGTGTTTGTCGTACGCCCACCAACCGATGGCGAGACCGTTGGGCGTCGCGAGCAGGCGCACGACGGTGCGTTCGCTCGGCGTGCCGCCTTCGGTCGGTTCCTTCTGATGGAAGTCGTGGATGGAGTCGGCCAGCGCCCAGTCGCGTTCGTCGAGCACGCCGTCGAGCCGGATGCGCGAGACGGTGCTGCGCACGTTGGGCGCTTGTTGGCCGCGAGCCCGCGCACCCGGAACGGCCAGTGCGGCCGCGAGCACGAGCCCGATGAAGAGACGAAGCGACGCGGATTCGCGCCCGAATGCAGTCGAGAACATCCGGGGAAACCTACGCGCTCAGCCCGGCTCGGCTACCTGCTTGGCCGCCATCTCCTTGAGGTTGCCCAGGAAGTACACCCAGCCGAACGGGAAGTCCGAGAGGTCCGCCGTGCGCCCGAACCCGCCGTGCACGAAATGCAGCGCCGTCGCCTTGCCCTTGGGCTCGAGCGTGAAACTGATGAACTGCGAGTCCACGCTCAGATCGCCGCGCCAATCGAGCCACTGTACGACGAGGCGCTTGCCCTGCTCGATGTCGAGAATGCGCGTGGTGCCACCGATCACGTCGCGGCCGTCGACCTTGTACTCCCAGACCACCTCGTAAGCCCCGCCCGGCACGAGTTCGATCCGCACCTTCTCGGAGCCGAACCACTTCCCTACCAGCGCCGGGTCGGTGAGCGTGCGCCACACGGTGTCGTTCGGCGCGTCGATGTGTACGGTCATCCGCACCTCGGGCCGCGGGTCGGTGAAATCCGGTCGCACGATGCCCTCACCGCCGGCCAGATGCGCTGCGAGATTCCCGAACACGAAGCGCCAGTGGTCGTCGATGAGTTCGCGCTCGCGCGTGATACCGAGTGATCCCTTCACCGAGTGTGTGAGGGCGAGCGTCGCGCCCTTGGGCGACGTGCCGAACTTGAGTTCGACCTCGGTGTCGACACCGTGCAGCTTCCAGGTGTACACCAATCGCTCCAGCGGCTCCAGCGCGAGGATGCGCTGCGTGGCGTCGGCCTCCGCTGGTGCGCCGAGCGTATGCCGGCCCCAGAAGCCGTAGGTGCCGCCGATGCGCGCGTCGATCTTCACGCGTTCAGCGAACCATCGTTCAAGCTGCGGGGCATCGAGCAGCGCGGAGAACACGGCATCGCGCGTCGCATCGAAGGTCCACGTGTGGGTGAAGCTGAAGCTCATCGGCGGCTCGGTGCGATGGGGATTCGGGGAGACGAGCGAGATCCAGCCACAGCGCGACGAACGGCGGCGGACCGCGCCACTTGGGGGTACTGAGTACGGCACCTCACCGGGATCCGCAAGACCCCTGGCGTCAGCGTCCGACTGCCGTTTGTGCGTAGATTCCAACATCCCTCCTGCCGAGAGACTCGTCATGTTCGTCCGTCGTTCCGCTGTCGCGCTCGTCGCGGCCACCATGCTCACCGCCCAGCTCGCCCGGTCGCTGTCGGCGCAGGACGCCGTCCATCGCACTGCGCAGCAGGATTTCCGCGTCGTCACCGTCACCGAAGGGCTCACCGGCCCCTGGGGCATGTCGTTCCTGCCTGACGGTGATCTGCTCGTGACGGAGAAGGGCGGCACGCTACGTCTCGTGCGTGGCGGCAAGCTGCAGACTGCGCCGATCGTCGGCGTGCCGGCGGTACGCGCCTCCGGTCAGGGCGGCCTGCTCGACGTGATCCCGCATCCGCAGTTCGCCAGTAACAAGTTCATCTATCTCTCGTTCTCCAAGCCCAACGCCGACGGCACGCAGGGCACCACGGCGATCGTGCGCGCGAAGTTCGAGAACGACCGCCTCACCGACGTGAAGGAGATCTTCGAGGCGAAGATGTGGTCGGCCGGGCGCGGCCACTACGGCTCGCGCATGGCATTCGATAAAGACGGCTTCCTCTTCATCACGCTCGGCGACCGTCAGGTGCCGCCGCAGGGTGACCTCGAGAAGCATCCCTCGCAGGATCTCACTACGCACCACGGCAAGGTCGTGCGCCTCAAGGACGACGGCAGCGTGCCCGCCGACAATCCGTTCGTGAACACGCCGGGCGCGCTGCCCGAGATCTGGAGCTACGGGCATCGCAGCGTGCAGGGCATCGCCGTGCACCCCACCACCAACGCGCTCTGGACCAACGAGCACGGCCCGCAGGGCGGCGACGAACTCAATCTCGACCAGGCCGGGAAGAACTACGGCTGGCCGGTGATCGGCTTCGGTGTGAACTACGGTTCTGGCGCGGCGATCCACAGCGGCACCACGCGGCGCGGCATGGAACAGCCGGTGAACGTGTGGGTGCCGTCGATCGGCATCTCCACGCTCGTGATCTACACCGGTGACAAGTACCCGGGCTGGAAGGGCAACTTCTTCGTCGGCGGCATGGTCGGCCAGCGCGTGGTGCGGCTCACCATGGATGGCGACAAGGTCACGAACGTCGAGAACTTCCTGCAGGGCATGGGTCGCGTGCGCGCGCTGCGTCAGAGCCCGGACGGCTACCTCTATGTGATGCTCGAAGAGGCCGGCAAGATCGTGCGGCTCGAACCCGTGAAGCGCAGCTAGCGGGTGAACCGGCTCTTCTCCCGCGGGCAGGTCCCTCGGCGCCCACCACCAAGCGCCGAGGACCTGTACACGGGACCCATACGCGGCGAGCTCCTTGGCGCCGAACGTCTTGCAGAACGTGCCAGAGCGTTGGCTCGGGCACAACAATCGATCATCGAGCGGCGACGGCGCCGCTATCGCGAGCGCCCCGCGCGGCTGCTCATCCGACTGGCGCAGACGCGCCGGATCCTCGACGAGGCCAACGAGCGCCTCACCGCCGCTGCCGCACACGGCACTGACATCGGCCCCGCCGGCGACTGGCTGCTCGACAACTTCCATGTGATCCGCGAGCACGCGGGTCAGGTGCGCGACAATCTCCCCGAGGGATACTTCCGGGAACTCCCCCTGCTCACGCAGGGCGCGCTGGCGGAGTATCCGCGCATCTATGAGATCGCGATCACGCTGATCTCGCACTCCGAAGCCCGCATCGACCTCGACAACGTCGACGTGTTCGTGGGCGCGTACCAGGAACATCTCGACCTCTCGCTCGGCGAGCTCTGGGCGATCCCGGCGATGCTGCGGCTCGGTCTGTTGGAGAGTGTGCGACGCATGACGCTGCGGACGCTGCAGCGGCTCGACGAGGTGGAGGCCGCCGATGTGTGGACGCAACGGATCCTCGGCGAGGCCGCGCTGGGCGCCGACGCGATGCACGGCGCCCTCGCGGCGTTCGTCGAAGCGGGGCATCCGCTCACGCCCACGTTCGTCTCGCGTCTGCTGCAACAGCTGCGCGCCTCCGCCGGGGCCGTGCCGCCGCTGGTGGGCATCGAACAATGGCTCGCTGAAGAAGGCATGGGACCGACCGAGGCGTCGTCCCGCGCGGCGGAGCGGCTCGCGCTGACCGCGTTGGTGATGGCCAACAGCATCATGAGCCTGCGCAGCATCGGGCCGCGCGACTGGCGGCAGTTCGTGGAGCATCAGAGCGTGGTCGATCGCATGCTGCGCGCGGATCCGAGCGGCGACTACGCGCACATGACCTTCGCCACGCGCGACGCGTATCGGCACGCGGTGGAGCGCATGGCGCGCGACAGCGAGGTGGGCGAACGCGAGGTCGCGGAGCGCGTCGTCCGACATGCGCAGCAGGTGGATGCACCGACGCGGCAACAGCACATCGGCTACTGGTTGGTCGACGACGGCGTCACGCAGTTCGAGGCGACACTCGAGTACCGCCCGCCGCCTGCACTCCGGGCCCGGCGATGGTTGCGACGGCATCCGAATCTCGTGTACGGCGGTGGCATCGCGATGGGAACGGCGGTCGCGTTGTCGTTCCTGCTCGCCGCGTCGGGCCCGCTCGCGCGTGCGCAATGGCTGCCGGTCGCGTTCGTCGGGTTCCTGCTCGCGTTCGACATCGCCGTGAACGTGATGGGGCAGTTGGTGACGACGTTCCTGCCACCCGACCTGTTGCCCCGGCTCGACTTCGCCAAGGAAGGGGTGCCGGAGAGCAGTCGCACGGCCGTGGTGATCCCGACGATGTTCGGCAGTGTTGCGGCGGTGGACGAGGCGCTGAGCGGTCTCGAAGTGCAGTACCTCGCCAACCGTGGCGCGCACCTGCACTACGCCTTGTTGAGTGACTACACCGACGCGCCCACACGTACATGTTCGACTGACGACGCGATCCTCACCGCAGCGCACCGCGGCATCGAGGCGCTCAATGCGCGGTACGCCCCCGCCACGTCCGACGCCTTCTACCTGTTCCATCGCGACCGGCTCTGGAACCCGCAGGAAGGCGTGTGGATGGGCTGGGAACGCAAACGTGGCAAACTCGCCGAGTTCAACCGCTTCCTACGCCACGAGGCGTCGTCGCATTTCTCGGCGATCGTCGGCGATGTCACCGCCCTCCGCGCGTCACGCTACGTCATCACGCTCGACGCCGACACCGTTCTCCCGCCGGACGAGGCGGCCGCACTCATCGGGACCATCGCGCACCCGCTCAACCGCCCGGTGTTCGATCCCGTGCGCAGTCGCATCGTCGAAGGGTTCGGCATCCTGCAGCCGCGTGTGGGGATCTCGCTCGAGAGTGCACAACGCTCGCGTTTCGCGGCCGTGCACTCGGGGCACCCGGGCGTGGATCCGTACACCACCGCCGTCTCGGACGTGTATCAGGACCTCTACGGTGAAGGTAGTTACACCGGCAAGGGCATCTACGACGTCGACCTCTTCGAGACGGCCACGCACGGCCGTTTCCCCGAGAACACGCTGCTCTCGCACGATCTGATCGAGGGCAACTATGCGCGCGCCGGACTCGTCACCGATCTCACGGTGTTCGACGACTATCCGGCGCACTACCTCACGTTCTGGCGCCGACGCCACCGCTGGATCCGCGGCGACTGGCAACTGCTGCGCTGGCTCACCGGCACAGTGCCCGGGCCTTCGGGTCCGGAGCGCAATCGGCTGTCGCTGCTGGCGCGATGGAAGATCCTCGACAACCTGCGCCGCAGCGTGGTCGAGCTGGCACTGCTCGCCTTCCTGGTGCTCGGCTGGTGGCTGTTGCCTGACCTCGCGTGGCGATGGACCACGCTCGGCCTGCTCGCGGCCGCCGCACCGTGGATCGTCGCGATGAGCATCGCGCTCGTGGCACCGTCTCGGGACAAGTCGCTGCGCGTGTACTACGCGGCCGTCTGGCGCGACGCGATCACCAGCGTGCAGCAGCTCACGCTCGCGGTGGTCTTCCTGCCACAACAAGCGTGGCTCGCTGCCGACGCGATCACGCGGACGCTGTGGCGACTCGCGGTCTCGCGACGCCACCTGCTCGAGTGGCAGCCCGCCGCCCTCGCCGAGCAGACGACGCGTCGGTCGCTGTCGCGCGCGTGGCGGACGATGTGGCCCGCGGTCGTCGTGCCCATCCTCGGGTTCGTGTGGCTGCTGCAGTCGGGCGAGAGTGTCGATGCCGCGCGACTGACACACCCGCTCTTCCCGGTCGCACTGCTGGTGGCGCTCTGGAGTACCGCGCCGTTCGTCGCCTACGGCATGAGCCTGCCGCACGAACGTCGCGCGGCACCGTTCACTGACGCCGACCGCGAGACCACCCGCCGATACGCGCGCGACCACTGGGCGTTCTTCGACACGTTCACCACCGAAGCGACGGGCTGGCTCACGCCCGACAATGTGCAGGAGGACCCGGAGCGGGTCGTCGCGATGCGGACCTCGCCGACGAACATCGGCCTGCATCTGATCGCCATCGTGAGTGCGTACGACCACGGCTTCATCCCGCTCACGGAGATGGTGGAGCGACTCGAGCGCACCATGGGGCGCGTAACCGCGCTGCCGCGCTTTCGCGGTCATCTGTTCAACTGGTACGCGTTGCCGGAGGGCACGGTCCTCGAGCCCGCGTATGTGTCCACGGTCGACAGCGGCAACCTCGCCGGGCATCTCATCGCGCTGCGACCGGCCTGTCGGGCGTTCGCCGCACTCCCGCACGCGGAAGCGCACGCGGTCGCGGCACGACTGGAATCGCTCGCCGAACGCGCCGAGTCGCTGGCGCTCGGGATGGACTTCGCGTTCCTGTTCGATCCGGCGGTGAAGCTGTTCCGCATCGGATACAACACGAGCACGCACCAGTACGACGTCTCCACCTACGACCTGCTCGCGTCCGAAGCGCGCCTCGCGAGCTTCATCGCCATCGCGAAGCACGACGTGGGCCCGGAACACTGGTTCCACTTGGGGCGCGGCCTCACGCGAGCCGACGGCCATGCGGCCCTGGTGTCGTGGAGCGGCTCGATGTTCGAGTACCTCATGCCGCTGCTGGTGATGCGGGCGTTCCATGACACACTGCTCGGACGCACCTACGAAGGCGCACTCGCGCGCCACATCGGGTATGCCGCGGACCGTGGCGTGCCGTGGGGCGTGAGCGAGAGCGCGTACAACCTGCGCGACCGGCACCTCACGTATCAGTACCGCGCGTTCGGGGTGCCGGACCTCGCGCTGCAACGCGGACTCGTCGACGACCTCGTGGTGGCGCCGTACGCGTCCGCGCTCGCGATGGCGATCGATCCCGGCCGTGCGATCGCCAACCTCACGCTGCTCGAGTCGATGGGCGCGTATGGCGCGTTCGGTTTCGTCGATGCACTCGACTGGACGCGACCGAGCGGCGACCGGGCCTACGCGGTCGTGCGCTGCCACATGTCGCATCACATCGGCATGTCGCTGGTGGCCTTCACCAACGCGCTGCTGAACGACGTGTGGCAGGAGCGCTTCCATGCCGACCCCATGGTGCGCGCCGCCTCGCTGCTGCTCGACGAGCGGGTGCCGCGTCGACTGGAGTTCCAGCAACCGCAGCGCGTGGTCATCGCCGAACCGCAGGCGACCGTCGCCGATCGCCCGGTGGTCCGCGAGTACGAGACCGTCGACACGCCGCGCCCGCACGTCGCCCTGCTGGGGCACGCACCGCTCACGGTGATGGTCACGCACGCTGGCGGGGGCTACAGTCGCTGTGAAGGCCTCGCCGTCACACGCTGGCGCGCCGACGGCACGCGCGACGACACGGGACAGTTCTGCTACGTGCGCGATCGCACCACGGGGCGCGTGTGGTCGTCGGGCCATCAGCCCACCGGCACCATCGCGACCCGGTACCGCGCCCACCTCGCCACCGATCGCGTGACGATCGACCGCACGGACGGCGTGATCGAGACGCGCACCGAGATCGTCGTCGCGCCGGAGGACTCGGCCGAGATCCGCCGCGTGACGCTCACCAACACGGGCAACACCCCGCGCGAGGTCGAGCTGACGAGCTACGGGGAGATCGTGCTCGCGCCTCCCGCCGCCGATCGCGCGCACCCGGCGTTCGGCAACCTGTTCGTGGAGACCGAGTGGCATGCGTGGTGCAACGCGCTGACGGCGCGTCGTCGCCCGCGCTCGTCAGACGAGGCGCCGGTGTGGTGTGCGCACGTGGTGGACGCCGGGCCGCAACGCATCGGGGCACTCAGCTACGAGAGCGACCGGAGTCGGTTCATCGGGCGTGGACGGACGCTCCGCGATCCCGTCGCGCTCGATGAGGGCGCGACGCTCTCGAACACGACCGGCGCGGTGCTCGACCCGATCTTCGCCATCCGTGTGCGACTGCGGCTCGCCCCAGGTGCGTCAGAGTCCGTCGCGTTCACCACGATCGTCGCCGCGACACGGGAACGTCTGTTCGCCCTGGCGGACCGATACCACAGCACCCACGCCGCCCAGCGCGCACTCGATCTCGCGTGGACCTCCACGCGTGTGGAGCTCCGCGAGCTCGGCATCTCGCCGGCGGACGCCGCCGCGTATCAGGAGCTCGCCGGCTACATCCTGTTCCCCGACAGCGTCACCCGGCTGCCGCAGCCGGTCGCCGGGCGCAACGACGGATGGCAACAGACCCTGTGGGCGCACGGCATCTCCGGCGATGCACCGTTGGTGCTCGCGACGATCGATGCACCCGACGGACTCGCGTCGCTGCAGCCGCTGCTCTCCGCGCATCGCTACTGGCATCTCCGCGGGGTCGCCGTCGACCTGCTCGTGCTCTGCGCCGAACCGCAGAGTTACCAGCAGAACCTCCGCGAGCGCATCCTCGCACTGCTGCTCGCCACGGGAGGCTCGGCGGTACTCGACGCACCCGGTGGTGTGCACCTCCGCAACCGCGCCGCGCTCGGTGCCGCGGACTTGGAGACCATCGCGGCGATCGCACGGCTGCGCATCGACTGCGACGGGCGTCCGCTCGCGCGGATGGTGGCGGATGTCGTGCGCAGCACGGACGCCACCGAGCCCGACCGGGCGCCACACCCGCCG
This sequence comes from Gemmatimonadaceae bacterium, assembly GCA_020853635.1. Taxonomy (GTDB): domain Bacteria; phylum Gemmatimonadota; class Gemmatimonadetes; order Gemmatimonadales; family Gemmatimonadaceae; genus Pseudogemmatithrix. The sequence continues at coordinate 10,860 of JADYYN010000205.1, forward strand.
GCCCGTCGCAGCGGCCTCTCGACGCCCCTGTCCGCAGCGAGAGCGACGGACCCCGCCCTCCGTTTCGCGACACACTACGGCGGCATGACCTCCGAGGATCACTACCTCATCACCGTCCGCTGCGACCACGTGCCACCGGCGCCGTGGGCCAACGTGATCGCCAATCCCGGCG
>JADYYN010000206.1 GCA_020853635.1 Gemmatimonadaceae bacterium
CGGTCTGCGTCGGGCCGTACTCGAACGTCGTCACCACGAACCAGATCACGTCGCAGCGGCTCGATTCCATCAAGGGCGCCACGCACACGGTCCGGTTCTACGCCGGCACGACGCTCCGGACGGACGCGCTCTCGCCGACCAACGCGCCCCAGGAGCCGCGACTCGAACGCGTCGTCGTGACGACCCCGAGCGGGGTTGTGCTGCGCGAGTTCCAACTGGGACACGACTATTCGATCAATGGCCGGCTCACGCTCCGCACGGTCGCCGAGAAGGACCGCAACGGCGCGTCGCTACCACCGTACGGCATGGACTACGCCGCCGGGTCGTTCCCGGCGCGGACGTCGGCGGCGCAGGATCACTTCGGCTACTACAACGGCAAGACGGCGAACACCGACCTCATCCCCGGTGCGATGACGCCGTCCGGCCTCTGGCTGCCGGGGGCCGATCGCGACCCTGACGTGGCCTCCGCGCGGATCGGGTCGCTCACGCGCCTCACGTACCCGACCGGCGGCTCCAACGAGTTCGTGTACGAGTTGCACGACTACGGCGGCGTCGGCACGAGTGACAGTCCGCCCGCCGGGAACGGTCCGCCGCAGTTCGCCACCGCCTTCGCCGGCTTCAACGAGGGGTCGGTCACGGCGCCGTTCACCGTCGGAGGGAGCATGTCCGTCGCGGTGACCGTCACGATGGACATGAACCCCGCGTGCGGCCCACAACTCGGCTGCCCCTACGCCGAGATCCTCGGGGCGGGCATCTGGTCGGCGCCCGGCACGTACACCGTGACACTGGCGCCGGGCACGTACACCTTGCACGCCGCCGAGGAGATGATCGGCGGGTACGCGCAGATCTCGGTGAGTTGGCGCGACTGGATCGTGCAGAAGAAGAAGCTCGCCGGTGGGCTCCGGCTGGCCGAACTGCGGACGGTCGATGCCATGGGGGCCTCGGGCACCACCAGCATCCGGAAGTACCGGTACGTGCTGCCGACGGACACCACGCGCTCGAGTGGCGTGGTGAGCCAGGAGCCGCGCTACGACTACACCGTCCAGACCGTCGGGTGCGCGTACTTCTCGCGCTCGACGACGTCAAAGGTCCCGCTCGGGAGCGGACCGGTGGTCGCGTACCGCGCGGTCACCGTGCTGCACGGCGCCACGGGCGAGTTCGGGCGCGACGAGCACACATTCCGGACCGCGTACGTGGCGCCGGACGAGCCGATCTCCGGGGCGGTGTGGCCCGGCGCGCGCGCCACGTCCAACGAGTGGAAGCGCGGGCAGCCGATCGCGAGTACGGTCGCGACCGCTGCGGGCGTGGCGCAGAGTCGGACGGCGCAGGGGTGGACCTTCATCGCCGACACCCTGGCGCAGCCGCTCGCGGTCGAACGCTTCCGCGCGCTGTCGGTGAACTCCTTCGCGTCCACCTACGGCGCGATGGTGGCGGTGAACGACTTCGAGGTGGTGGCGGGCTGGGCCTACCAGTCGAGCGACACGACGATGACCTACACGGAAGCCGGGGCGGATCCGGTCGTGACGAGCCGCACGTACGCGTACGAGAACGCGGCGCACGCCCAGCTCACGCGGATCTCGGAGACGGCCCCCGGCGGCACGCGGCGCCTCACGCGCCTGCGCTACCCGGACGATTTCGCGAGCGGCACGGGCGACCCCGAGGCCACCGCGCTCGGCGTGATGCGCGGCGCGGCGCACATGCCGGGGCTCGTGGTCGAGCGGATCGTCGAGGACTCGGCGGCCACCGTGCGCGCGCTGCAGGCGACGCTCACGACGTATCGCACGACGGGCCTCGGCCAGACGCTGCCGTATCAGACGTTCGTGCTGGAGGCGCCGTCGCCGGCCACCGCGGTCACGACCTCGTCGGTCACGGGCGGCCTGTTCACCAAGGACAGCCGCTACCTCCGGCAGGAGACGGCCACGAGCTACGACGCGTGGGGCCGTCTGCTGCAGCTCACCGATCCGGGGGACCGCGTCAACGTCTACGAGTACGGCGGGAACCCCACAGCGGCGTTCCTCACGAAGGTCACCCGAGTGAAGGACGCAGCCGGCGTCGCGGATCTCGTGACGACGCTGACCTACGACGCGGATGGCTTCCTGTCGTCGATCACCGACGAAGGGGGACGGAAGGAGCGCTACGTCTACGACCTGTTCGGGCGTCTCACCGAGCGCCGCAATCACGACAGCGTGCTCGTGGCGACCCATGCGTACGCCTATTCGCGGACGCTCGCGAACGGATGGACGTTCAGTGCGGCGACGCCAAATGTGGTCACGACCACGACGTATCTCCAGCAGACCCCGACGCCACGGAGCGTGGTCTCGCAGGCGTGGCTCGACGGGATCGGGCGGCCGATCCAGACGGTCTTGCAGGGCGGGAGCACCTTCCATGTGTCGGCGACGCAGTACGACGCGATGGGGCGCCCGTGGCGGACGTGGAAGCCGTACTCTCGCGCGACGGCGGGGTTCGACGCGGCGTTCCCTACCACGGCGACCGCGTTCTACAACAGCTACCACGGCGTCTCGAATGCGAAGCCGTACGACGAGATCGGCTACAGCACCGATGCGTCGAGTCGCGTGAAGCGAGAGACGCCGCCCTACCTCGGCGCGACGGCGACGGTCTTCCGCACGGTCGCGTACGGGACCGACCCCGCGACCAATCAGCGATTCACCGAGCGCACCGATGAGCTGAGCAAGCGCACGCGCGCCTACGTCGATGTGCTGGACAACCCGGCGCGCTCGATCCTGGGTTACGGCGCGGCGGAGGCGACGACCACCACGCTCGTGCACGACGCGCTCGGGCGGCGCACGCAGACGACCGACCCGCGCGGGATCGTGAGCACGCACGGGGTGAGCACGCGGGGGCTCGCGCTCACGAGCGCGAATCCAGACGCGGGGAATGTGACGCGTGAGTTCGACCGCACGGGGAAGCTCCGGTACGCGCAGGACGCGAACCAGGCGGCGGCCGGCACGGTGATGTTCACCGTGTACGACTTTGCGGACCGACCGGTGCGGATCGGCGTGGGCACGGGCTCGCTCGCCGCGCTCGATCCCGATGCCGCGTCGCCTCCGGCGATCGAGACCACCCAGGCGAACTGGCTGACGGTGCGCGCCTACGACGCAAAGCCGTCGACGGCGAGCTACCCGTGGAGTCTCTTCAGCGCGGAGATCACGCCGCTCACGCTGCAGCGCGTGAGTGGCCGGGTCGCGGCCGAGGCGCATCGGTCCAACGGCGCGTGGCAAGTGACGCTCTTCAGCTATGACGTGGAGGGGCGCGTCGCGACGCGCTACCAGTTCACGCAGAACGGGGCGGGCAGCGCCGTCTGGACGGCGCTGAACACCACGGCGACCCACACGTACGACCTGCGCGGGGCCCTCACGCAGCGCGCGCTCACGGTCGGGAGTACCGCGTGGTACCAGTGGACCGACTACGACGACCGCGGGCTGCTCTGGAAGGTCTTCGCGGCAGGCACGGCGACCAAGCCGGGCACGGCGGACGTGACCTACACCTACCGCCCGAGCGGCGAGGTCGAGACGCGGCAGTTCGCGGGGGGCCCAAGCATCCCGTTCACGTACACGATCCGCGAGCAGCTCGCGCAGATCGGGAATCCCGCGACCTCCACACCGCCCTTCGCGGCGCGGTACGCGTACCACGCGAACGGGACGGTGGCGGAGACGGACTTCTACCAGCAGGGGACACCGGCGACGGCGAAGCGGTATCGCTACGTCGTGGACGCGGGGAACTACGACGCGCTGAATCGGCTCCGCGGGGCCGATTTCTCAAGCTGGAGCGGGACAGCGTGGACGACGACGACCTCGTATGACCTCACGGCGATCACCTACGACGCGTCCGGGAACCTCACCGGCCTGCGGCGGCGCGGCCCGACGACCTCGGTCGATCAGCTCACGTACAGCTATCCGGGCGGGAGCAACCGGCTGAGCAGCCTCACCGATGCGGTGGCGTCGACTCCTGAGACCTGGGACGCGGAGAGCGGGAGCTTCACGTATGACGCGAATGGGAACGTGCGCACGTCGCCGGGGCCGTACCTGCTCACCGGGGCGACGTACGATGCATGGAACCGTCGCCTGTCCCTCACCCGGTCGGGCCCGACGACGACCAACTATCGCTACACCGCGGACGGCTCGCGCCTCAGCAAGCAGGTGGGCAGCGGCGCGACGGAGGTGTATCTCACCGAAGGGCCGACGACGCTGGCGGTCTTCACGGTGCCGGCCTCAGGGGTGCCGAGTGCGTGGCACTTCAATGTGCTGGCGGGCGAGCGGGTCCTCGGGCGGCAGCCGCACACGGGGAACCGGCTCTACTATCACCGGGACCTGCTCAACAGCACGCGGGCCGTGGTGCATGGCACGACGGTGGTGGAGAGCCGGGACTACGATCCGTGGGGGGTGGAGCTGGCCGGGCGGACGCTGGGGAGCGGGACGAAGGAGGGGTTCACCGGGCAGGAGCGGGATGCGGAGAGTGGCATGGATGCGTTCTGGGCGCGCGGGTATCTCGCCGCGCTCGGGCGCTGGGGCGCTCTCGACCCGCTGCGGGATTCGTTCCCTGAGTGGACCCCCTACAACTACGTTGAGAACGGACCGCTCGCGAAGGATGATCCTTTGGGACTCGCGCCGTTGGATGACATAGTCTTCAATATGAGGGGAGAGATCGTATGGCAACTGAAGACCGACACCCCTGATCGATACTTCCTCCGACGCGGCAACAACGACGTTCAGCTCGACCGTCCGATCACGGAACCGGTTGCGGGGGTTGTTGACGACCCAAAAGCGTTCGACCAATCGGTGAAACAACTCGTTAGCTCTGCGCCGGTCGCTTCGACGTTCGAGGAATTTGTGAAGCAGTCGTTCTCCGGCGGTACGTTTGACTTCAAGACGCGACTTAGCGGCAACATCCTCTGGAATGCAGGAGACGGCCAGTACGTGCACAACGACAAGCTCAGTAACACTGCGTGGGCTCACTATGCGGACAAAGTAATGGGGATCCCAATGGTCATGGCCCTGGCAGGCGGACAGTTCCAAGCCCTTCTGCAGACGAGAGCGCTGGATGATTCGCGAGACCAAGCGTTTATCAGGAGGGGCTATGCGATACAACCGTAGGGTAGCGTCGCAGGTGAGGGAGGCGTCGGCGACGACCGTCTCGATGGTGTTCGTGCTCTTCGGCGCCTTGCTCGCGACGCAAGGGTGCGACGCGTTCTGCGCCAACAGAGAGCTGGATCGCGTCCGCTCTCCGGATGGCACTCGAGATGTCATTGTCTTCGATCGAGACTGCGGCGCAACGACCGGATCAAGTCGGCAGGTCTCACTTCTCCCAGCGAATGACACAACCCAGGGGGTGGGGAACGTCGTGATTCTGGCCGACGCCTCAGCGATCTCGGCGAGGTGGGTCGACTCGACCACGGTGGAGATCACAATAGATTCGTCAGCGCGAATCGTGAGTGAGAAACGTGAATACTCGGGAGTCCGGGTCATCGTCTCAAGGTGAGAGGCAAGTCCGACTGAGTCATCCGAGGTTGTCCAAGCCGCCAGAACCCGGGAGACAGCCGCTAGGAGCGTGATGTCTGGAGCTCCACGTTGCAAAGAAGGAAGCGCCGCCCTACCTCGGGACGACCGCGACGGTCTTCCGCACCTTCTCACGCGACTCAGACGGAAACAGGGTGACGTCTGGTGAACGTGACTACATGCCCTCACTCGGGCTATACGAGAGGCGCGCGGGCATGTGGTTGATGCTGCCCGGAGGCGCGCGAAACGCGGTTGCCTGGCCAGATCTCTTTGAGTCGCGATCGATGACCGCTGGAAGCCGAGGGCGCCATAGCTGATCGACGTTCGTTGGTCCACCCTTCGCAGAGACCTGGCCATGCTCGCGCTCGTCGCGCTCCCGTCGACCGTCCTTGTCGAGTTCGTCGCGCGATCGGTGTGGCCGGAACCGGGGGCACTCCGCTACGACTGGACTCTCGCCGAAGGCCTCTCAGCAATGGCATTCACCTACGTTCTCAGCCTACCACTCTTCTTCGCTGTCGGGGCGCTCCACCATGTTGCACTGGTCGCCATTGGCGCCCGTAGTCGAGTATTGGATCATCGCGCTGCGCGTGTGTCGGCAGGAGTCATCGCGTTCGCACCACTGGTCGTCAGCGCCTTGGATGACCCACACATGGTCTTCGCACTTCTAGTAGGAGCGACGATCTATTCGATAGCGGCTGAAGTGAATCGCCCCGGACTTGCCGGCAACTCCACACCTTGAGTCGTTCGCGCTGCCGACTTGATTCATTGCATGGCTAGCAAGCTGAGTACCGTAGCGGTGGGCTCATCGAACCCCGTGAAGCTCGCCGCCGCCCGCGCCGTGCTCGCCTCGGCCGCGCCCGGCGCTCAAGTCACCGCAGCGACCGTCCCCAGCGGCGTCCCCGACCAGCCCCTCGGTGACGACGAGACCATCACCGGCGCCCGCAACCGCGCCCGCGCCGCGCGTGAAGCCCTCGACGCCGATCTCGGCATCGGCCTCGAAGGCGGCGTGGTCGACTCCCCCGAAGGCATGCACTCCTGCGCCTGGTGCGTCGTCGTGCACCGCGACGGCCGCGAAGGCGTCGGCGGCTCGCTCGCGATGCCACTCCCTGATGCCGTCGCGCGCATGATCCGCGACGGCATGGAACTCGGCCACGCGATGGACGCCCTCGTCGCCGAGCGCGGAACGAAGCACGGAAAGGGTGCGGTAGGGATCCTGACCGCGGGCCGCATCGACCGACAGGGCGCTTATGAAGTGCTCGTCACCTACGCCCTCGCACCGTTCATCACGCCCGAGCTCTACGCGAAGTGAAGCGGGGCGGGGGCCCGA
>JADYYN010000207.1 GCA_020853635.1 Gemmatimonadaceae bacterium
GCCGGACTTGCCGATGCCCGAGACGATCACGCGGCCACGCGATTCACGGATGAGCGACACCGCGTGCGCGAACGCCGGCCCCAAGCGATCGACCGCGCTCCCGAGCGCTTCCTGCTCGAGGCGCAGCACGCGTCGCCCACGCTCCACGATGCGTGCGGCGGCATCGGTGCTCGGGATGCTCCGTGGGGTGGGAGTCATGCGCGCCTCATGCCGGCACCGACCGACTGGCCACGTACGCTTCCACCTGCGTGTCCCACTCGCCTCGGGCGCGCAGCAACAACTCGCAGAACTCGCGCACGGCTCCCGCGCCACCGGTGCGCGTCAACTGCACCGTCGCGGTGCGCCGCACCTCCGCCGTCGCGTTGCCCACGGCCACCGGCAAACCCACGATGCGTAACACACCGAGATCCGGAAGGTCATCGCCGACGAACGCGATCTGCTCCATCGTGAGTCCGCGCGCCGCGGCGAGCTTGTGCAGCGCCGGCACCTTGCGCGCTTCACGGTCCTGCACGAGGTCATCCACCGCGAGCTCCTTCGCACGCAGCGCGACGCTCACTGATTCCCGCCCGGTGATGATCGCCGTGAGGATGCCGGCCTGCTGCAGCATCTTGATGCCCAAGCCGTCCTGGATGTCGTACTGCTTGAGCTCCACGCGCGCGCCGGCGGTGTCGCCCAAGATGATGCCGCCGTCCGTGAGCACCCCGTCCACATCGAACGCGACGAGGCGGATCCGACGCGCGAGCTCCGCGTCGAGCGTGGGCGACGCTGCGCCGAGGATCATCCGCGCGCGAGCTCCCACGTGGCCACACACTTCTCCACCAGCGCGTTCAGTTGATGCAGCGGCACCATGTTCGGGCCGTCACTCGGCGCGTGGTCCGGGTCGGGATGTGTTTCCATGAACAGGCCGTCCGCGCCGGCGGCACAGGCCGCGAGCGCGAGCGGCGGGATGAACTCACGCGCCCCACCCGAGGCCCCGCCCTGCCCCTGCCCCGGACGCTGCACCGAGTGCGTGGCGTCGAAGATCACCGGCACGCCGCAGGCCTCACGCATGCGCGGGAACGACCGCATGTCCACCACCAGGTCACCGTAACCGAAGAACGTGCCGCGCTCCGTCACGGCGATGTCGCAGCCCTGCCCCTTCTGCGTGAGCGACTTCGGGAACGCGTGGCGCACCTTCGCCACGGCGCCCACGAGTCCCTCGGGGTGCATCCACTGCCCCTTCTTCACGTTCACCGGCTTGCCGGTCGCACCGGCGGCCACAAGCAGATCCGTTTGACGGCAGAGGAACGCCGGGATTTGCAGCACATCGGCGACCAGCGCCGCCTCAGCGCACTGCTCGGGGAGATGCACGTCGGTGAGCACGGGCAGACCCGTGCGTTCGCGCACGCGCTGCAGCGCAGCGAGCCCTGCCTCAAGCCCCGGCCCACGATGCGCACCGTCGTTGGAGCGATTGGCCTTGTCGAAGCTCGCCTTGAAGATGATGCCACCCGGCACCTTCTCCGCCAGCTTCGCGAGATGGTCCGCGACGCGGAACATCAGATCGTCACCTTCGACGACGCAGGGGCCGGCGATCAGGAACAGGCGATCGGTCGGGAACGTGGCCGGCATCAGGTGGCCTCGGCCATCTGCGCGTGGATGCGCGCCGCGCCGCCCTTGGCCGCAGAGCGCTGCGCCGCGGCCGCGACGAACGCGGAGAACAACGGATGCGGGCGCGTCGGCCGCGACTTGAGCTCCGGATGGAACTGGCACGCCACGAAGTACGGGTGCGCCGGCAGCTCGATCATCTCCACCAGCGAGCCATCGGGCGACAGCCCCGAGAGCCGCATGCCCGCGTTCTGGAACGTGTCGCGGTACTGGTTGGAGACCTCGTAGCGATGACGATGGCGCTCGCTGATCTCGGGCTGGCCGTAGATCTCGGCGGCCTTGGAGCCCGGCTTGAGCCGGCAGGCATATGCGCCGAGCCGCATGGTTCCGCCCATGTCCTTCACGTTCTGCTGCGACTCGAGCAGCGAGATCACGGGGTTGCCGCACTCGGGGGCGAACTCGCTCGAGTTGGAGTCGTCGAGTCGGCAGACGTTGCGCGCGAACTCGATGATCGCGATCTGCATGCCGAGGCAGATGCCGAAGAACGGCACCTGCTGCTCACGCGCCGCCTTGATGCACTCGACCATACCCTCCACGCCGCGCACGCCGAAACCCCCGGGCACGAGGACCGCGTCGAACTGGGCGACGAGTTCCTTCGCGCGCGCCGCATCGGTGAACAGATCGCTCGACGTCCACGCGATCTCCACGCCGATGTCGTTCGCGATGCCACCGTGGATGAGCGCTTCCTGCACGCTCTTGTACGAGTCCGCGTAGTCGGTGTACTTGCCCACCACCGCAATGCGCACCTTGCGCTGCGGCGCGATGACGCGCTCGACGAGCGACTTCCACGCGGAGAGGTCCGGCGCGTGCCCACTCAGGTTGAGCTTGCGCATCACGAGCTCATCGAAGCCCTGTTCGTGGAACGCCAGCGGGATCTGGTAGATCGTCGCGACGTCGCGGCTCTCGATGACCGCGCCGAACTCCACGTTGCAGAAGAGCGCGATCTTCCGCTTCACATCCTCGGCGAGCGGGCGCTCCGTGCGGCAGATCAGCACGTCGGGCTGGATACCGATCTCCATGAGATCGCGCACCGAGTGCTGCGTCGGCTTGGTTTTCACTTCGCCCGCGGCGGCGATGTACGGCACCAGCGTGAGGTGCACGAAGATCGCGTTCTCGCGGCCCACGTCGTGGCGGAACTGGCGGATCGCCTCCAGGAACGGCAGCGACTCGATGTCGCCCACCGTGCCGCCGACCTCCACGAGCACCACGTCGTTCTCCGGCGCCACACGACGGATCGCGCTCTTGATCTCGTCGGTGATGTGCGGGATCACCTGCACCGTGGAGCCGAGGTA
>JADYYN010000208.1 GCA_020853635.1 Gemmatimonadaceae bacterium
CATCGGCCAAGCGCGCGACCATCTTCGCGACGGCCGGCAGTTCATTCAGCAGCGGGTCGGTGTATTCTCGCGCCACAGGCTCCGTAAGCCACGCGCCGTTGCCGCTGTTGGCGCGGATGCCGGCGGCGAGTCGTGAGCGGATCAGACTCGGGCCGCCAGGGAACCGCGCGACGATGGACGCGATACGCATCGCGCGCGTGACGCCCACACTGCGCGTACTGGGCAGCACGCCGGCATCGAGCAGCAGGACGTCCGTCGTGAGTTCGGGCGCGTTGGCGGCCAACCGGAGCGCGACACCCGCGGCGTGCGCATGGGCCACCACGACCGCCCCGTTCACGCGCTCGCGTCGCAATGTGATGGCCACGGTGTTCGCGATCCCATGGAACGACACATCCGGCGCATCGGCCGCCAAGCGGTAGGCATCGATGATCACGACACGGAACCCTTCGGCGACCAACTGATCGGCGAGCGGTTCGAGCCGCCCGGTGCCGCCGAGGAGGCCGTTGAGGAGCACTACCGCGGGGCCAGTCCCTCGGGTGATGACCGCGGTCGGTTCACCGGTGGCGCGCCGCACGGGATCGCGCGCGACGTCGCCATGGAGTGCAGCCATCAGACTCAAGAGCACCAGCGACGCGCGCGCAGGGATCATTGCAGTCGGTGAGGTTGACGCATGATGCCGTGGCTTTCTCACCGCCACGCGACCAGCGGGTCACGTGCGGGTCACGGGTCGCAGACGCTTTCGCGATTCGCGCGCGATGGCGCGCAACAGCGTTCGCTGGGAGGCGGTGTACCCGCCACGCCAGCGGTGCTTCCGCCGCGCGTGACCGAGGGGTAGCATCCAGCGTATGCCCGTGACCGCGCATGCTTGAATACGCACTCGTGATCGTCGGACTCGCCGCGGCCGTGGGCGTGGTCGGCTTCCTCCAGTGGGAGCGCGCCGACTTCGCCAAGGCGCAGGTGCTCGGCGCGCTCGGCCGCGTCCATGCCACAAAGATCGAACTCAGCGCAGACTGGTTCGATCATGACGAAGGCACGATGACGTATGACGTCGAGTACACGACGCCGGACGGACGGCGGCACAGCAACCGCTGTAAGGTTGCGACGGGTCCGGCGGCAGGGACCGGCGTCTTTTGGGAGCGGCCGCTCAAGGGCGCGGAGTAGCGACATGAGGAACGCCGGGGCGTCAACCAGACCCCGGCGTCCTCTTGTCGTCGCGATGGCGACGGTCCCCGCCCGCCAGGCGGGGTGTAGGCAGCGGGTCAACGCGCGCCCTGCGCTTCGCGCCACGCCCTCTCCGAAGAGAAGGAACCGGGACCAAGTGCCCGATCCGCTCACGCATTGTGGAGGCATCGCCCTCACTCTGCGCTTCCACTATTCAACTCGGCGCGCGACTACGCAAGAGTGGAAAACCGGAGGCGCGCGCGTGTGGATACTTGGTAGGTGAAGTACCCGTCAGCAACGCGACGGCAGGCTATGCCCACAACGCACAGCAGGATATGCTTGCATACCGCCGATGCGCCTTCCTTCGCTGCCCCGTTGATGTTGCTGCTCGACCTGATCTTCCTGGTTGGCGCGCTCTCCCTCGCCGCGTGGCGACTGCTCGCGCCCGATACCCGCGCCGCACCACGCGCCGCGGCCGCCGCACTCGTCGCATTACTCGCCGCCGCGCAGTGGGCCCGATACGGCTTCACTTGGCAGAGCGTTCCCGCGTATCCACTGCTCGCACTGAGCGTCCTACCCGCACTGCGCACCAGCGCCACGCTGCGCCAGCTCGGCCGAGTCGGCTTCGCGGGGCTCGCCGCCGTCTCACTCGGCGTGTGGATCCTGCCCGCCGTTCCGTCGATTCCCGCGCCGGACGGACCCTACGCGGTCGGCACCGAGATCTATCGCTGGACCGACACTACTCGTGACGAACCACACACCGCCGACACCACTGACCACCGCAGCGTGATCGCGCAGGTCTGGTACCCGACCTCGCTCCGGAGCGCGTCGAGTAGCAACGCACGAGTGCCGTACATCGACGGCACCGATCGACTGCCAGCCGAGGTGAGCGGTGTGCCGAGCTTCCTCCTGCGACGCTACCATCAGATCGATTCGCACGCTGGAGCGTCCGCACCGCTGGGGCGTGGAGCGCGCGCGTGGCCGGTGGTGATCTTCTCGCCCGGCTACGGCGCCGCGCGCGCGATGAACACCGGACTCGCGACGCAACTCGTGACTCGCGGCTTCGTGGTCGTGGTGCTCGATCATCCGTTCGAGTCGGGCGTGACGCAGCTGGCCGACGGCAGCGTGGTGGGCACGCAGGAGAATTTCCCACGTGGCCCGAACGATCGCCGCGACTATATGGAAGAGCAGCAGCGCGTGCGCACAGCAGACATCCGCTTCGTCATCGATCAGCTCGCACGACCGGCCGTGCTCTCGGAGACGCTGCGCGGCGGTGTGACCAGTGGCGTGATCGACGTATCGAAGGTGGCGGTGATCGGGCACTCGTTCGGCGGTGCGGTGTCGGCGATGGTGATGAGCGAGGATGCCCGCGTGGTGGCCGCGGCCAACATCGACGGCACGCCGTACGGCGATCTGCCCGACCGCATCCTCACGCAGCCGTTCTTGCTCTTGCAGAGTGACCTCGACGAAGCACCACACGGTGAGATCTTCCACGCCGGCAATGGCAAGCTGCTCGCCAACATGACCGCGCCCGGTTTTCGCTACGAACTCAAGCGCGCCAATCACTACAGCTTCTCCGACGCGCTGTTCTACGTCGCGCCGCCGGGGCGCTGGTTGCTGGCGCAGATGATCGGTGGTGGGCGCGGGCCGGCGGAGACACATCGAGCGACGGCGGACCTCCTCACCGCGTTCCTCACGGGGCCGCTCAAGGGGGAGAGGGTCGACGTGGCGGCGACCGCCGCGCGGATTCCGGACCTCGTGGGAGGACCGGTCGCGCGCTGAAGCGGCGGCACGGAGTAGATTCGTCGGCATGGGCCTCCTGACCTTCAGCCTCAACCTCACCCTCGACGGCTGCGTCGACCATCGCGAAGGCATCGCTGACGACGAGACCCACGCGTTCTTCACGCGCCTCATGGACTCGGGCGGTGCGATGCTGTGGGGCCGAGTGACGTACGAGATGATGGAGAGCTTCTGGCCGGCCGTCGCGCGCGGCGAGCACGACGTGCCGCCGGCGATCCATGAGTGGGCCGTCAAACTCGAGGCCAAGCCGAAGTATGTGGTTTCGTCCACACGGACGGACTTCCCGTGGACCAACAGTCATCATGTGCGCGGTGATCTGCGCGCGAGCATCCAAGCCCTCAAGGACGCTACCCCCGCCGGCGTGTTGATCGGCAGCGGCAAGCTCGCCACGGCGCTCGATCGACTCGACCTCATCGACGAATACCGATTCCTCGTCCACCCGAGGATCGCGGGACACGGACCGACGCTGTTCGGCGAGGGATTGATCGGCACGCGGCGACTCGAACTCGTGTCGTCTGAGGCGCTTTCGATGGGTGCGGTGGCCGTGCACTACCGGCGCGCGCGCGACTGACACTCTGGGCGGTCGCCGCTGGCGCTCCGCCGAGTCGTTCTCGCCTGCCCTTGCGCAAATCTCCTTGCGGACTTACACTGAACCATATGGTTCAGTTTAATCACGCCGCACTCGACTCATCGTTCGCCGCGCTCGCCGACCCCACTCGGCGCGGGATCCTCGATCGACTCGGTCGCGCCGACGCCTCGATCACCGAGCTCGCCGAGTTGTTCGGCATGACTCTCACCGGCATGAAGAAACACGTCGGGGTGCTCGAGGACGCCGGGCTCGTCGCCACCGAGAAGGTCGGTCGCGTGCGCAACTGCCGACTGGGTGCGCGCCGTCTGGAGCAGGAGGCCGCGTGGATCGCGCGGTATCGTCAGCGCTGGGAAGCCCGTTTCGATGCGTTGGATCGGGTCATCGACACACTACAACACCAAGAGAGGACCCGATGAAGCACCTCGTCGCAGTCGAACGCACATCCGATGTCGAGATCACCGTCACACGCCAGTTCAACGGCCCAGCCCGCCTCGTGTTCAGAGCGTGGAGCGAACCGGAGTTGTTCCGGCAGTGGTGGGTGCCGCCGTCATTCGGCATGACTCTCCTCTCCTGCGAGATGGACGTGCGCACGGGCGGCACGTATCGCCTCGTGTTCAAGCACCCGGCGGTCGAGGAGCCGATGGCGTTCTTCGGACGTTACACCGATGTCGTCCCGCACTCGCGCATCGTGTGGACCAACGAGGAGAGCCCCGAGGTGGTGATCTCCACGGTGACGCTCGAGGAGCAGGCCGGCACCACGCGACTCACGATGACGGAGAGGTATCCATCCAAGCAGGCGCTCGACGAGGCGCTGGCGAATGGCAGCTCGGGCACTGGTGCCGCGGGCGAACAGTTCGGGCTGCTGGATGAAGTGCTCGCGGCGATGGGGGCTACATGACCGCCCCCCGCGCGACACCCAAGGTCACGCCGTTCCTGATGTTCAACGATCAACTTGAAGCGGCGATCGCCTTTTACACGTCGACCTTCCCCGACTCCCGCATCACCACCTCGGCCCGCATGGGCGCCGACGGACCGATCATGTCGGCCGAGTTCGTGATCGGTGGACAGCGGTTCATGGGATACAACGGTGGTGCCTACTTCCAGTTCTCGCAGGGGTTCTCGCTCTTCGTCGACTGCGAGAACCAAGCGGAGGTGGATCGATACTGGGACGCGTTGGTGACGGCCGGCGCGAAGCCGCTGCAATGCGGGTGGATCACCGATCAGTTCGGGCTCACGTGGCAGATCGTGCCGAGGCGGTTCATGGAGCTGATCGCCGACACGGACAAGGTGAAGGTGAAGGCGGTGATGGATGCGATGCTGCAGATGGTGAAGCTCGATGTGGCGGGGTTGGAGCGCGCGTACATGGAGGCGCGGTGATCGCATACGACGCGGCGCACTGAGATCACGGCCGGTTCGTCACAAGGCGGGGCGTCCCCCTCGCGGCGCGCCCTACCCGGCGGTATCGTGAACGGGTCTGACTTCTACTTGAGAGACCCCCATGAAGATGCTCATCCTGCTCGCCCAACTCGCCGCCGCCGACGTCCCCTGCACCGTCCCGGTGCCAGAGGGCACGGGCGAGTGGAAACAGATCACCGCGGAGAACGTGACCTTCTGCGTGCCGGCGACCTGGCGCGTGCGAGGCACACGCGCGAGTTACGCGGGCGGCAGCATCCGCTGGCAACACACCGCGAACCGCGTGATGATCCGGAGCGGGTCCACCTCGAGCCCGCAGAACATCAGCGGATCGTCCAACGCCAACAGCAGTCCGGTGCGCACCGAATCCGTGCCCGAGATCATCGCGGGTCGTCAGGCGACGGTGATGCGGCAGATGGGGGTGGGCCGACTGGCGACCAGCGTGAACTTCACCCAGCCACCGCCGTTCTCCATCAGCGGCGAGGCGGCGGGTGAGGAACACGTGACGATACAGCTGGCGGTGTATCGCACGGTGCGGTTCAAGGAATAGGGCGAGACCAGGACCTCGTCTCTCCCAGCCCCCTTCTCCGTTGAGCGTGCGCCATGCGTCGAATCCTTCTCGCGATCCCTCTTGTCGGCGTGCTCGGCGGCGCTCCTGCGCTCGCGCAGTCGTCCCACCCGGACCCGAGCACGCTGCAAACCGGCACCGATACGCTGTACCAGTATCTGGTGCGCGGTCAGGACACGACGTTCATCGGGATGGTCGTCGACGAGCTCACCGTGCGCACGCTCGACGGGCTCCGCGTGCTCCATCGGGTGTATGCCGGAACGAGCCGCCTCAGTGGCACAAGCCGTGACACACTGGTCGATGACGCATCGACGCTGTCGCCGCTGCGCAGCGCGAGCTATCGAGCGAGTGGCATCGAGACCGTCACCTACGAGCAGGGGCACGTGCGCGGATGGTTGCGGCAGCCCACCGGCGACTCAGTGCGGATCGACGTGGCGACGCCGAGGCGTGTGTTCTCTTCAGCGAGCTTCGACCTCGTGTTGCGCGCGTCTCCTCTTGCCGAGGGCTGGCAGGACACCGTGCCGGCGTTCCTGCCATCGGGGCGAGTGGTCGTGCCCATGACCGCGCGCGTGGCGGGCCGCGAGCGGATCGAAGGCACCGAGTGTTGGCGCGTGGAGGCGGAATTCATGGGCATGCCGGTGACGTTCTGGGTCGATGACCGCACGCGGAAATTGTGTCGACAGGAGATGCGGCCGCAGGCAGGAATCACGCTGCTCTACATGCGACAAGGACCGGATCGTCGGCGGCAGGGCGCGAGGTAGTCGCGCGTACTGCTGGCCTGAGTTCAGCGTCCTCGAACTCGGCGGGCGAAGTCAGCAGAGATTCTCGATCGCGCAACGCCCAGCGTGGCAGACGAAGTTCCGGCACGAACAATCGCACACTTGCACGCCACCGCGCAGAGACATGACCACGCACTGGACCCCGATCTCCGCAGACAACTGCCACACCCTGCCCGGCCCCTTCTTCCACGGAACCAAAGCGCAGCTGTCCGTCGGCGAGTTGATCAGCACCGGCTTCCACTCGCACTTCGAAGCCGGTCGCGCGCTCAAACACGTGTACTTCTCCGCCCTCATGGAACCCGCCATCTGGGGAGCCGAGTTGGCGACGGCGCTTTCCGGAATCGAAGAGCGCGGCCACATCTATATAGTTGAGCCGACGGGACCGTTCGAGGACGACCCCAACCTCACGAACAAGCGCTTTCCCGGGAATCCGACGCAGTCGTATCGCAGTACCTCCGCGCTACGGATCGTGGGAACGATCACGGACTGGACGCCACACCCACCGGACGTGCTGCAAGGGATGTTGGATTCGCTCGCCGAACTCAAACGACGCGGGGCGTCAGTCATCGAGGACTGACGACGCCGAGCGCCCGGCGCCGCGCTCGTAGCACCGCGCTCGAAACACCGCGCCTAGCGGTCCGCCACGGCAGCGGTATCATCCAGCACGCGCAGGTTCCGACGTCACGACGACCGGGGGTGTTCGGTGCACATGGTGCTATGGGTACTCCAGGGTCTCGCCGCGCTGATGTTCGGTGCGTCGGGCGTGATGAAGGTGTTCCTGTTCGATCGGATCAGCG
>JADYYN010000209.1 GCA_020853635.1 Gemmatimonadaceae bacterium
CACGAGCCCATCAAGGCGCTCGGCGTCTACAAGGTGCCGATCCGCTTGCACGCCGATGTGAAGCCCGAGATCAAGGTGTGGGTCATTAAGGGCTGATGGTAGCAGGTAGATGACAGAAGGTGGAGTGAAGCGGGTACTGTGACGGGGCGGTCCGAGTTCGGACCGCCCCGTCGCTTGCTTCCGCCCCGTGGGCGGGGAACCTTTCCCATACCAACGGGTTCGCACTTCTAGTCGCCTCTCCCCTGCCCAACCGATGGCCAAGGCCGCCCCGAACTCCCTTAACGCCGCCCGTCGCGCCGCGTCCGTCCTCGTGGACAACAAGGCCAACGACGTCGTTGTGCTCGACCTCCGCCCCGTCTCCGACATGGCGGACTTCTTCATTGTCGCCAGCGGCACCTCGGACACGCATGTCCGGGCGACCGCGGGCCACGTGATGGACGAGCTCAAGCGGGAAGGCCTCACGGTCCAGTCCATCGAAGGGCTCGAGCAAGGTCGCTGGGTGCTGCTCGACTACGTCGATTTCGTCGTGCACGTGTTCCACCCGGCGCTGCGTTCGTTCTATCAGCTTGAACGGCTCTGGGGCGATGCCCCGGCCGTCCCCGTCTCCGCCTGAGGAGTCACCCGTATGCGTCGTCTCGGTCGCCTACTCGCCCTGCTCGCCGTCACCGCACTGCCCGCCTCGGCGCAGGGTGGGTACTTCGGGCAGAACCACGTCCAGTTCCGCACGTTCGACTGGCAGGTGCTCAAGACCGAGCACTTCGACGTGCACTACTATCCCGAGCTCGAAGAAGCGGCGCGGTACACCGGTCAGATGGCCGAGCGCAGCTACGCGCGACTCAAGCGGATCCTCGGCCATGAGTTCCGCGAGCGGAAGCCCATCCTGATCTTCGGCTCGCGCACGGAGTTCGGACAGAACAACGTCACCGGCGATCTCGGCGAAGGCACGGGCGGGGTCACCGACGCGCTCCGGCAACGCAACATCTTCTTCTTCGCCGGGGACCTCGGCGAGGCCGAACACGTGCTCACGCACGAGATGGTGCACGTGTTCCAGTACGACATCTTCGCGCGCGGGCGCGCCGGCGCCGGCATGCAGGCCCTCGCCGCCGTGAATCCGCCGCTGTGGTACGCCGAAGGCATGGCCGAGTATCTCTCCATCGGCCCCAAGCACGTCTACACCGACGCGATCATGCGTGACGCGGCGCTCAACGGCAACATCCCGAGCGTCGAGCAGATGACGGATCGCCCGGACCTCTACTTCCCGTACCGCTTCGGCGAATCGCTGTGGGCGTACGTCGGCAAGCGCTGGGGCGATGAGGTGATCGGCGAGATCATGCAGGCCACGCCGAGCCTCGGCGTTGATCGCGCGTTCCGCCGGTACACCGGCATGGCGCTCGAGGACCTGAGCGACGAGTGGCAGGAGGACGTGCAGACGAAGTTCCTGCCGCAGGTCGCCGAGCTGGAGCGGCCGCGCAAGGTGGCATCGGCGATGCTCAACGCACGCCGCACGGGTGGCATCGTGCCGATCTACGTGGCACCGGCGCTGTCGCCGGACGGCAAGCAGATCGCGTACATCTCGACCGGCTCGCTGCTCCGCGCCGAGGTGTTCCTCGACCTGTATCTCGCGGACGCGACCACCGGCAAGCGCGTGAAGCGGCTCACGAAGAGCACGCTCGACCCGGAGTTCGAGGAGTTGCGCTTCCTGTACTCGCAGGGCTCGTTCTCCCCGGACGGCCGCCTGTTCGCGTTCACCGCGCAGCGGAAGGGCAAGGACGTCCTCTACATCTACGATCTCCGTCGCAAGAAGGTCGTGCGACGGCTCGATACCAAGCTGCAGGCCCTGATCGGACCCACGTGGTCGCCGGACGGCCGCAAGATCGCGTTCAGCGGCAGCGAAGGCGGTCTCTCCGACCTGTACATGATCGATGCCGACGGGCGGAATCTGCAGCGGCTCACCAATGACCCGTACGGCGACCTCATGCCGTCGTGGTCGCCGGACGGTCGCTACATCGCATTCGCGAGCGAGCGTGGCCCACAGACGGATCTGGCCACCCTGAAGCTCGGACCGTGGCAGATCTCGATGTACGACCTCGAGTCCGGCGAGACGACGGTGATCCCGGGTCAGGATGGCAAGAACCTCAATCCCAACTGGGCGCCGGACGGCAAGTCGCTGGCGTTCGTGTCGGATCGCACGGGGATCCCGCAGCTCTTCCTCTACGACCTCGGCGAGCAGCAGCACTTCCAGCTCACCAAGTTCGTGGGTGGTGTCATCTCCCTCACCGAGCACAGCCCGGTGATGACCTGGGCGCGCGACGCAGACAAGCTGGCGTTCACGTACCACGACAAGGGCGACTTCACCATCTGGAGCATCGTCAATCCGCGCCAGCTGAAGAAGGACCCGTTCCGTCCGTCGCAGCCGACCGTGGTGGCGGCGACCGCGGACAATGCGTCGAACCTGGCGCGCGAGGCCGCGGCGGCCGACATGGCGTCACTCTCACGCGCGATGAGCGACTCGATCGCGGTGGCCCGTGCGGCCGCTGACGCGGCGGCGAATCCGCGTCGACGTGCGGTGTACCGCGGCGATGGCGGTCTCCGCCCGACGGGAACACCCACGACGTCGGAGCAGACCGGCGTGTCGGTGGCGGCGTTGCTCGACAGTGCCACACTCGCGCTGCCCGATGCCGGGACCTTCACGCGCAATCGCTACAAGGGGTCGCTGCGTCCCGAGTACGTCGCGCAGCCGTCGGTGGGCTACGCCCAGGACAACTTCGGGCGCGGTGTCTACGGCGGCACGGCGATCGTACTGGCGGACCTGCTGGGCAACAAGCGGCTCACGCTCGCGGGGGGCATCAACGGCCGCATCAGCGAAGCCCAGTTGTTCGCGGAGTACGCGAGCCTCGCCGGTCGCTACCAGTACCAGATCGGCTTCCAGCACCAGCCGTTCTTCTTCCTCGCCGCCTCGCAGCAGACCGGCAGCGGCGGGTTCTTCCTGCAGACGCAGGCGATCGCCCGCTTCATCATGCGCTCGCCGTACGTGAGCGTGAACTACCCGCTCAACCGGTTCTCGCGGTTCGAGTTCGGCGCGGGCTTCACCAACATCGATCGCTCGCTCATGTACGTGAGCCAGGGCATCGACCTCAACCAGGGCTTCTCGACCGGGTTCTTCCTCGACTCGATCGTGAACCAGAGCTCGCTCAACTACTTCTCCCCGTCCGTCGCGTACGTGAAGGACAACGCACTCATGGGGGCGACCGGGGGCATCTACGGTCAGCGGTATCGCTTCTCGATCGAGCAGATCGCCGGCAACGTGGCGTGGACGACGTACGGGATGGACTACCGCCGCTACGACGCGATCCTCTTCAACTTCCTCACGCTCGCGACGCGTGTGGCCGCGAACGTGTCGGTGGGACGCAACGAGACCGAGTTCCCCAAGTTCATCGGGCGGCCGGACTTCGTGCGCGGCTACGACCGTGAGCTCATCGCCGGCGATTGCTCGAGTTCCACCACCGACCCGTCGGCCTGCGCGGCCACGCAGTTGCTCGGCAGCCGTGTGGCCTATGCCAACGCGGAACTCCGCTTCCCGCTCCTGCGTCGCGTGGACCTCGGCGTGCTGCCGATCTCGCTGCCGCCGGTGGACGGCCTCGTCTTCTACGACTTCGGCATGGCGTGGTCGAAGGGACAGTCCGTGTCGTTGACGCGGCCGGACAACTACGACTTCATCACCGAGCGGTATCCGCTCCGCAGCTACGGGTTCGGGATCCGGCTCAACCTGTTCAACTTCGCGCTGCTGCGCTGGGACTATTCGATCCCGCGCGACGGCAGCCTGAAGCGCGGCTACTGGTTCTGGACGCTGGGGCAGTCGTTCTGACGCCCCGAGGGCGCTAGTTTCCGGTCGTGCGCCCACTCCTCGTCCTGCTCCTGGGTCTCGTCGCTGCCGCGTGCGGCGAGACCCGCCTCGTCGCCAGCTCCGTTCCCTCCGGCGTCGGTCCTGACGCGATCATCATCCGCGTGCCGCGCGATGGCGGGCACGCGTACGCCTACCGCGCGGGTCGCGACTCCGTGCTCTGGGAGTCGCGTGACAAGGTCCCCGCGACGTCCGCTGTCCTCGGATTCGACGATTTCCTGAGTGTCCTGCTCGGCCGTGACGCGGCGGGGCGCGTGTACTCCGTCGACCTGCGCCTCGGCAACGTCGAAATGCTCGGCAGCGCAGTACTCGGCAGCGCCGCGCGCGCCGAGGGCGCGTCCGTTTTCGGCTTCGACGCCAACGGCCGCGTGCTACGCGTGACCCCGGTGGCGACCTGGAGTTGGGAGCCTGCCGGCGGCGCCGACTTGCTCGTCCCGCAGCCGGACGGCGCACTGATCACCGTGCGCAACGGCAACAGCGGGGCGAGCATCTCGCGCGTGATCCCGCCCGAGACGCGGCTCACCGATTCCGCCACCTTGCCGCGCGTGGAGCAGGTGCTCCGCACGCCAGCCGGCGACCGCGTGTGGTTCGTCACCGGCGAGACCGTCACGGCGCTGCGCTCGCGCGACCTCACGACGGCACTCTCCATTTCGATGGGTCGTTCCATCTCGGTGATCGAGACCACGCCGAGCGGCGACCGACTGTTCGTGGGAACGTCGGAGTCGGCTCTGCGGGTGATCGACCGCTTCGCCGAGCGCGAGATGAGCAAGATCCCGCTGCCCGGCGCCCCGATCGGTCTGCGTATGGATCCGGACGGTCGCTACCTGCTGGTTCGGCTGGCCGCGAACGATTCGATCCACGTCGTCTCACTGGGCACACAGCGCGTGATCGCCGCGCTGCCGGGCGGCTGGCGCGAGGACCTGCCGTTGGTCACGCCCGACGGTCGAGTGCTGCTCACCCGCGGAGCCGACGTGGTGCACGTCGATGCTGAGACGGGCCGCGAGCGTCTACGCTACCTGCGCGGCGCGTCCGACCTGTGGCTGCAGGCGCGCTACAACGGATTCCGTCCGCGCTCCGCCGGGCTCGACAAGCCAGTGGAGTTCGAGGAGTACGCCGCGGACTCGGCCGCCGCGGACAGCGCGTTGGCCGCGATGATGGCCGCGCGCTACGGCAACGCCAACGCCGCCGAACGCGTGATGCCGCCGCCGGTCACGCCGCCGAACCCCGAGGACCGCGAACCCGCCCCCGCACAGCCGGGCGATCGTCCCGCGCGCGAGATCTGGACCGTGTCGTTCGCGACATTGCTGGCGGAGGACCGCGCGAAAGAGATGGCCGATCGGATCGTCGTGGACGGACGCACGGCGCGGGTGATCGCCGGTAGCCGTGACGGCATCGCGATCTGGCGCGTGGTGCTCGGCCCGTACGACACGCGTGACGCCGCCGAACGCGCCGGCATGGCCTCGCGGCTCCCCTACTGGGTGTTCGAGGGCGCGCCGTGACGAGTGACCCCGTGTCGCCCGAGGAATGGGCGGCAGAGGGCGAACGGGTCGCCGGCGCGTTGGAGGACGTCGCGGCAGCATTGGTGATCGGACGGGAGTCGCGGGTCGCGGCCCAAGTGGCTCTCGGTATCGCGAAGGCACAGCGCGGGGACCGTCGAGTGGCCGTGGGCGACGTGGCGGGCGACCTGCCTGAGCTGCGTGGCACCCCGGACGCGCCGGGGCTCCTCGAGTGTTTCCGGGATGGCCTGCCGGTCTCGGCGATCGCGACGCCGCATCTCGAGGACGCGCGGCTGTTCATCCTGCCGTCGGGGAACGGGCCGGTGGCCGAACGGCTCGTGCTCGAGAGTGCTCGCTGGCCGCGGCTCATCGCCGGGTTCCGCGAGGTCGATGCGCTGCTGTTGATCGTGGTGCCGGCGGACGCCCCCGGCCTGCCCACGCTCATCGCGCAGGTGGACGGCGTGATCGCCGTGGACCTCCCGCCGGCCGTGATGCGTGCGTGGCCGTTGCTGGCGACCGTCGACCGCCCGGAGCAGGAGCTGCCTCCGCTGGCGCCGTTGCCGCCGCACCCACGCGAGCTCTCGCGGGCGCGATTGCTCCGCCGTCTGCGCATCGGCGCAGTGGCCGTGCTGTGCGCGTCGGGCGCCGGGGCGTTGGGTTGGTGGCTCACGCAGCGCTCAGCGGCCCGTGACGCCCAGGTGGCCGCCGAGGAGTCTGTTCACGCCGCCGGGCCAGCGTTGGCGTCTGACGGGGTGCCAGGGGCAGCCGGTGGCACGGCCGCGGACACGATCACCCTCGGCGCGGTTGTCAACCCCGGCGATTCGCTGCGGTCGTCACATTTCGCTCTCGAACTCGTAGCGGCGAACACCCCCGCGGGTGCAAATTCCTCCCTCGCGATGCGCGGGC
Organism: Gemmatimonadaceae bacterium; assembly: GCA_020853635.1. Classification (GTDB taxonomy): domain Bacteria; phylum Gemmatimonadota; class Gemmatimonadetes; order Gemmatimonadales; family Gemmatimonadaceae; genus Pseudogemmatithrix. Next base: position 6,304 of record JADYYN010000209.1, read on the forward strand.
TGCAACTGCCCGCGCCGACCGTGTCCCCCGTCCAGCTCGGCGCGGATGGGCGGACGTGGTACCGGGCCCTCACCGGTGCGTGGCGCGACCGGGCGGAGGCCGAGGCCTTCCTCGTTTCACTGCGTGACCGAGGACTCGTACGACAGGATGTGGGGCGAGTGCTGCGTGCGCCGTACGCGCTGCTGCTCGCCGAGTCGGTGCCGCCGGGTGCGGTGCCTGCTGCGCTCGCGCAGTGGGAAGCCCGCGGGATCGACGCGTATGCGTTGCTGCAGGACGATGGGAACGCCCGCCTCTTCGCGGGCGCCTTTGAGACCCCCGGCCAATCGGTGTTGCTCGCGCTGTCGCTCCGCGACGCAGGCGCAGTGCCCGTCGTGGCCGTTCGAACCGGGAGAACGTTCTAAGTGCGGTTGACCAAGCTCGAGTTGCACGGATTCAAGTCGTTCGCGGACCAGACCTACCTCACGTTCGAGCCGGGCGTGACGGCGATCGTGGGCCCGAACGGCTGCGGCAAGTCCAACGTCTCCGATGCGGTGCGGTGGGTGCTCGGCGAGCAGCGCGCTCGGTTGCTGCGCGGCGCGAAGATGGAAGAAGTGATCTTCCAGGGTTCATCCGCCCGTCGCGCGGTGAACATCGCCGAAGTCTCGCTGCACTTCGAGAACGAGGACGGCTCCCTCCCGGTGCCGTTCAAGGAAGTCGTGCTCACGCGCCGCCTCTCCCGCTCGGGCGAGAGCGAGTACTTCCTGAACCGCGCGCCCTGCCGTCTGCGCGACATCCACGACCTCGTGCGCGGCACCGGATTGGGCGCCGACTCCGGCGTGGTGATCGAGAGCAAAATGATCGACGCCCTGCTCTCGGACCGTCCGGACGACCGTCGCGAGCTGTTCGAGGAAGCCGCGGGTGTGGGCCTCTACCGCGATCGCCGTCGCTCCACCGAACGCCAGCTCGAGGCCACCAGCGCCGACCTGCTGCGCATCGACGACCTCACGTCCGAAGTGCAGACGCAGGTGCGCTCGCTGCTCCGCCAGCGCCGTCGCGCCGAGAAGCACGCCGAGATCACCACACGCCGGTTCGCCGTGGAACTCACGCTCGCCTCGCGCGAGATGACCGCCTGGCATAGCGAGCTCGGTGAACTCGAGACGCGTTTGGCCGACCTGCGTGAAGCCCTCCCCGCCGCGCAGCAGGCCGTGCGCGACGCAGAGGCGTCGCGCGACAGCTCCCACGCCGCCCGCGCGGCTGCCGAGACCACGCGCCATGAGCGTGCACTCGTCGCGGCCACCGCGCGTCAGGCCGTGCTCGAACTGCAGCAGCAGCTCGCCGTCGCCGAGGAACGGCACCGCAACGCACTCTCGCGTCGCGAGCGTGCGGCTCAGGAGCGCGCCGAGGGCGCCGCGTTCGGCGACCGCGTGCGTGGCGAGTTCGAGCAGGCCCAGCAGGACGAGCAGCAGTGTGTGATGGCGCTGGAGTCCGCCGCACACGCGTTGCAGGAGAAGGTCTCGGCTGAGGACACCTCGCGTGGTGGTGTGATCGCCGCGCGCACGGCTGCCGATGATGCCGACCGTGCGGTGCGTGAACTGCGTGACCGCGTGCGTCGCCTCGAGCTCGAACGCGAGAATGCCGAGCGTGAACTCGCCGAGGTCGCACAGCGCTCCGAGGCCCTGCTCGCCGAGCACGAAGCGCTCGCGGCGCGCCTGCAGCTCGCGGAGCGTGAGCTCAGCGGCGCCGACGAACAGTTGGCGATGGCGCGCGAACAGGCCGCGGCCGCGGAGAACGCGCTCGACCAGGCCCGTGCCGCCGCCCGCACCGCGCGCGAGCGCGAGGCCGCCGCCCGCGCCGATGTCCGGCGCGTCGAAGAAGAACACACGGCGCTGCAGGGCAAGCTCGCGGCGCTCGAAGGACTCGAGCGCGAGCGTGTGGGCCTCGCCCCCGCCGCCGCACGACTGCTGCGCGAGAAGGACCGCTTCGGCAGTGACGCCGTGCTCGGTCCGCTCTCCGACTTCCTCGGCGCGGACACCGCGGTGGCCGCACAGGTGGAGCGCTTCCTCGGCCCCACGGTGCACGCCGTGGTGGTGCGCGACCGTGCCGCGGCCGACGCCGTGCGCGCGTGGCACGCGGAAGCAAATCCCGGTGCGCTGCTCCTGCTCCCGCTCGACGCGATCAACAACGGCGCGCTCTCCGGCGACAGCGACGAACTCGCCGCGCGCGTCCGCACCGAAGGTGCTGCCGGCAACTGGGTGCGCACGCTGCTCGGCAAGGTGCGCGCGACCAACGACGGCAATGGGTTCATCGACGCGCGCGGTGCGATGTGGCTGCCCGCGAAGGAAGCCGGCGCCGGCCCGCTACGTCGCCGTGCGGAACTCGAAGAGCTACGCGCGACGCTGAGCACCATCGAGATCCGTCGCGCCGCCGTGCAGGCCACAGCACAGCAGGTGCACGACGAAGTCGTGCAGGCCGAGTCGGCGGCGGCCGCAGCCGCTGATGCCACCGCCAACGCGCAGCAGTCCGCGGCGCAGGCCGCCCAGGTGCGCAACGAGCGCGATCGCGTGCGCGAGCGCGCGGCACGCGAACTCGCCGACGCGGTCGCGCTGCGCGAGAAGCTCGCCGGCCGTCACAACGAACTCGGCGAACGTGTCACCGCGAGCATCGCCGCGCAGGAAGAGACCAATCTGCAGCTCGTCACTGCCGACGACGCGGCCAACGGCGCACGCGCGCTGTTGGTGGCCGCCGAGCGCTTGCAGGACGAAGCACGCGAAGCCCGTGCGGCGCATCAGGTCGCGCATGCACAGGCCGAGGCACGGCGACAGGTCGCCACCGAACGTCGTGAGCGGCTCGACCGCGAACGTGTGTCGGCGCTGACCCGCTTGGAGTCGTTGGAGCGCGAGCTGGCCACGCTGGCGCAGGAAGACGGGCAGCTCGAGGAACAGATGGGCGTGTGGCAGCAGGAGATCGCCGCGCGTCGCGCCACGCAGAACGAAGCCGATGGCTCGCTGGCCGCCGCTGAAGAAGCCGTGCGCGCCGCCGATGCCGCGCTCAACGAAGCCGAGCAGTCGCTCAACAGCGGCCGTCGCGGCGCCGATGAGGGCGCCAACGCGCTGCACAACGCCGAGCTGCGCTTCGCCGAGCTCTCGGGCAAGCGCACCGCGATCAAGGAACGCCTCGAAGCCGAGTGGCGTCGTCCGCTCGACGAGTTGATGGCCGGCTACGAGCCGGTGGAAGCCGAGGACGATGCGCTCCGCACCGAGGCCGACGAGCTGCGCAAGCAGATCGAGCAGCTGGGTCCGGTGAACCCGCTCGCGATCGAAGAGCACGAGGAAGAGACCAAGCGACTGGAGTTCCTCACCACGCAGCGCGCCGACCTGGCCGATGCGCAGGTGAAGCTCCAGACGGCGATCAAGGAGATCGACGTGACGGCGCGGGACCTGTTCCTCGCGACCTTCGCGCAGGTGCGTTCGCACTTCCGCGAGATCTTCATGACGTTGTTCGGCGGTGGCGAGTGCGATCTCCGCTTGGAGAACCCGGACCGCCCGCTCGACTGCGACATCGAGATCCACGCGAGCCCGCGCGGCAAGCGCACGCAGCGCATCCACCTGCTCTCCAGCGGTGAACGCGCGCTGGTCGCGCTGTCGCTGCTGTTCGGCATCTTCCTCACCAAGCCGAGCCCGTTCTGCCTGCTCGACGAAGTCGACGCGCCGCTCGACGACCAGAACATCGGGCGCTTCGTGAAGATGCTCAATCAATTCAAGAAGAACACGCAGTTCATCGTGATCACGCACAATCCGCGCACCACCACCGAGGCGGCCGACGCCGTCTACGGTGTGACGATGCAGGAGCCGGGTGTGTCGTCGCTGGTGAGCGTGCGCATGAACGGCCGCGCGGTGGACGATCAGGGCGAAGCGCCCTCCGCCGCCTAAAGGAGACGACGATGCTGGTGGTGATGAAGACCGGCGCGACCGACGCGGAGATCGCGCGCGTCTGTGATTGGATCCGAGAGAAGGGCTACACGCCGCAGCCGATGCCGGGCGCACAGCGCACGGCCGTGGGCCTCGTGGGCAACGACGGGCGCGTGGACGGCTCGTCTCTGGAGGACCTGCCCGGCGTGGCCGAGGTCATCCATGTCTCCAATCCGTACAAACAGGTCTCGCGGGAGTGGCGGCCGGAGAACACGCTGGTCACCATCGCCCCCGGCGTGGTCTTCGGCGGCACCGAAGTGCCGATCATCGCCGGCCCCTGCTCGGTCGAGTCCGAAGCGCAGATCCTCGCCTCGGCGCGTGCGGTGAAGGCCGCGGGTGCCGTCGCGCTGCGCGGCGGTGCGTACAAGCCGCGCTCGTCGCCGTATTCGTTCCAGGGCATGGGCAAGAAGGGCCTTGAGCTGCTCGCGCTCGCCAAGCGCGAGACGGGCCTCGCCATCGTCACCGAAGCGATGGACGATGAAGGCGCGCATCTCGTGGCCGAGTACGCCGACTGCCTGCAGATCGGCGCGCGCAACATGCAGAACTACTCGCTGCTCAAGACGGCGGGCAAGATCGGCAAGCCGGTGCTGCTCAAGCGCGGCATGGCGGCCACCATCCAGGACCTGCTGCTCTCGGCAGAGTATCTGCTCGCCGAAGGCAACACGCAGGTCATCCTGTGCGAGCGCGGACTGCGCAGCTTCGACACCACGTCGCGCAATCTGTTCGACCTCACGGCGATCCCGGTGGTGCAGCAGCTCTCGCACCTGCCCATTGTCGCCGACCCGAGCCATGGCACCGGCCGTCGCGACAAGGTGCTGCCGATGTCGCGCGCGGCGGTCGCGGCTGGCGCGGACGGCATACTCATTGAAGTGCATCCGCAGCCCGAGAAAGCGATGTCGGACGGCGCGCAGTCGCAGACGCCGGATCAGTTCACTGATACTGTGCAGCAACTGCGTCGCGTGGCCGAGGCGATCGGGCGCAGCATCGCCGGCCCGCTGAAGTGACGCGACTCGTCGCAGCGGCGCTGTGCGTGACGCTCGGCGTCGCGACTGCGCTCGTGGCGCCGGAGGCGGCGACGCAGTCCCGCGGCGCGCGCACCGCGGCAACCCCGTCCGACAGCGCCAACGTCGCCCTGCTCGAGCGCACCGCGGCGACGTACCGCGGCTCGCGCTCGCTGCGCGCGGAGTTCACGCAGCTCATCACGAGCGCGCGTGGTGGCACGCCCATGCGCTCCAGCGGAGAGTTCTTCCAGCAGGGCAGTCAGAAGTTCGCCTTCAAGTTCACCACACCGGCCGACGACCGCATCGTGGCGGACGGCGAAGTGTTGTGGCTCTACCTGCCGAGTACGGCCAAGGGTCAGGTGTTGAAGGTGCCGAGGGCGATCGGCGCGGGACTCGACATCGCCGCCTCCGTGCTGCGGGAGCCGGCCAAGCGCTTCACCATCACCGGGCTCCGCGACTCCACGATCGAGAACACCGCGGTGCGCACCATCCGCCTTGCGCCGCGCTCGGGCAGCGACGCGCCGTTCACCAAGGCCACGTTGTGGATCGACCCCAAGACGGCCGTGGTGCGTCGCGCGGAGTTCACGGAGTTGTCGGGGCTACAGCGCACGCTGGAGTTCCGCAAAGTGCGCACCGGCTCGGCGCTGCCCGCCGGTGTGTTCACGTTCACGCCGCCTCCCGGCGTGAAGGTCATCGATCAGGCCGCGCTGCTCACTCCGCGATGAACACGTCGCGCGCCTTCTTGGCGCGCCGGAGCCGTTCGGCGGCTTGCTGCACCACCGGATCGATCCGCACCTGACGCCGCTGCGCGAACGGCACACCGAACGCCGCTCGCGCGACTTCGTTCCCCAGCAGGCGGTCGAGCATCGCCGCGGACTCCTCGTAGGTCACCACGTCGACGTAGAGATCCTGGCGCACCATCAGCGCGCGTAGTCGCTGCCGCCAGGCGGCCTGCGGCGTGAAGTTGGAATCCGGCACCGCGCCCTCACGCGCCAGCGCGATGGAAAGGTCGCGAAGCACCTGTCGGAACGCCGGCACGTCGCGGCCGAGCTGCGAGTAGAATCGGCGCTCCGCCGGATCCGGTGCGCTGTCACCCACGGCCAGGTCGGGTACGATGCCGCCGCCGCCGTACACCACGCGCCCTGACGACGTGCGGAACTCCGGTCGCGAGGTGTCGGCATCGATGATCGGCGTCTCGTCCGGCTGCTTGTACTCGATGCTACGGCCCAGCGGGGTGAACCAGCGCGCGTTGGTGAGCGAGAGCGCTGCCCCGTTCTCGAGATTGTAGATCGCTTGCGCGCTGCCCTTCCCATAGGTGGCACGCCCCATGACGATCGCGCGGTCGTGGTCCTGGAGCGCACCCGCGACGATCTCCGCCGCGCTGGCCGTGCCGTGGTTCACGAGCACCGCCACCGGGAGATCCGACCAACGCTCCGCCGTCGAGTCGACGTACGCGGCGTTCACCGTCTCCACCCGGCCCTTCGTGCTCACGATGAGCTTGCCCGCGGGCAGGAAGAGATCGGCGACGTTCACACCCTGCGAGAGCAAGCCGCCCGGGTTCCCGCGCAGGTCGAGGATGATCGAGCGCGCGCCCGCCTGGCGCAGCGAGTCGACCGTGCTGATGAGTTCCTTCTCCGTCGAGTCACTGAAGGTCGTCACCGCGAGATACCCAACGCCACCCTCCATCACCGTCGCGCGAGCGATCGCACTCACGAAGATGGCCGAACGCTCCAGCGAGACGTTGAGCTTGGTGCTCGCGCCACGTTCGATCCGTAGCGCGACCGAGCTGCCCGTGGGGCCCCGGAACCCCGTGCGCGCTTCCGCGAGAGTCCAGCCGCGCATCGACTTCCCGTCCATCTCCACCAGACGGTCGCCCGGCTGCAGCCCGGCCTTCTCCGCCGGCGAACCGGGACGCGCCTGCACCACCGTCACCCAGCCGTCGCGCACGTCCACCACGAGACCGACGCCGGTGTACGAGTTGCTCGCGGTGCGATTGAGGTGCTCCAACCGGTCCGGCGTGAGGTACGCGGTGTTGGGATCGCCCATCTCTTCGAGCATCCCGTTCATCGCGAGTTCCCACATGCGCTCTTCGTCGACGGGATCGACGTAGCTGTCCTTCACGCGCTGCATCACGCTCTGCAGGAGCATCGCGCCGTCGCGCTCGCTGGTGTCACGCCCGCGGACCACACGCTGCACGAGCCAGCCGCCCGCGTACGCGGCAGCGAGGATCACGAGCGCGGAGCCGATGATGCGGAGTCGGTTCATGCGTTGGTCACTGTGGAACGGTCCAACTCCGGGAGCGCATGATACACCGCGGCACTCACACGCTTGCCTACCTCGTCGACCGTACCGCGGGCATCGACGGCGACGATCGGGCCGCATTCCGGATGCGTCTGCTGCCACTCCGGTGTCCCGAACGCCGCGAACGCGGTCGCGACCCGTTGATGGAAGTCGACATCAGCGCGCTCGATGCGATCCGCCGCACCGCGTGCACCAGCGCGTGCCAGTCCCATCTCGGGCGGCATCGTCAGCAACACGGTGAGGTCCGGCACGAGTCCACGCGTGGCCAACCGGTTCGCGACGCGCAGTTCTTCTTCGGGAAGTCCGCGGCCATGGATCTGATACGCGTACGTGGAGAGCAGGAACCGATCGAGCAGCACGTGTTTCCCACGCTCCAACGCCGGCCGCACCTCGGCGCCCACCAACTGCGCCCGCGACGCGATGAAGAGCGCCGCTTCGGCCGCGGCCTCCACGTGCCCGTCGGTGTGCAGCAACAGGTCGCGGATAGAATCCCCGAGCGGCGTGCCACCCGGCTCGCGGAACACATAGTGCGAGATGCGGTCGTCGTTGAGTTGCGCCGCGAGACGACGGAGCTGGGTGGTCTTCCCCGCTCCTTCGCCGCCCTCGAACACGATGAGCCGACCGCGAGGCGCCACGCTCAGCCCAGCGTGATGATCGAGCTCGTCGCGCCCTTCTTGATGCCTTCGAGGATCCACTGGTTCACCTGCACCATCACCTTGTCGAAGTTCTCGTTCGACGCGATGACGCGCTGGTAGATGGTGCTGCTCTGCACCTTGCCCAGAAGCTGGTCGAGCTCCTGCTCCATGGCCGGCGTCGGCTGTTCGCCGCGCTCGATCATCTGCTGCGCCTCATGACGGAGTTCGTCCATGCGCTGCAGCGCGGTCACGACCTCGCGGTCGCCGTTGAGGGCTTCGTTGGCCCGCTTCACGGCCTGGTATTCGTTACTCTGGCCGATGAGTCGCCCGAGTTCCTGCGCCTTGTCGCTCAGCATCACCGCTCCTGTCGTCGGGCCACCACGAACCGCCGGCGGCCGGTCAAGTCTAGTCGCATCTCGATGTCCGTGAATCGGCCATCGGCCTGCACCGCGGCGGCCGCGAGATCGGCGCGCTGCGAGTCCACCTCCATCGCCAACAACCCGCCCGGCTCCAACACCTCCGCCGCCTGCGGGACCAACGCGCGGATCACCGCCATGCCATCGTCGTCCGCGAACAGCGCCAAATGCGGCTCCCAGTCGCGCACCAACGAGGGCAACTGCACCGATTCCGCCCGCGAAATATACGGAGGGTTGGACACCACAGTGTCGAACCGCAGTTGCCGCACGGGCTCGAGCAACGATCCCTGGTGGAAACGCAACCGGTCGCGCTTGTCCTCGGGGATCGCGGCCACGTTCGCCTGCGCCACCGCCAGCGCATCCGCCGAAAGGTCAACGCAATGCACCTCGGCAAAGCTCCCTTCGGCGGCCAGGGCCAGCGCGATGGCGCCCGAGCCGGTGCCGACGTCGACCACCCGACCCTTCCCCCCGCGCTGGGCCGCGAGCACCAGTTCCACGAGGATCTCGGTCTCGGGACGCGGGATGAGCACGCGTTCGTCGACCGTGAGGGTCAGATGCCGGAACGGCGCACGCCGAACCGCGTACTGCAGGGGCATGCCGGACGCACGGCGCTCGGCCGCCGCGCGCACCGCGGCGACCTGATCCAGGTGCAGCACGTCGCCGCGATGCGCCGAGGGCCAGAACCGCGGCTGGTCGAGCACCCAGGCGATGAGGTCGCGGGCATCCGCACGGGCGGGCGGGACATCAGGTCCCGCCAGTACCACCGCGAGTTCGTCGAGCAACTCGCCGATGGTGAGCCGCGCCGAGGGATCGGGCGTCTCCGCCCCGACCAGCGCCGGGCTCACGCGCCGTCGCCGGCGAGCTTCTCCTCGATGTCCGCGAGGCGGAGCGCGTCCATGAGATCGTCGATCTTGCCGTCCATCACACCCGCGAGATCGTGCGTGGTGTACCCGATCCGGTGATCGGTCACGCGGCTCTGCGGATAGTTGTACGTCCGGATCTTCGCCGAGCGGTCGCCGGTGGAGACCTGACTCTTCCGCATGCGCGAGCGTTCGGCTTCCTGCTCGGCGATCTTGAGGTCAAGCAGTCGCGAGCGCAGCACTTCCATCGCGCGGATCTTGTTCTGCAGTTGCGACTTCTGGTCCTGCTGCGAGACGACGAGTCCGCTGGGGATGTGCGTGATGCGGACGGCGGAGTCGGTGGTGTTCACGCTCTGGCCGCCGGGGCCCGAGGAGCGGAACACGTCGATGCGCAGGTCCTTGTCCTCGATCTTGAGATCGATCTCGTCGGCTTCAGGCAGCACCGCGACCGTGGCGGCCGAGGTGTGGATGCGGCCGGCGGCTTCGGTGGCCGGCACACGCTGCACGCGATGCACGCCGGACTCGAAGCGCAGCGCGCCGAAGGCTTCGTGGCCGGAGACCTTGAAGATCGCTTCTTTGAGTCCGCCGAGCGTGCCGTCGGAGAGCGAGATGGTCTCGATGCGCCAGCCACCGTGGCGTTCGATGTAGCGGGTGTACATGCGATGGAGATCGGCCGCGAAGAGCGCGGCTTCGTCGCCACCGGTGCCGGCCCGGATCTCGAAGATCGCGTTGCGGTCGTGGAGCGGGTCGGGCGGGAGGAGCAGCGGCTTGAGGGCAGCCTCGGCCTCGGGGATCGCGAGCTCGAGGCGCGCGACCTCCTGCTTCGCCTCGGCGGCCATCTCGGGGTCATCGAACGACAAGAGCTCGCGCGCCTGCGCGAGCTCCTCGTCCATCTTCTCAAGACGCGCGGCCTGTTGGACGACCAGGCTCAGGCGTTGATGCTCTCGACCGAGGGACGCCATGAGTTTGGCGTCCTTGACGGTCTTGGGATCGAGAAGGTCTCGTTCGACCTCGGTGGCACGCCGTAGTGCGTCGGCGAGCCGGTCCCGGATACTCAGGCGGTGGCCTTGGAGTACTTCTGACGGAAGCGCTCAACGCGTCCCGCGGTGTCGATGAGCTTCTGCTTGCCAGTGAAGAACGGGTGGCAGGCGGCGCAGATATCGGTGCTGATCTCGGCGTGCGTGGAGCGCGTCTGGAACGTGTTGCCGCAGGCGCAGGTCACGGTGGCGAGCGCGTACGTCGGGTGGATCTCGGGCTTCATGGGTGCCTCAGGTGCGTGGACTTGGAGAACCTCGAATCCTAAGGGAGCAGCAACCGGATATCAAGGGGCGCCGCACGGGCGGCGCAACTCCCAACTCGTTGTCCGCCTTACGGTTCGGCGAGATCCACGCGGAGTCGCACCACGCGGTCGAGCACATCTACAAGCTCGATCCGCAGCGAGAGGTCCCCACCAGCGTCACGGGGGACCACCACTCGGACGCTGCGCTCGAACGTGCCCGGCGTTGTCGGAAGGACCTCGCGATAGGCGCCGCCCCAGTTCTCTCCCACGATGCGCAGCGACGGCAGGTCGGACCACTCGGTGACCAGGAACAGACCTCCGTTTGCGCGCACGCGGTAGGTGACCGCCACGGTATCATGGTCTGGCGCTACCGTCCGTGCGACATCAAGGAAGGTGAGCGCGGGTGGCGGCGCGTTCGCATCGATCCGTGAGCCGCAACGCCCTGAGACCAACTCCGAGTACGTCAGTCCCCCGCGCGTACTCCGGTAGAAGACCTCGACCTCGAAATCGAACGGGCGGTGCTCACTGAGCGTCGAGCTCAGACTGCGCGTCGCGCCAGGCGGCAGCCGCACCTCGCCGAAGAGGTCGGTGAACTCCTCCCTGGTGAATCGGAGGGAGTGCACGGAGTCTCCGCCCACGATGGGAACCCGATGACGTGACGCCCATCCGACGACCTCCAACGTATCGCGCCGCGTTGAGGCGATGTCGATGCGCACTGTGCATCCGATGGGGGGTCTCGTACAAAAGATGCACGCGAGGACGGCGGGCTGGCCGACCTCGACCGACGCCGTCACCTCACTCGGCGCGAGACGCGGTGCAATCGACTCGGCCGTACAGGCCTCGGCGACGAGCAGGAGTGCCAGCAGCCATTTTGGAGACGGACGTCGCAGCAATCGCGTCGCTCGCGTGAGAAGGTCCTGCGGTGAGTGCAGCTGCTGCCATTCGGTTACCGGACTACCTCCGTCACTCAGCTGCTGTCACCGCGCGCGTAAACCTAGCCCAGTTGGTCATTTGTCGGTTTGACACTGTGCCACCCCAGTCCTAACTTCGCCCGAGTGTCGCCCGTACGCCCCACCGGTCCCCGCAATGCCGCCCACCACCGCCGACTTCCTCTCCACCGTCCCGCTCTTCCGCTCGCTCGCCCCCGCCGAGGTGGTGGCGTTCTCGCAGATGGCGCGGGAGAAGAGCTATCCCAAGGGGAGCGTGATCCTCTTCGAGGATGATCCGGGCGACTCGCTGTTCGTGGTGCGTGCCGGCCGCGTGAAGGTCGTGCTCGTCGCGGAGGACGGGCGTGAGGTCATTCTGGGCATCCTCGGCGTGGGCGAACATTTCGGCGAGTTGTCGCTCATCGACGACCAGCCGCGGTCGGCCCATGTGGTAGCGATGGAGGAGTCGACGTTGCTGGTGCTGCGCCGCGATGACTTCCGGCGCCGTGTGGAGCAGAACCCGGCGGTGGCTTGGGCGTTGCTACTGGAACTCTCGCGCCGGCTCCGCCGGGCTGACGAGAAGATCGGTTCGCTCGTCCTGTTGGATGTACCGGGCCGAATCGCCCGGATGATCCTCGATGCCGCAACGGAAGGTGGCAGCGAGCTTATCGAGAAGCCATTGACGCACCAGACGATCGCCCACGTGATCGGCGCCAGCCGCGAGACCGTTTCGCGTGCGATGCGCGAGTTCGTGGAGGCCGGCTGGATCTCCACTGAACGTCGCCGCATCCGCATCACCGACCGCACCGCCCTTGAGAAGCGCTCGCAGCAGCGCCTCTGAGCGGCGATCCCCACTGTGACCACCATCACGTCCGTATCGTGACCCCTCTCGTTGGTGTTCGGTCGGCCCCCCCGCGATCTTTCATCGTGTACGGGGGGAGCGAATGAGCTTGCGGGTCCGATTCTGGGGGACGCGCGGTTCGATCCCGACCCCAGGCAGTCAGACGGTGCGGTACGGTGGGAACACTCCTTGCACGGAAGTCCGGACAGACGACGGGTGGTTGATCATCCTCGACGCCGGGACGGGCATCCGTGAGCTGGGACGGGAACTGATGGAGCGGTCGAACGGGGCGCCGATCAAGGGAGACATCTTCCTGACACACGCGCACTGGGACCACATCCAGGGGATCCCGTTCTTCGCGCCGATCTTCGGGCGCGGGAACCACTTCCAGATCTGGGGTTCGCAGTCGTTGGAACGGAGTGTGGACAAGGTGGTCCGGGACCAGATGTCCCCGGTGGTGTTCCCCGTGACGTTCGAGGAACTGGACGCGACGATCGATTTCCGGGACCTCGCGGAGGGCACGCGCTGCGAGGGAACGGGGTATGAAGTGACGGCTTTCGCGGTGCAGCACCCCGGTGGGGCCTTGGGGTACCGGTTCACCGAACCGGGAGGACGAGGTGGGGCGCTGGTGTACGTGTCGGACAATGAGCTGGCGGACCACCCGCGGTATGGGTCGCCGCCGGATTGGCGCGAGAAGATGGTGGAGTTCGTGCGTGGGGCGGCAGTGCTGATCCACGATACGACCTACACCGCTGAGGAATACGACCACCATCGGGGCTGGGGCCACTCCACCTTCACCGATGCCGTCGAGCTGGCGATGGAAGCGGGCGTCGGGACGTTGGTGCTGTTCCACCACGAGCCGCGTCGCACCGACGATCAGCTGGATGTTTGCCTGGCGGAGTGCCGGGCGTTGGTGAAGGCGCGTGGCGGCACACTCCAGGTCATTGCCGCTGCGGAAGGACTGACGCTGTCTCTCTAACCCTCCGAAGGAGGAGTCGATGTTCAAGCAGATCGCTCGTGCCACCGCCGCGCTCGCCCTGGTCGCGGCCCCCGTGCTCGCGCAGGACGATATGCGGCCCACCGTGGCCGTGCTGCCGTTCGTGAACAGTGCCATCGGCGCCAGCAACGCCGAGCTCGCACCGCTCTCGAAGGGCATCGCCGACCTGCTCATCACGGAGCTCGCGCAGAACTCCGGCATCCGTGTGGTGGAGCGCGAGAACCTCGACACGCTCCTCGCCGAGCAGAACCTCTCGCGTGACGGGCGCGTGGAGGAAGCCACGGCCGCGCGGATCGGCAAGCTGCTCGGTGCCAAGCACATGGTCACCGGCTCGTTCATCACGGACAAGTCGGGCCGCATGGTGCTGACGCTCAAGTCGATCGACTCGGAGACGGGTCGCATCGAGTGGACGCACACCGAGCCGGGCAAGACGGAGGAGTTCCTCTCGCTGGTGTCGAAGGCCGGTGCCGCTGCCAACACGGGGCTCAAGCTCCCGGCGCTGACCCCGCAGGCGCGTCAGACCAGCGAAGCCAAGGCCGAGAAGCAGAAGAAGGTGCCGTTCCAGGCCGTCATGCTCTACTCGCGCGCCATCGCGGCGCAGGACGCGGGCAAGAAGTCGGAAGCGATCGAACTGTTCAACCAGACGATCGCCAAGTTCCCCGAGTTCGATGACGCCAAGAAGGCCAAGGCCAAGCTCGAGGGCGGTAACTAAGCCTGTCTCACTGGCGGACTCTGTTCCGCAGGCGATAACCTTCGAACCGTCGGGATCCTCGGATCCCGGCGGTTCGTCGCTTCCCTCCCCCACCCAGCCGTGCAGCCACTCATCCTGGTTCCCGCCGGACGTGCGATCGCCAGCCTCCCCACCTTGGGAGCTGGCGATGCGTTCGACGTGCAGCGTGTGGAACGGCTCCCCACGATGGAATCGCTCGATCCCGAGCGACCCACCGTGGTGCTCGTGGATGCCGCGCTCGCCGAGCGTTCGGGGGGACCGGGCGCGTTGGGTGCGCTGGCGCCGTTCGTCGCCTTCGTGGGCTTGGGCGAAGCGGGCGAGCGCGAGCCGTCGCTTCCGCTGCAGTCGATCGCGCTCACCAACTGGTTGCCGTCCGATGCCACGCCGGGGCTCGGCACCGCGGCGCTGCAGGGCGCGCTGCGCCATGCGCGTTCGCTCATCGAGGCGTACCGGGCCGCGCAGCTCGAGCAGTCCAGCGCCTTCGACCTGCGCGAGCTCTCGCGCGTGGGCGCCGCGCTCTCCACCGAGCGCGACCTGATCACCCTGCTGGAGATGATCCTCTGGCAGGCGCTGCGGCTCTCCTCGGCGGACGCGGGTTCGCTGTACCTCACCGAGCGCAACACCGAGGGCACACCGACGACGCTGCGGTTCAAGCTCTCGCAGAACCTCACGCTGCCCGAGCTGCCGTTCACCGAGTTCACCATCCCGATCGACCACTCGTCGCTGGCGGGCTATGCCGCGGTGACCGGCGATCCGCTCATGATCTCGGACGTGTACCTGCTGCCCGAGCATGTGCCGTACCGGCAGAACCGCTCGTTCGACGAGAAGTTCGGCTACCGCACCCGTTCGATGCTCGTGCTGCCGATGCGCACGCACAAGGACGAGACCATCGGCGTGCTGCAGTTGATCAACCGCAAGCGCGACCATGACGTGCTGCTCACGTCCATCGACGCGGTGGAGCAACAGGTCATCCCTTTCGACCAGCGCGCGGCCGACCTCGTTGCGGCACTCGCCGCGCAGGCAGCGGTGGCGATCGAGAACTCGCAGCTGTACGAGGACATCGAACGCCTGTTCGAAGGATTCGTGACCGCCGCCGTCACCGCGATCGAGGCCCGAGACCCGACGACCTCCGGTCACTCGTCGCGCGTCGCCACACTCACCACGAACCTCGCTGAGGCGGTGGATCACGCGGGTGAGGGCCCGTACCGAGGGGTCACGTTCACGCGCGAGCAGCTGCGCGAGATCCGTTACGCCGGCCTGCTGCACGACTTCGGCAAGGTGGGCGTGCGCGAACAGGTGCTGGTGAAGCAGAAGAAGTTGTACCCCGGCGACCTCACGCTGCTGCGGCACCGCTTCCACGGGCTGCTCCAGCAGGCCGACCTTGAATACGAGCGCGAGCGCGCCGAACATCTGCTCGAACACGGCACGGCGGACTACCCGTCGTTCGTGTCGCGGCTCGACCAACTACGTCGTGAACGTCGCGATCAGCTGAGCAAGTGGCTCGATGCGATCATCCGCGCGAACGAACCGACGATCCTCCCCGAGGGCAGCTTCGAGGAGCTGCAGGTGATCGGGCAGCAGACCTACATCGACTTCGACGGTGAAGTGCGCCCGCTGCTCACCGACGAGGAACTCAAGTTCCTCATGATCACCAAGGGCAACCTCGATCCGCGCGAGCGCCGCGAGATCGAGTCGCACGTGACGCACACGTACCGGTTCCTCGAGCAGATCCCGTGGACGCGGGAACTGAAGGGCATCCCGGCGATCGCGTTCGGTCACCACGAGAAGTTGAATGGCACCGGGTATCCGCGCGGCGTGACCGAAGCGGAGATCCCGGTGCAGACCCGCATGATGACGATCGCCGACATCTACGACGCGCTTACCGCGACGGACCGGCCCTACAAGCGCGCGGTACCCGCGGAGCGTGCGCTGGACATCCTCTCGGCGGAGTCCAAGCAGGGGCTGGTGGACCCGCACCTGCTCACGACGTTCATTCAGGCGCAGGTGTTCACCAAGGTGCACCACGTCGAGGCGCCGCGGCGGCGCAGCACGGGCTCGCGGCCGGCGATCAAGTAAGGCCGCGCGCGAGTGCGCGCGCCCGACTACGCGCGCCCGACTACGGCCGCGCGCTCGTGCCCCAGCCGCCGCCCCCGGGCGTGCGGATCTCCAACACATCGCCCGCCTTGAGCTCGCGACGGCACTTGGCCGGCAAGGGTTCGCCGTTGAGCAGATTGGCACCACAGGCACCGTCCGCTCCACCATGCGCACCACGCGGCGCGCGCGCGCGGCGTTCGGTGAGCAGTGTGACCGTGCACGGGGCCAGCACCCGGTACGCACGGATCACCCCATCGCCACCGCGGTGCTGCCCCGCACCGCCGCTGTTGCGACGAATGGCGTAGCGCGCGATCTCGATCGGATACGCGCGCTCCAGTGACTCGATGGGCGTGTTGCGGGTGTTGCTCATGCCGACATGCACGGCATCAGGCCCAGGGCCCGTCGCACTCGCGCCTTGGCCGCCGCCGAGCGTTTCGTAGAACGTCCAACCGGCACCGCCGAAGGTGACGTTGTTCATGGTCCCCTGCCCCTGCGCGGGCACGGCGACCCCCGCGGCGTCGAGCGCCGAGAACAGGAGATCGGTGATGCGCTGACTCATCTCCACGGTGCCCGCCGCGACCGCCGCGGGCGCACGCGCCGCAAGACAACAGTCGTCGGGCGTGGTGATCACGATGGGCCGAGCGATGCCTTCGTTGGTGGGCACGTCATCGTCGAGCAGCGAACGCAACACGAACAGCGCCGCGGCGCGCGTGACCTGGATTGGACAGTTCACGTTGCCGCGCACCATCGGCGACGAGCCGGTGAAATCGAGGTGCAGCGAGCCGTCGCGCACGGCGAGTGCGAGATTGAGCGGCACGGGCGCTTCGCTATGGCCGTCGCCCTCGAGTGCGTCCTCGGCGCGACCCACGGCACCGTCGATCGCACGCAGCCGCGCGATGGCGCGACGTTCGGCGTAGTCGAGTAGGCCCGCGGCCACGGCGTCGAGCCGCGCGCGTCCGTGTCGCGCGATGAGTGTGCGCCAGCCGGCAGCGCCGGCGGCGCAGGCCGCACGCTGTGCCGCCAAGTCACCGCGACGTTCCTCCGGCGTGCGCACGTTGGCGAGCACCACATCGAGCAGGTCGCGGTCGGGCACACCTTCGCGTTCGAGCCGCACGGGTGGGAGGACCAGTCCCTCCTGCACCAACTCCGTCGCACCTTGCGGCATAGAGCCTGGGCTCATGCCACCGACGTCGGCATGATGCGCGCGCACCACCGCGTAGCCCGCGATGCGATCGCCATCGGCGATGGCCTCGACCATGGTGAGGTCGGGCAAGTGCGACCCACCGTGCCACGGACTATTGAGCAGGAACACGTCACCGGGCTTGGGGTCGCGCGCGCGCACCGCACGCACGGACTCCGGCAGCGCGCCCAGATGCACGGGGATGTGCGCGGCCTGCGCGACCATGCGCCCCTCGGCGTCGAACAACGCGCACGAGGCGTCACGACGCTCGCGGATGTTCGGCGAGAGTGAGCCGCGTGTGAGCACCGCGCCCATCTCCTCGGCGATCATCGAGACGGTGGAGGCCCAGACGGAGAGCTCGAGCGGGTCGAGTGCGGTGGGCGTCGTGCCCGGATGCACGTCGCGCGTGCGAGCGGAGTGCGCGCCGTCGCCACGGTCGCGGCGGTCCGCGTCGAGGTGATCGAGTCGCCAGCCACCGATCGCGAGCGACGTCGCGCGCCAACCCGGTGCGACGAACATCGTCGCGTCGGTGAGTGTGATGGTCGCGGGACCATCGTGGGTGTGCCCGGCGTCGTGGCCGGCGAACGTCGCCGTCGCACCGGGATCGCTTGCCACGTGGCGGAGAGCGACGCACTCCACCGGTCGCGGCAGCTCGAACCCGAACCGCGCACGATGCGCCTCGGTGAAGCGCGCCGCGATGGTCGCACCGTCGTCTCCGGGTGCGCCCGCGATCTCGACCTCGTGGCCCTGCCCCACGTACCGCGCACGCACCACCCAGCGACGATCGCGGCCGCTCACCCGCGCCGCGAGCGACGCGCAGGCCTGCTCAAAGCGCGTCGCGTCGAGGTCGTCGGTGCGGACGAGCAGACTCATCGCGACCTCGCGGCGCTCGGGGGCGATCGCGAGTCCCACTGCGCTCAGCACGCCGGCATGCGGCGGCACGATGACCGTGCTCATGCCGAGGGCTTCGGCGAGTGCACAGGCATGTAGCGGGCCGCCTCCACCGAACGCGACGAGTGCGCAGCCGCGCGGATCGACGCCGCGATCGACACTCACACGCCGCAGCGCACGCGCCATCTCGGCGTCGGCGGCGCGGACCACGGCTTCGGCGGTGCGTTCGACGGACGCGCCGAGTCGGTCCGCGACGCGCTGCAGCGCCGCGCGGGCTGCGTCGACATCGAGCGCCACACCACCGCTCATCGCACGCGCATCGATGCGGCCGAGAACGATCTGCGCGTCCGTGACCGTCGGCTCCACACCGCCGCGACCGAAGGCAGCGGGCCCCGGTCGTGCGCCGGCGCTGCGCGGTCCCACGCGCAGCGCGCCGCCGTCGTCGATCCATGCGATGGAGCCACCGCCCGCTGACACTGTGTCGACCAACACCCGTGGCAGTGCAATCGGCACTCCCGCCACCTCGCCACCGGGCTCCACCAGCGGTTCACCGCCGAGGATGAGCCCCGCGTCTGCGCTGGTGCCGCCGATGTCGATGGTGAGCGCGTCGGCGATGCCCGCCGCGCGCAGCACCGCTGCCGCTCCAACTACGCCACCGGCCGGCCCGCTCAGCGCGAGCGAGGCCGCGTGCTGCGCGGCGTCGGCGGCGGAGCGCATGCCACCGCCGGAGGTCATCACGGCAGGTGCGGGCAGCGACGCAGCAGCGAGGCGTGCACCCAGGCGCTCGAGATACTGCTGCACGCGCGGCCGCGCATACCCTTCGGCGACGGCCGTCGTGGTGCGCTCGTACTCGCGGATCTCCGGGAGCACATCGGCACCGGCGACCACCGTGAGCGTCGGTTCGGCCGCACGCAGGGCGGCCGCGAGGGCGCGCTCGTGCGTGTCGTCCTCGTACGCATGCAGCAGCGAGATCACCACGACGTCCGGCGCGAGCGCGAGCGTGGCCTGCACCACACGCGCGATCTCCGACTCGCTGAGCGCGACACGATGCGCGGCGGACGCCTGACGCTCGCGGACCTCCACGACCTGCTCCGCCGCGACCAACGGCGCCGGATGCTGCGCCGCGAGATCGTAGAGCGAGACGCGTTCCTGACGGCGCAGTTCGAGCAGATCGCTCGCACCGGCCGTCGCACAGAGCACCACGCGCGCGCCCGTGCGCTCGAGCAGGAGGTTGGTGACGACGGTTGTGCCGTGGACGAGTCGCGTGACCACGCCGTCGGCGTCACCGAGTGCCTGCAGTGCGCGCACCACACCGATGCCTTGGTCCTCGGGTGTGGAGAGCACTTTGCGTGTCACCACACGACCGTCGGGCGCGATGGCGGCGCAGTCGGTGAACGTGCCGCCGACATCCACGCCGGCGGCGAGCGTGGTGCGCGGTGCACCACCGACCGCCGGCGCGGGAGGAATCGCGCCTGAAGGACTCACGCCACCGCGCGCGTATGACGCCAGAACGCGATCGCGAGCCCGATGTTCGCCGGCCAGAAGAGCAGCAGCGGCCCACCCATCGTCTGCACACCGAACAAGCCGAGCAGCAGCGCGAGCACCGACATCGCCGCGAGTGCGGCGACCAGTCCGCGCGCGAGCGGTGATGCGGCACCGCGGAGGATCGCGCGTGCGGCGGGCCACGCGGCGATCAACGCCAGCGGCGAGAGCAGCAGCAGGTTCAGGTTCTTGTACCAGAACACATGCGCCGAACCGAGCCACATGCCGAGCACGGCTGCGCCAAGGATGCCGGTGATGGCGTACCACAGCCCGGCCATGACCGCGGCCGGGATGCGCATGCGCGCGCGACTGGCCGCACCGAGCGGGATGAGCAGCACCATCCACGCCCCGAGGATCGGTCCCCATGCACCGATGGTGAGTCCCTTCCGCTCCGCGAGCTCCGGTGCGCGTCGTGCCGCGTAGAGTTGGCGCTCCGCCGCGACCAGCGGTTGCGTGCCGCCGCCGGCCACCGGCACGGTCACGTCGCGGAGATAGTCGCGCAGCCGCATGGGAATGAACATCGCTTCCCACGCTGTCATCGGGATGTCGGCACGCGGACCGAGCGCCACATCGATGCCGGCCTGCGCGAGTCCATCGGCGGCAGTGAGGCGTACGGATTCGGAGCGGTACGTCCAAGGCGTCGTGCCCACCGTGAACTGCGTCTTGAGCGCACCGGCGAGCGCAGAATCGAGCATGTCGCGCACGCGCGTGGAGCAGTTGTCACGGAAGTAGTCGTAGCGGTAGAACTTCTTGGCCTCGGTCGCGTTGTCCGCGACAGCCACGGCCAGCTGCTCGGCCTGTTCCGGCGTGAGGTTCAGGTCCTGCTCGAACGACTCGCGATCCTGCCGCGCGTAGTTGTCGATGAGCCACTGCGACGGGAAGGCCTCCACCCAGTACTGCGTGTCACCACTCAGGAACCGTCCGAGGAAGTTCGGCTGCTCGAACGAGAACATGCCCCAGTTGTACGCGAGGTCCGAGCCGGTGAGCGCATCGCGGATGCGGAGCGCGTTGTGGCCGAAGCGCTCGAACACCATGTCGCCTTGGCCGAACGTGAGCACGGAGATCTGGTAGCGCGCGGGAGCCTGTGTAGACAGCGCCGTGGGCTGCACGGCAGGCTGCGCGGGCAGCGCCGCAGCGACACACAACAGCAGCGCCGCGCCGAGCCGCCTCACGGCCGGATCTCTTTCGCGTCGTCCGCCGCCTTGTAGATCAAGTCGAGCAGCTTGTACACACGCACCTGGTCACGCGGCGGCTCGTACGGCAGCTCTTCGCGTGCGACCGCGATGAAGTGCGCCAGCTCCGACTTGTACGACTGGATGAACATCGTGTCCTTGGTCGCGGCCCCGGTCGGCGATACATCCTCGGCCGCACCGTGGATCTCCTTGATGAGCCGCAGCGGCGCCAACCGCGCCGAGCCCTTGGTGCCGATGATCTCGAACCAGAGGCGCTCGCCCTCACCAACGTAGTTGGCGTTCACGTCGATGGTGACCGTGAAGCCGCCCTCGCACTCGATGGTGACCAACGCGGCTTCTTCCACCGCATTCGCACCACGCGCACGCTCGACACTCGCGCTCACGCGCACCACTCGCGGGAAGTCGGTGAGCCAGCCCGCGAGGTCGAGCAGCGGAAGGCCGAGTTCGAGGAAAGCACCGCCACCGGCTTCCGCACGACGCGTGCGCCACGCCGCCTGCCGCGCGCGCGGGCGGTACGCACCGGCGCGCACCGCGCGCACCTTGCCGAGCTCGCCAGCACGCATGAACCCGTCGAGCGCTTGCGCATCGAAACGGAACCGATGGTTGTTGGCGACCATCACCACCTTCTTCGCCTTCTCCGCGGCCGCGAGGATGCGCTCGACCGCCTTGGCGTTGAGCCCGAGCGGACGTTCGCAGAGCACATGCTTCTTGGCCTTGAGCGCCGAGAGCACGTGGATCTCGTGCAGGTGGTTGGGCGTCGCGACGATCACCGCGTCGATGTCCGCGGAGTCGAGCATCTCCTCGATGTCGTTGAAGATCTCCCGCACTCCGAAGCGCGACGCGAGCGCACGCGCCTTGGCAGCATCGTTGTCACACAGCGCGACGACCTGCACGCCGCGCATGCGCGCGAGCACGGGGAGATGCGCCGTCTGTGCGATGGCGCCGAGCCCGAGGACAGCGACCCGCAATGGGGTGCGAGAGATGCCGGCGGGAGGAGTGGCGGGCACGTGGAGCTCCTACGGGGTGAGAAGACTGGGCGGCAACTGCGCCAGTGTGGTTCCGGGATAATACGTCCGCAGGATGCTGCGGAGGTCCTGCCCTGCCCGTGCGCGACCGATGGCACCCCACTGGCACATGCCGACGCCGTTGCCGTAGCCGTTCCCGCGGAGCACGGCGCGCATGAGTTTGTCGCCCGACCGTTCGACGGACACCGAAAAATAGGAGCTGTTCAACAGCTCGCCACTCGGGGAGCGCAGCACGGAGCGAGCATCGTTGCCGCGGACGATGTAGCTCCCGCGGCTGGTGCGCACGATGAGCTGCCCGACCCGCCCGCTGGGTGTCCGGCGCTCGATGTGCAGGTCCGTCACTTGTCCAGGTCCGCTGCGACCGACCTCGACGACCGACGCGAGGTACTTCCGGACGGCGGCGTCGAGCTCGGCGCCGCTGAAGCTGCGCGTCCACGCGAATCGCGGGGCGATGTCGCAGTAGTGGCGGTCCGTGCCCGGGATCTTGTCGCTGACACGCCGGAGGTGCGCCTCACCGTCGGTGCGCCAGACCTCCTCGGCGGCGGCGGTCTCGCCACCACAAGCGGAGAAGAAGGGGGCGTTCACCACTTTGCCGGCCGTCATGAGCACGAGGCCGGCGGTGACGCGCACCGCCTCGTCCGCGACCGGGCGTTCGGCCGATTGTCCGCCGTAGACCTGATCGCCCACCGACGAGATGAGGTCGAAGTCGGGGCTGCGTCCGACGCCGGCCTTGGAGTTGAGCAGCCGGATCACGGTGAACGAGCGCGCCGCGACGGCCTGCGCTTCGACGGCGGCGCGCTCGCCGGGTCCTCGCTCGCCGATCTCGAGCGGGACCACGCCGCGGAGATAGTCCTCCAGCGGGAGATGGTTCACCACGAGGATCCCCGTGTCGGTCGCGACGAAGCCCAGCGCGCCACGGTAGTTCTTCCCCGCGCTCTGCACCGTCCCGGCGTCGTCGGGGAACTGCAGGACGGTGCCGTTGGTCCACGGGGTGGCTGCGCCGTCGTCGCGCACGGCGCGGGTGCGGGCCGCGCGGCGTTCGATGTGCCAGCGCTCGTTGGCCCGTGAGCGCACCAGCACGCCGCCGCGCGCATCGAGGAGGCGCCAAGGCCCGGTCGCGCGCAACGCCGCCGTATCGCGGGCCACACGCAACGCCACACGCACCGGCGGCCCCACCCCGATGCTCGGGCCCGGCGGCGCCGCGTCGGTGGGAATCGCCTCGACCGTGTCCGGCACGGGTGCCGGCGTCGGGTTCGGCTTGATCGGGATCGGGATCGACTCGGTGGGCAGCGGGCGCGAGAAACACCCCGACACGCCGCCGAAGACGGCGGCGACGAAGAGCGGCAGTGCGATGGCGTACCGGGCGACGGCAGAACCAGTGATGCGCGAGCGCATGCGCCTCCGCGCGCGTGGGCTCACCGACCGAAACTCCCGATGGTCGTCGACGTGACCGGCAACGACCGACTGCGCTTGGGCTCCGCGACCGGCTTCGGCACCTCGGCCAGCACACGCTGCGCCGTCGCGTGGAAGTCGTAGTCATCGACGACTTCGTCGACCATCACTTCGACGAAGCTCCCTGGTGCCGCATCGGTGGCGACCCACGTGACGCCGTCGATGTCGTCTGCCTGCCACGGCAGTCGCGCGCGCGCGAGACCATCCTCGTTGGTGGCCGCTTCGATCAGCGCCGGCGCCAGCGTCCCGATACGCGACTCGTAGCGCTCGGCGGTGATGTGGCGCTGCAACTCCTGCACCGCTTCAAGGCGCTGGAGCTTGAGCGACTCCGGCACGTCGTCGTTGAGCAGCGCGCCGCGTGTGCCTTCCTGCGGCGAGTACGTGAACACGCCGAGCCGTTCGATTTCGGTCTCGCGCAGGAAGTCGAGCAACTGCGCGAAGTCGTCGTCCGTCTCGCCGGGGAACCCGACGATGCAGGTGGTGCGGATCGCGACGCCCGGCACCGCGTCACGGAATCGTGCGACCTTCTCGCGGATGGTACGCTGCCGCTCCGGACGACGCATGCGCTCGAGCACCGCATCGCTCGCGTGCTGGATCGGCATATCGAGATATCGCAGGATACGCGGTGCCCCCGCGATGACCTCGAGCAGGCGCGGTGTGATGCCCGCCGAGTAGAGGTACATGTTGCGGATCCACGGGATCGACGTCTCGGCGAGCAGTGCCTCGAGCAGATCGGGCAGACGCACACCGTCTTGCCGGTCGCGACCGTAGTGCGCGAGGTCCTGCGCGACGAGGTTCACCTCACGCGCGCCCTGCAGTTCGAGCAACTGCGCTTCGCGGACGATCTCGTCGCGGGCGAACGAGCGATGTGTGCCGCGCATGAGCGGGATGGCGCAGAACGCGCAGCCGTGGTCGCAGCCTTCGCTCACCTTGAGATAACGCACGAACGGTGTGTCACCGGCGTACACGCGGATGCCGGGGTGCTGTGTGACGGGATCACCGATGAGGCCGCGCTCGTGCAGCATGGGCACGAGTCGTTCCGTCTCTGACGCCCCAAGGAAGAAGTCGACTTCGGGGAGGGCTTCCTCGAGTTCGGCTTTGTGGCGCTCGACCATGCAGCCGACGGCCACGACGGCGGTCGCACTGCCCTCGAACTTCATACGCCCTGCCGCGACGATCGCGTCGATGGACTCGGCCTTGGCGGCGTCGATGAAGCCGCAGGTGTTGACGATGATGAGTTCCGCCTCAGCACCGTCGGCCACCGACACGGCGCCGTGGTCACGGAGCTGTGCGATGTAACGTTCGCTGTCGACGGTGTTCTTGTCGCAGCCGAGGGTGACGAGGTGGAATTTCACGGTAGATGGTGGAGGGGGGATGGTGGAGGGTAGATCGGAGCGCAGCTAGCGATAGTTGCCGAAGGACAGCTGCACGTCGAAGTCCTCGCCGCGCAGGAACATCATCACCGTCTGCAGCTCGTCGCGGCTGGGGGAGACCACGCGCACCGTGTCGCCCTGGATGGACGCCTGCACCTTCTTGAAATTCTGCTCCTTGATCGCCGCGACCACCTTCTTGCAGGTGTCACCATCGAGGGCCTGCTTCAGCTTGATGTCGCGGTGCCAGGTGTCACCTCCGCCCGGCGTGGGCTCGCCGGCATCGAGGTTCTTCACCGGCACACCGCGCTTGATCAGCTTGGCCTGCAGGATGTCCCACATGGCGCGCAGGCGCATGTCCGAGTCGCTGGAGAGCTTGATGAGGCCCTCGGTACGCTTGAGCTCCACCGTGGCGAGCTTGGCATCCTTGAAGTCGTAGCGCTGCGCGACCTCTTTTGAGGCCTGGTTGACGGCGTTATCGACTTCCTGGAGATCGACGCTGGTGGTGATGTCGAAGCTGGCGTCTTTTGACATTGTGGATGGCGGAAGGCAGATGGCGGACGGCGGACCGGTGCGGGATGCGTGATGCGGGGGTTCCGACGGGGGAATTTCGCCCGTTGCCCCCCCAGATGCTACCGACGCCCCCGAATACACA
>JADYYN010000210.1 GCA_020853635.1 Gemmatimonadaceae bacterium
GCGCGCGGACGAGAGCTCGAGACCGATCGGCAGGGTGGAACCGGGGCGCCCGAAGGCGCTCATCGGCTCGTCGGCGCAATCCGACACGCCGAGCGACGCCGCGAGCACGAACGCGGGGAGCTTGGCAAGGTTGCGTGAGAACTTCATGAGGATTGAGACTCCGGAGAGTGGGTGTGTTGACTCGGGTGGAGGGGGGCCGACGCCGCAGCGATCACTGCTGCTGCGACGTCGACCCGGACCTCATGCCGTCCCGAGCGGACTGATTACGGGAGGATGAACGTGCCTTCGGTGTTGATCACGTTCGCGATGATGTTGAGCGTGGTCGTGCCGGTGCGGCTCGACGCGGCGGTGATCGTCGTGGTGGTGCCGACGAGGCCCGTGGCGCCCGGGACGCGGTCGAACACGACACGCACGATGCCGACGTTGCCGGTGCGGAGCGTGGTGGCGCCGTTGAGCACGCTGACCTGACCCGCGACGCTGCCGTTCACCGTCGGAGCGGCGGTGATGTTCGGAGCCGACGTGCCGATGCCTTCGACGAACGTGAGCTTGGTCGCGTCGTACGTGAACGAGAGCTGCGCGCCGGTGAGCGGGTCGCCGGTGAAGCCGTTGTTCGTCACGTCCGTGATGTCCGCGCGGTTGAACGTCCGCATGTCGATGCGGAGGTCAACGGCGATCTGTCCGCCGCCGAGGTCCACCCACGTGGTGTTGTACTGGTAACCAGGCGTCGGCGGAGCCGAGCAGGTGACCGTGATGTCTTCGGTGATGCTCGCACCGCTCGCGAGGCTGTACGCCTCAGGAGCCGGGGTGCACTCGGCCGGAGCGCCGGTGACGGTGAGCGTGCCCGCGCCGGCGGCGACGCCGGTGAGCGAGTAGGCGCCGGTGGCGTCGGTCGTGGTGGAGCTACCGCCCGAGGCGGCGACGGTCACGTTCGCGAGCGGCGAGCCGTCGTTGGAGCGCGTCACGATACCAGCGATCGAGCCCGGGAGACCGGTGCAATCGACGGTGAAGTTGACGGTGTTCGTGCTGCCCGAGCCCACGCCGACCGACTGCGCGGCGGGAGCGGTGCAACCGGCCGGCAAGGTCGACAGCGAGACCGTGCGCGTGCCCGGAGCGACCGTCGTGATGGAGTACGCACCAGCCGCATCCGTCGTGCCGGTCGAACCACCGCTGACGACCACGGTCACGCCGGAGAGCGCGCCGCGAGCCGGCGACGTCACGCTGCCCTGGATCGTGCCGGGGAGGACCGCGCCAGCCGGGGCGAGGTCAGCGGCCACAACCATGCGGGCGCGGAACTGGCCGACGGTCGGGTCGATGTCGAAGCCGATCGTGCGGACCGACGAGGTCGCCGGGGCCGGGAGGACTTCGAGGTCATAGGCTTCCCAACGGAAGCAGTCGTTCGACGTCGCCAGCGAGCAATCGGCGTCGTTGAAGAACGAGTAGGGCGCGCCGCTGCCAGCCGCACCGGTGCCGTTCCAGTCGATGCTCGGCACAATGCGGCCGTAGCTCGGCTGCTCGACGATGATGTCATTGCCGTCGCCGCCCGTCACGCCGCCCGGGGTGGTGGTGACGACGTTCTCGAGCGGGAACAGGATCACGCCAGCGGCCGGAGCGACGGGCCACGTCGGCGTGATGAAACGGATGCCGGGGAGCTTGTTCTCGATCACCACGTCGAACGTGACGCGGATCAGGCCAGGCGCGAACGCGCCGACGGCCGAGGCCTGATAGTTGGACGGGATCAGGCGCACTGCTTCGCCGCCGAGCAACGAGAGCGCGGGGGCTTCAACACCGCCGAGCGAGAGCGTCGGCGCATTGGCCGTGCTCGCGTTCGGGGCGGTGATGTTCACGACACCGGTACGGAGATTGACGTCCGCGGTGAACGCGAGCGGACGGAAAGCCGCCGCCGGGCCATTGCCCGGAAGCGACGGATTGACGGGCGCCTTCTCGCCGCTGCACGCAGCGGTGACGAGCGCCGCGAGCGTCGCGACGGTGGACGTGATGCGACGCGTCAACGAGTGACGCGATGCGAGGACAGCCATGGAACCTCCAAAGGGTGGTGGCGAAGCCGGATGGGGCGTACTCCTGACGGGGAGCACGTGACTCCTCGTGGAGTCGGAGCCGAAGTTCGCCTGCGGTAGTCACACCCCAACGGGTCGGTCTGTATCAGCGTGGTCCGCGTCGCGTCACACCACTCAAGTCGCTGTGACATTCGCCGAGACTGCGCCACTCACGGGACCCTGAATTCCCCTTCGACAATGGCAGTTTTCGAGTTGTAGACGAAGAAGTTCGTGCTCGACGGACCGATCAGCGGCCCGAGGAACGTGCGCGTGGTGGTACTGCGCCCGCTTGCGCCGACCGGGCGGAAGCGCACCGTCGCGATCGTGATCAGTCCCTGCTGCTGCGCCCCACTGATGGTGCCGGTGAGGCCGATGCGACCCGCCCCGACGCCGGTCTGGTTGGACGTACCGATGATGTTCGGTCCGAGGCTGACCGAGTGGAACTGCAACACCGTCGAGTCCCAGTTCAGCGAATCGATGGAGAAGGTCTGCAGCGCCTCCACGCTCGGCGTCTCGGTGATGTTGGTGCGCATGTCGTAGCTGATGGTGATCGCGACGAGATTGTTGTTCACGTCCAGCGGACCGACGACGTTGGTCCAGGTGAGCAGGAGCGCCGAGGGCGGGGCCGTGATCGTCACCGTGGCCTGTGACGTCGCCGTCGCGCCTTGATTGTCGGTGACGGTGAGGGTCGCGATGTAGGAGCCCGCGGTCGCGTACGTGACCGTCGGATTCGCGCCACTCGCGGTCTGCCCGTTGCCCAGCGTCCACGCGTACGAGACGATGGTCCCGTTCGCGTCCGACGAACCAGCCGCCGAGAGCGTGAGCGGTGTGCCTGCGACGGCGGAGTACGGGCCGTTCGCGCGCGCGACCGGTGGCGTGTTGCCACCGCCGCTCGATCCGATCGTCACGGTGGCTTGGTCAGTGCCGGTCGCGCCGTCGTCGTCCGTGACCGTGAGCGTGACCGAGTACGTGCCGGCCGTCGAGTACGTCTTCGACGGGGACGGCCCGACGCCGGTCGTGCCATCGCCGAACGCCCACGAATAACTCGCAATGCTTCCGTCCGTGTCGCCGGAGCCGTTCGACGAGAATGTGATCGGGCTCCCGACGGTGCTCGTGTACGGACCGTTCGCATCGGCCGTGGGCGCGGCGTTCACTCCACTGCCGCCCCCGCCGGCGACCACAACGAACGTGTCCTCGACCACGCGGATCGAATCCTGGAATGCGACCGGCGAACCGGCCTTCACGTTCTGCGTCGTGGTGCTCGACGTCGCACCCGCGGTGCCGATGACCGTGAAGCGGAAGTCAGCGAGTCGGACCAAGCCAGCGCGAGCCGACGTGTTGCTCGCGATGAAGGAGATCTGTCCCGGCACGTTGCCGTTGACGGTTAGGATCGGTAGCTGCTGTGCGATCTCTTCTTCGAACCGGAGGACGGAGGGATCGTAGAAGACGCTCGCCTGCACACCCTGCACGCGCTGCGCGGGCGTCGGCGTGAGATCGAGCGACAACTGCAACGTGACGGACGCGCCGTTGCCCGCCGTCCCTGGCGCCCACGTGTTGCGCCACACGAACGGCGCGGTGCTCGGCGGCGGCCCGGAGCCGACACAGCTGACTGCGAAGTTCACACTCGCGACACCGAGCGCGGTGACCGTCACCGTGCGCGTCGCCGCTCCCTGGAGCGTGCAGTTGGTGGCGATGTCGGAGATGCTGACGTCATACGTGCCGGGACGCAGATCGGTGAACCGCGTCTCGGGATTCGCGAGGTTGATGCCGCGCCCCGCGGAGTAGACGCGCTCCGACGGCGGCAGGGAGGCGTCGGATGCTTCACCAAGGACATCGAGTGTGAAGTCGGTGTCGCGGTCGGCCCCGGTGACGGCGAGCCCCACGGCGATGTCGCCGCGGTTGGGATCGCGACACGAGAGCTGGAAGCCGATCGGCGCGATGGTGATCGCCGAGGTGTCCGTGACCACCACCTGCTGCGACACGGAGCCGTTCACGCTGCAGCGCGCGATGATGCCGCTGAGCGTGACGGTGTAGGTACCTGGGCGCAGCGGCGAGAAGCGACGCGTGGTCTGCACGCCGATGCTCGCACGAATCGTATCGAGTCCGGCGATCAGGACTTCGTAGCCATCGGGGTCGAGCGCGATGGTCGACGTCACGATGGAGCTGGTGGTGATCTCGATGCCCGGCCGCGGCGGCGTTAATGCACCGCTGACCACGGATGGCGCCGACCGATCACCGACCGCGGTGACCGAGCGGACGCGATAGCCGTAGAACGTCTCCGGCTGCACATCGGTGTCGATCCAGAACTCCGTGCCGAGATTGGCCTGCGGCACTTGCGCGACTTCGACGAAGGGTCCGCTCAGGTCCGTGCGTCGCTCGATGATGTACGCGACCACCGCCTCTTCGACCACCGGCAGCCAGGTAAGGCGCACGGCGTCGACCTTCACCGCGACCGCCTTCACTTCAACCG
Source organism: Gemmatimonadaceae bacterium (assembly GCA_020853635.1). GTDB lineage: Bacteria > Gemmatimonadota > Gemmatimonadetes > Gemmatimonadales > Gemmatimonadaceae > Pseudogemmatithrix. The sequence continues at coordinate 4,525 of JADYYN010000210.1, forward strand.
GCGCCGACGCGACGGACAACGGCGCGAAACCGTCCGCGCACGCCGTGGCTGAGAGAACGACCGCGACCGCGAACGCGGCGAGACCGCGACGCACGAACCCGTTAGCGGAACGCATAGCCGACTCCCAGCGACAGCGAGACGCCGGGGCGCAGATATCCTGTGCGCGTGCGTCCCGCCTCACTCTCTTGATAGTAGATCGTTTCATTGTCGGTCAGGTTGCGCGCGGATAGCGAGACCGTCGACCGACCGATCTTCTTGCGGATCTTCGCATCGAGACTCACTCGCGCCTGCTCCATGACGTTCGGCACGGCCGCCAGCTCGCCGGCGCTGATGTCCGCGATACCGTACCGCACGATGCGGTCGCTGAAGTAGTTGAGCAGGACACTGAGGTCGAGCCCCTTCGTGTCCGCGTACAGCAGATTCAGGTTCGCGAGGATGTCGGACTGTCCCTGCAGCGCGAACGTGCGCGTGATCGTCTCGTTCACCCGCTGCGCGGCCTTGGAGTCCACCAGCGTGAGGTTGAGCCCGAGCGCCACGCGTTCCAGGGCGCCCGGCAGGAAGTCCAGCGTCCGTCGGAACTCGAGCTCGCCGCCGAGGATCTGCGCCGACTCGAGGTTGAAATACTCGGTCGTGCACTGCGACGAACCCGGGAAGCTCAGCAGTTCGCCGATCGGGTCCGTGAAGTCCTTGTAGAACGCGCTGAAGGAGATCAGCTCGCCCGGGCGCGTATAGAACTCCCAGCGGACATCGCCATTGAGGATCTTGCTCGAGGTGAGGTCCGGGTTGCCGCGATTGCCGCAATCGCCGGTGATCGCGATGTAGTAGTCGGCCGAGACCTCGCGCGGGTCGGGGCGCGCGACGGTGTTGTACAACGCGAGTCGCAGGTTCTGTCGATCGGAGAGCGAGAACGTGAGGTTGGCCGACACCAGATCATCACCCGTGCGCTTCTGCGTCACCGGGCCGATCGGCGCGAGCCGCGTGCCCTGATACAGATTGAGTTTCCAGTCCTCATGGCGCACACCGCCGACGAAGCGGAACCACGACGTGATAGGTGCATCGAGCATCGCGTAGTACGCGCGTGTGTCGTCGTCGCTCTCGTACGGCAGCGACCCTTCGCCCTCGCGACGCATCTCGAGCGCGTTGCCGACGATCTCGCCGGAGAACACCCGCTCGGGTGACAACTGCAGGATGGGCAACAGGCTGGGATCGGCGCTCGCCCACGCACGGTAGAAGCTGGCGTCGAACGTCCGGTTCCGCTCACGGTACATGCCGCCGAACTTGAACTGCGACCCATCGCGGAGCACGCGCGCGATCGGGAGCGACCAGTCCACCTGGGCCGACGACACCTGGTCATCGAGGAAGCGGAACCAGAATGGACTCGGATTGGACGGCGAGAGACGGAAGCTGTTCTCGGTCGGCGTCTTGAAGTAGATCAGCGAGCGATTCTCGGGCTCATCGCGCGCGGAGACCGCGCGCGTCGCGCGCCACTCCACACGCGAGTTCCAGAGCGGGGCGATCAGGTGGTCGCCGGTGAGCTGCGTCTGCAGGAGCTCGCGCGTCACGTAGCGCGCCTGGTAGATCAGGCGCTCGGCGTTGCCGTTGTACGTCTCGAACCCGGCCGTCTGCGAGAGGCGCTCTTCGGAGTTGCGCGTGAAGAGGTTCTTCAGGCCGATCTTCTGCGTGGTACCGAGTCGCACCGCGAAGTTCGCGATCGCGCCGACGTCGGTGGTCGTCGTGGCTTCCTGCGACGTGTAGCCCTGGTCGGGCGCGCCGTTCTCCGCGTCGAAGACGATCTGTGCGAGGCGGTTCGGCGTGGCATCGACTTGCCGACTGTACGTGCCGGAGATCGCATAGCCGAACGGCGCGTTGTCGCCGCCGAACCGGCCACCGAAGTTCAGTGATCCGCCGAGGTCCGGGAGCACCGTGGTCGGCGCTGGCGTCCAGACGTTGCGCAGACGCTCAGCGAAGCGCTCGCTCGCGGGCGAGCCGGCGCCGAACGGGACGTCGGCATCGGCAGGCATCTGCCGACGACTGCCGGCATCGTACCCGAACCAGTCCCTCCCGCGCTGCGGGAGCTGCGACAGCGATTGGAACGTCGCCTGCGACCCGTAGCCCACCGACAAACTGCCTTCCGAGACGCGCTCGTCGGGGAACTCCTTGGTGGAGACTTCCACCGACCCACCGGCGAAGTCGCCGGGGCGGTCGGGCGTCGCCGTCTTGCTCACCACGATCGACTCGAGCAACGACGAGGGGAACAGGTCCAGCGGGACGATCTTCTTGAGCGGCTCGGGGCTCGGCAACTCCACGCCGTTGAGCAACGTGTTGCTGTACCGCTCGGCGAGTCCGCGAACGACGGCGAACTTGTTGTCGACGATGGAGACGCCGGTCACCCGGACGATCGCATCACTCGCATCGGAGCCTGGCGCGCGCTTGATGGCTTCGGCGCTGATGCCGTCGGATACGCGCGGCGCGGCCTTCTGCATCGCGAGCAGCGCGTCCTCCGACGATGCGCGCACCGGGCCCGCGGTGATCGCCACGGACTGCAGCTGCAGGGCGATACTGCCGAGCGCGAAGTTGGCCGTGGTCGTCGCGCCGTTGGTGACGCGGATGCTGTCGAGCTGCGTCGGGGCACTGCCGAGCCGGAGCACGCGGACAGAGTAGGTGCCGACCGGCACACCGATGCGATAGCGGCCATCGAGATCACTCGCCGTGCGGAACGTGGTCCCGATGATGACGACGTTGGCGGCTTCGAGCGGCCGACCCGATTCCTTGTCGATCACGATTCCGGCGATGAAGCCGCGACCGGCGGATTGTGTGGCCGCAGGGGCGCTCGGCGGGGTGGCGGGTGGCGTGGCCGGCGGGGCGGCCTGCGCGCGCGCGGCGAGCGGGGACACGATCGGGCCGAAGACGGCGAGGGCGTATCGAGCGATCCGCGACCCGCGGCGGATGAGGTGCGTAAGTGGAGTGTGCGACATGACGCGCAAGTCTCGTCCGGTCCGGCATCCGATGGCCGCGTCACGCGGTATCGGTCTGGTCACGCATGCGTATCCCGCGCGACCCGTGCCGGGGTTTGTTCGTCGTTACTCTTCCGCCGACGGAGTGTCGGCGCTGTCTTCGGGCGGCCGATCCGACGCGCGTCGCCATGGTCCCTGCCACGTCGGTGATCGATCCTGTCGGCGCTCGGCGGCGGCATCGGCGTCACGCACGGCGGCGTCCGGCGTCGACGCGCGCTTGGTCGCCGTGCCGCGGCGGAAGCGGGCATTGCCCGGGTAACTCTTGCGTCGAAGGCCGCGCAGGGGACGTGTCGTCAAGTCGGATGCGATCAGCGGATCGTTCGCATCACGGGCGGTCGCGAGCATGAGGAACTGCAGGGCACGCACGGAGGGGCGCGACGGCGTCTCCTCACAATCCTCGACGGGAACACCACGCGACCGGAGCACCGCCATCGACGCGCTCGGAGCCTGACTCGCGGTCGTCAATGTGACCGCACTCGGCTCCCACCACTCACCGACCCATTCCTCGACTTCCAGGAGCGAATCGACCGGTGAGACGATTCGCACGATCCGTTCACCGACAAGAACAGGGCTGACGACGACGCGCATAATCCACCACGTAGTGCAAAGGAGCCAGAACGACTGCCGGGCGGGAAACTTCGGCCCGACAGCGTTCTCGCAGCCATGCGCATCACGTCACGGTCATGCAACCATCGAGTAATGTCACGATCAGTCTACGGCAACGCGCATCTGCACCATCGGCAGTACCACCCCATCCGGCAGCACCGCGTCCTCGTGCACCATCGGCGTGAACCCGAGCGCCGTGTAGAGCGGCACCCCCGGCAGCGTCGCCATCAACTCGAGCGCGGTGAAGCCCTCGGCGCGCGCGCAGTCGCGGCAGTGTGTGAAGAGCCGTCGGGCCAGCCCCCGGCGCGCGAAGTCGGGATGCACGAAGAAGGCGCGGATGCGCGCGGGCTCGCGTGCCGGATCGAGCAGGTCATCGGGACCGGACTTCGCCTGATCGCCGCCGTACAACGTGCGCCGTCGCGACCAGCCACCCGCCGCGGCCAACGCACCGAGGTCATCGACGAACACGAAGTACGTGCCGTCCGCGATGAGCTGACTGTCGACGCCGAACACGTGGCGCAGACCGCTCTCGCGCTGGGCGTCATCGTAGAAGCCGATGCTGAGCGCGCGCACCGACTCCGCGATGAGCGTACGGAGCGCGGGCAGGTCGTCGGGCGAGGCGGCGCGGAGGCGAAGCACCCTACTATTGTAGCGGTTCGGTTCAGTGGGATGTGGCTGCATCGAGACGATCTCGGTCGCGGTCGGCGGGAGCGGAACCCGCTTCGCGAAGCCACGCGCGCTTGACGCTGCGAGCCCGGCGGCAAACGGCGCCGCCGGTCTCTTGCTACGCGCGAGGCTTCGCTCTCGCGGGTTCCGCTCCCGCCTCCCACATGGGTCTGATCCTATGCTGCAGGTCGCGCTGCTCCCCCCAAACAAGCGAGGCGGGTCGGGTCCTCCCGAAGCGTCTCCTCGCGCGTAGCAAGAGACCGCGGCGCGTTTGCCGCGGGCTCGTAGCGTACACGCGCGTGGAGACGCGCAGGGAGGTCCCGCCCCGCCGACCGGTCGGTGCGAGCCCGGCGCAGTTCAGCGCGGGTCCCGCAGCGCACTACATCGTGGTCGTGACCCGCACGTACTTCGACTTCACCTCGTCGAACTCCTTCCGCAGCTGCACCAACCGCTGCCGCGCGTCGTTGCCGACCTTCTGATCCGCGCGCATCATCGCGCCGTACAGGTACTGCACGTGCGTCGCGAGGCCCGGTCGGCCATAGCGCCACGCTTCGCTCTGGATCACCGCGCGGATCTCCGCGAGTGCCGTCTTCTTCTCGCCCGTCGCGCTGCGATACGCCGTCTCGACGTCAGCGCTCAACTGGTTCATGTCGCTCACCAGATCGCGCACCTTGAGGTTGTGATCGAGCAGTTCCTGCAGTACCGCGATCGTCACGCCGTCCTGCACCATGCGCGGGTCGGGCTTGATGATGAGGGGCTTGCTGATCTTCATGCTGCCGGCCGTCAGGCGAACGGAATACGTGCCCGGCACCACGGCCGGGCCGTTGCGGCCGCTGCGCGCCGGATTGGGGTCCGACGGACCAGCGAGCGTGAGGTCCCACGTGAATCGGTTGTGCCCCACCGCCACCGGCAGTCGCGGCGTGCCGATCCGCTCCCACATCGGACCGCGCATCGACGGTTCGCTCGGCTCCACGCGCTGCTCGCCGGCGGAGAGGCTGGAGAAGCGGCGCAGCACCACACCCTTCGCATCCAGCACCTCGAGCGTCACTTCGCCGCTCGGCATCGCGCCGAAGTAGTAGTCGATCGTCGCACCGGCCGGCGGGTACTCGGGATCCGCTCCGGCCTCACGTGCGCTCTCCAATCCCCCGAAGCCGGCGCGATACCGATTGCGGTACGCCTCGCGCGGCGTGAACAACAGCACGTCGGCGCTGGCCATCGCGTCGCTCACTTCATGCAGCGGCGTGATGTTGTGCATGATCCAGAACGAGCGCCCCTGCGTGGAGATCACGATGTCCTTCTGGTGCACCTTCATGTCGGTGATCGGCGTGTTGGGCAGGTTCTTCTGGAACGACTGCCACTGCTTGCCACCGTTGAACGAGATGTAGATGCCGAATTCGGTGCCGGCGTAGAGCAGGCCTTCGCGGTTCGGATCCTCGCGCACGACGCGCGTGGGCTCGTCTGCCGGGATGCCGTTCGTACCGTCGGTGAGCAACGTCCACGTCTTGCCGTAGTCGTCGGTCTTGTAGATGTAGGGCTTGTGATCGCCGAGCAGGTAGCGGAGCACCGAGTAGTACGCCGATCCCTTGCGATGCGGCGACGGTTCGATGTTCTGCACGCGACCGCCGAGCTCGAGCCCGGGCGGCGTGATCTTCTGCCAGGTCTTGCCGTTGTCGCGCGTGATGTGGAACGGGCCGTCGTTCGCGCCCACCCAGATCACGCCGCGCTCGAGCGGCGACTCGCGGATCGCGTAGAGCGTGGAGAAGAACTCTTCGCCCGTGTTGTCCACCGTGATCGGACCACCGGAGTAGACCGCGCGCTTGTCCTCAGGGTTCCACGAGAGATCCGGTGAGATGGTCTCCCACGTGGCACCTTCATCGCGCGTGCGATGCACCGACTGCGATCCGTAGTACAGCACCGACGGATCGTGCGGCGAGACTTCCATGGGCGACACACGCTGGAAGCGGTAGATCATGTCCTTCGTGGCGTTGCCGTACAGCGACTGCGCGCCCACCCAGTAGTGCTTCTCCTGTCCCGTCTTGAGCGACATGCGCGAGTACTGGCCTTTGCAGGAGCCGTACACGGTATCGGGGTTGGTCGGGTGCGGCATGATCGGACCCGTCTCGCAGCCGGGGCCGGAGCGCCAGCCCTGGATGGGATCATCGAAGCCGCCCGAACCCACCGGCAGTGACGGCAGGATCAATGTCGAGTTGTCCTGCTGCGCGCCGTAGATCCGATACGGGAACTGATTGTCCACGTACACCTGATAGATCTCGGCCGTCGGCTGGTTGTACTGCGTGCTCCACGTGCGACCGCCGTTGATCGAGACGTTCGCCCCGCCGTCGTTGGACTGGATCATGATCTGGCTGTTCGACGGATTGATCCAGATGTCGTGGTTGTCCCCGTGCGGCGTGCGGAACGTCTGCCAGGTGCGGCCGCCATCGACGCTCTTGAAGTAGCCTTCGGCGCCGGCGTACACCACGTCCGCATTCGACGGGTCGGCCGTGATCGTCGTGTAGTAGAACGAGCGCGTGGACAGCTGCGGATTGTTGGAGACCATCGTGAACGAGGCGCCCGCGTCCTCGGAGCGGTAGAGCCCCATACCCGGCTTCGCTTCGATGAGCACGTACACCCGCGACGGGTTCGCGCGGCTCACCGCGATGTTCGCCTTGCCCACGAGACCGTTCGGCAAACCGTTGCCGAGTTTGGCCCACGTCGCGCCACCATCCGTGCTCTTGTAGATGCCACCTTCCATGGCGCCCGAAATGATCGTCCACGGCTTGCGCTCGGCGCGCCACATGGCGGCGTAGAGCGTGTTCGGATCGCCAGGATGGAACTCCACGTCGACCGCGCCGGTGGAGTCGCTCACGTAGAGCGTGCGCGACCACGTCGCGCCACCGTCGGTGGTGCGATAGATGCCGCGCGCATTGGTGGGCCGGAACGGATCGCCGATCGCCGCGACGAACGCGATGTTCGGATTGCTCGGGTGCACGCGCACGCCGCCGATGTTGCCCACGTCTTTGAGACCGACGTGCTTCCACGTCTTGCCGGCGTCGGCTGACTTCCACACGCCCTTGCCGATGGAGACGTTGCTGCGATAGCCGTCCGAGCCCGTGCCCACATAGATGATGTTCGGGTCGGAGTTCGCGACGTCCATGTCACCCATCGAGCCGACGGTGATCTGGCCGTCGGAGATGTTCGACCAGTTGGCACCCGCATCGGTGGTCTTCCACACGCCACCGCCGGTGGAGCCGAAGTAGAACGTGTGCGGTTCCTGATCGACGCCGGTCACCGTGGTGACGCGGCCGCCGCGCGCCGGGCCGACCATGCGCCAGCGGAGCTGGCTGTAGGCCGATTCTTTCGCGGTGCTGGCGACCGGGCCGGCGACGATTTTCGCAGGCGCCGCGACGGCCGGGCGCCGGACCGGGGCCGCGGTGCGCGGCGCGGTCGCGGCGCCCTGCGCCTGCAGCGCGCCGGGGGGGCCAGCGGGGAGGCGGGTCGCTGCGAGCGGGCGCGCGCGCGCGAACGAAAGAGGATGAGTCATGGCTGCGGCTCGACGGTGGGGGTGCGGGTACGAAGGACCCCCAGAATCTACCGCACCACGATCCGTCCCGTCATCAGATCGCCGTGAATGGCGCAGTTGTACGTGTACGTCCCCACGGAGGCGAACGTGAACGCGTACGTGCCCGAGGTGAGCGTGGCGCTGCTCGTGAACGATGGGCTCCCTGTGGACTGCGTGGAGTGCAGCCCGCCCGCGAAGTCCCACGTCACGGAGCCGCCGACGGCGATGGTGTCGACCGCGGGGTTCTGCGTGAGGTTGCGCTGGCTGCGGAAGAAGTTCAATGGGCCGACCGTGACATTGGCGGTCAGCGGTGCAGTCGCCTGCCCAGTCACGGTGATCAGCGCGGAGTCGCTGCGAGTGCCGCCGCTCATGAGCACGTAGGTGCTGCCGTTCCCGGCGGCGGTGGCCGTGGTCTGTGTTCCTGTGGTGGAGCTCACCGTCAGGACCGCGCCTGATCGCGACGCCCAGGTGATCGGCAGATCGGTATCGACACTGTCGCGCACGGTGCCGAGCAGGATGTTAGTACCGAGCGGGGTGGTGATGTTGCCGGACCCCGGCGTGAGCGCGAACGTCTCCGCGTAGCGCCGCACGATGAGCGCGCGCGTGCCGTTCACTCCGTTCGCGGTCGCGGTGATGTTCGCCGTGCCGTCGCCGACCGCCGTCGCGACCCCGGTACTCGCCCCCACCGTCGCGACGCCGCTCGCGCTGGACGACCAGGTCATGGTCGCACCACCGATGGTGTTCAGCTGGGAGTCTCGCGCGGCCGCCGTGTAGGTCTTGGTGCGGCCGGTGGTGCGCAGCGTGTCCGCGCCCGTCGTACTCACGAGCACCGACGCGACCACTTGCGCCACCGTGATCGGGACGCGTGCCGTGCGCGTGCCGATCGTCGCGACGGCGGTGTCGCCCACACCCACGCTCAGGGCCGAGGCGAGCCCGCCGGCGCTCACCGATGAGATGCCGGTGCCCACGCGGGTCCACGTGGCTGCCGCGGCACCCGCCACCGGCGCGCCGGACGAGTCAACAGCCGCAGCGGCGAGCTGGCGCGTGGAGCCCAGTGCGCCGAACGCCACCGCAGTGGGTGTGGCGTTCACCGCGCTCACCACCTGCGACACCGTGACGGTGACAGCCGATGACGGCACGCCGCTCGATGTCGCCGTGATCTGCGCGGTGCCGTTGGCCACCGCAGTCACCAATCCAGAGCCGCTCACCGAGGCGACGCCCGCGTTCGACGACGACCACGAGATCGCGGCACCCGCGATCGGCGCACTCGCCGCGTCGCGCGCCTGCGCGGTGAACTGCGCCGTTCGCGTCAGGGTCTGGAACGTCGGCGGCGTGGTCGGCGCGGTGATAACCACCGAAGCCACGGTCGTGGGAGGCGTCCCGCCATCACCGCCACCGCCACCACAGGCAGCGAGCGTGATGCTGAACAGACCGGCGAACACGGCAGCGGCACGGCGGGTGGGGGACCGGCGCATCGGGCGCTCACATATAGAAGGTGGGACCGCACAGGATTTTTCGTACCGCCGAAACTTCCGACGCTATACCTGTCGACTATCCGGTCCTGTCACAACCAGTCCTACTCCCGCGGCGCGGCGTACCGCATCCGCCCCAAAATCGCCCCCGACCGACGCACCGCAACGGTCCCGTTGGGCGACCAGCGCACCGGACTCGGCAGTACGGCCGCCAGCCGCGCCGCCTCGTCTCGTGTGAGTGCCTTCGCCGACTTCTTGAAGTGCGTCCGCGCCGCCATCTCCGCACCGAACACCCCGTCACCCCATTCTGCGAGGTTCAAATACAGGTCGAGGATGCGGTCCTTGGGCAGGCAGATCTCGAGCACCAGCGTCAAGTACGCCTCGTATCCTTTTCGCACGTACGAGCGGCCTTCCCAGAGGAAGAGGTTCTTGGCCACCTGCTGGGTGATCGTCGAGGCGCCGCGCAGCCGCCGTCCGCGACGGGCGCGCTCGAGGGCGTTGTCGATCTCCTCCAAGTCGAACCCGTAGTGCAGATAGAAACGATCGTCCTCCGACGCCAGCACCGCGCGACGCAGGTGCGCGGAGATCTCGTCGCGCGAGACCACGTCGCGCTCGGGGTACATCGGCGACTTCTTCGCGATCGCGCGCTGCACCGTGCGGCGCAGCATCACCATGGTCGTGACGGGTTGCACGAAGTTGAGGGGCAGGACCAACACCCACGGCGCGATGATGCCGATGCCGATCGCGATGAGCGCCCAGCGGCGGGCGCGGCGGAGCAGGGTGGGGAGGCGTGTGCGCCAGCGGCCGCTCGCGCGCGTCGCCGCGTTCGGGGCGGACGGGCTCACGCCGGAGTCACGGCGCCGGGAAGACCGCGCCACACCATCGCGTGGAAGCGCTGATCCATCTCCTTGGCGGTGCCCGCACCGGGATGGTCGCGGAACCACCGCAGCATCTCCATCGCCATGGCCGCGCAGATCCGCGCGCTTCCCGCATGCCCCAGCGCGAGCGCCTCCCGGTTGGGTACGAGCACGTCGAGTCGCCGTTCGATCATCTGCGCGAGGTGGCCGAGTAGCAGTTCGAACACCGCGTCCTGTCTGCCGGATCGGTCGAGTGCGTCCACGAATCGCGCAACGTCCTCCACGTGCGAGAACAGCTCGACGATGGGTGCGACCCGCGTGGTACCGTCGGCGATGCCCATGAAGTGCCGCTCGAGCATGGTGATGAAGCGCTCGGCGTCGCTCAGCAGCAGGTCGTCCTTGTTCCGGAAGTGGGCATAGAAGGTGGAACGTCCCACGCCGGCGCGATCGAGGACCTGCTGCACGGTGATCCGGTCGAACCGTTCGTCGATCATCAAGGCGATCAGCGCCGCACCCAAGGCGCGCTGGGAGCGCGCGGCGCGGGCATCGAGTTCCCGGACATCGGTGGGGGACTTGTTCGACATCTCTGGGGTGGTCGTGTCGGAGGGGCGTGCGGTCACACATTGTGCGCGTTCCAAGGAGGAACATCAATGGACGACGAGAAGAATGCGGGCTGGATGCTGATCGTGGGCACACTCATCAGCTTCATCACGATGGCGATGCACCCCAACGCCCATCTCATGCTCGACGATTTCGCGCGATTCGGGCCGCGCAACGTGTTCGCCCACGGGATCGCGCTGGTGGCCGTACCGCTCACTCTGGTGGGATACGGGGCCGTCGCACGGCGACTCCTGCCGTACGCCGGCGCATGGGCGCGACTGGGGCACGCATGCCTCGCGGTCGCCCAAGGCGCAGTCAGCATGGCCGCCGTCGCCAGCGGGCTCATCGCCACGACGATGGTTTCACGGATCCGAGCGAGCACGGGCGCCGAGCAGGACCTCGCGCGCGCGCTGCTCGGCTACACCGGTGCGATCAACCAGGCGTTCGCAACGGTGTTCGTGGTGGGCTGGTCCGTGGCGATGATCGTCTGGTCCGTGGCGATCGTCCGAAGTGCTGCACTGCCGCGCTGGCTCGGCTGGTACGGGTTGATGGTGGGTGGAGTACTACTCGCCGTCACCGCGATCGGACGCCTTCGGCTGGATGTCCATCACTTCGGACTCATCGTACTGGCGCAAGGCGTCTGGACGCTCGCGGTGGGCGCGCAACTGGTGCGAACCCGTTCGGTGCGCCAAGCTTGAGGCATGCGCCCTCGCCTCCTGCTCCTCCTCCTGGCCCTCGTCGCCACTCCGGTGGCGGCGCAGGGTGTTCGCGGTGTCATCGTCACGCGTGACACAGTCGCTGTCTCTGGTGCGGTCGTGGCACTCATCGACTCGCTCGGGAGCGTCGGTGCGACCGTTCTCTCCGACGAGTTCGGTCGGTTCGACTTGCGGGCACCGCGTCGCGGCGAGTGGCGGGTCCGTGTCGAGGCGGTGGGTTTCGCGCGCGTGCTCTCGCTCCCGATGACACTTGCGTCCGCCGAGATCGAGGAGCGGGTGATCCATCTCGTCGACGCGACGCGACGCCTCGGCGCGGTGGAGGTCCGCGATCGCAACGCCTGCGACATCCGTCCGGCGGAGGGCTCGCAGGTGGCGCTGCTCTGGGACGAAGCGCGCAAGTCGCTGGAGGCCGCTGCGCTCAGCGCTGACCGCTCCACGTTGCTCGCGTTCGACTTCGACGAGATCGAGTACGACTCGACGCTGTCGCGGGTGCGATCGGCGTCGCGAAGGACGATCGCCGGTCGCGCCGAACAAGGCTTCCGGAGTGATGCGCCGAAAGCGCTGCGCGAACTCGGGTACGCGCGACGCATCGACACGACCTCCACCTACCTCGGTCCCGATGCCCGGGTCCTGCTCTCAGCGGAGTTCGCGGCCACACACTGTTTCCGGCTGGTGGACGACGACCCCACGTCGGTGCGGCGTGTCGGCCTCGCCTTCGCTCCCGTGACGGTGCCGACGAGCAAGCTCGAAGTGGCGGGCGTTCTTTGGATCGACCGCGAGACGTTCGTCCTCGACCGCGTCGAGTTCCGGTACGTGCCCACACTGAGCGCGGACCATCCGGACTCGACGTTCGGGGGGCGCGTGCAATTCCGTCGCCTTGCCTCCGGCCATGTGATCGTGTCGCAGTGGGTGTTGCGGATGCCGCTCTATGCCGAGGAGTCGGATCAACGGCTCGCGCGTGCCGGTCAGACATCGCAGATGTTGATCCGCCCGGAGCGCCGGGAACGGATCGCCGGACTCAAGGTCGCGCGCGGTGCGGTGCGGGCGTTCGACGCACCACCCGAGCCGCTGCCGACGGTCACGCTCGCGCCGCGTCGTGCGGTGGGACCGCCATCGTGCGAGGGCGTCGCGCCGATGGGGGGCAACTCGGGTGCGATCGTCGGTGACGTGCACGATGCGCGCGATCGGGGCATGTCCGGTGCGCGCGTGCGAGCGACGTGGCATCAGGATGTCGGCACCGGCGGACGCCTGGTATTCCGTGAGCAGTGGGTGGAATCTGGAACCGACGCGCAGGGGCGGTACGCGCTCTGTGCGTTGCCGCGAGGCGTTCCGCTCTCGATCGAGGCGCGGCGCGCGACCGCGACGTCCGCTGCAAGTCGGGTGTTCCTCGCGCCCGGTGCGCCGGTGGCGCTCGATCTCGAGTTGGTACAGGCGCCTCGTGCGAGGTCCGCGAGTGCGGCTGCGCAGACCGGCGCCATCCACGGTCGGTTGCTTGGGACTGGAGACCGACCGCTCGTCGGTGTCCCGATCCGCGTGTTCCCCGGGCGCGAGACGGTCACCACCGACTCGCTCGGCGAGTTCCATGTGGAGGCGCTCGCGCCGGGACTGCGTGATTTCTTCGTCCGGCGGGTCGGCTACGCGCCGACCATGCTGAGCATCGAGGTGGCCGCCGGCGACACCGCACGCGTCATCGTGCCGTTGGCGTCGAGCGCACAGTCGTTGGCGCCGGTCGTGGTCGAAGCACGCGTGACGTCGCTCAATCTTGCCGGGTTCGAACTCCGTCGTGAACAACGTGTCGGCGGCGGGCAGTTCATCAGCCGCGACGAGATCCGCGCGCGCGAGGCGAGTACGATCCAGTCGCTGTTGCGGACGTTCGGACGCGTCTGGGTGGAGGAGAGTGCCGAGACCGGTGATATCCGGGTGTA
>JADYYN010000211.1 GCA_020853635.1 Gemmatimonadaceae bacterium
GCCTCGGAGCCTCGCGTCGTGGGCGCGGGCCGCGGGGTGACGTCTCTCTCGAACAACACACCGAGCGGTCCGATCGACTTCACCAACGTCGGTCGCAATGACCCGTGCCCCTGCGGCAGCGGGAAGAAGTTCAAGAAGTGCCACGGGGCCTGAGACGACGTCGGATCGTCGATAGACGATAGCGATACCCGGCGGCGTGCAGGCACGACCCTGATGCGCGCTGCGGCATTTCGATGACGAGGGCACGCCACGAGTGAGTATCCTCGTCGCGTGCCCTCTGTCCTTGATCTCCCTCCTGCCGATCGGCCGCGTGAGCGCCTCCGCACGCTCGGCGCTCACGCGCTCACCACGAGCGAACTCCTTGGGCTCCTGCTCGGCAGCGCCGCGCCGGGGCGGAGCAGCGCCGATGTCGCGGCGAGCGTCATCCAGCGCTGCGGCTCACTCCGGAAACTCGGCCAGACGCCGATCGCGACGCTCACGGGGATCCCCGGGCTCGGCGAGGTGCGTGCGCTGGCGATCCATGCGGCGATCGAACTCGGGCGCCGACTGGCAGCCGAAGGCAGCGACGAAGGTGAGCCGCTCCGTGGCCCCCGGGACGTGTGGCGCTACTACGCGCCGCGGCTGGAGGGCCTCACCGTGGAGGAGTTCCATGTGGCCATCCTCGACTCCCAGCACCGGATCGAGCGCGACGTGCTGGTCAGTCGCGGCATCCTGAACAGCTCGCTGGTACACCCGCGCGAGGTCTTCCGCGAGGCGATCGCCGAACGCGCGGCCAGCCTCGTCCTCGTGCACAACCACCCCTCCGGCGACCCCACGCCGAGCAGCGACGATCGGGCGATCACCTCCCAGCTGGTGGCGGCTGGACGGCTGCTGGATATCCCGATCCAGGACCACGTGGTGGTCGGCCGCGGGCGGTACGTGTCGTTCGCCGAGGCCGGGTTGTTGTGAGAAAGTGAGCTGGGCTGGGGGGATTTACGCCCCACGGCTTGACCCATCCGAGGTCCGCGGCCATATACCGTGAAGTGGGCGATGACCGCCCCCTGCCACAGGCATACATGACCGCGCCCGTTCTCGCCGACATCATCCCCGGATGGGATCTCTCGGACGACTCGCTCACCGAGCGACTCGACCCGGAATTGTTGGCGCGTGCGTATCGGTTCAGCGAGAAGGCTCATGCCGGGCAGACGCGGCGCAACGGCGATCCGTACGTCACGCACTGCGTGGAAGTCGCGAAGATCCTGGCGGACCTGCACTTGGACAGTGTCACGGTCGCGAGCGGCCTGATCCACGATGTCGTGGAGGACACCGCGTTCTCGGTCGAGGATGTGGAGCGCGAGTTCGGGCGCGAGATCGCGCAGATCGTCGATGGCCTGACCAAGATCGGCCACCTGCCGCTCGCCTCGCGCGAGGAACGTCAGGTGGAGAGCTACCGCAAGCTGCTGCTCTCGGTCGCGAAGGACGTGCGCGTGATCCTCGTGAAGCTCGCCGACCGTCTGCACAACATGCGGACGCTCGAGTGGATGCCCGAGGACAAGCGGGCGCGGATCGCGCTCGAGACGCGGGACCTCTATGCGCCGATGGCGCACCGATTCGGTCTCGCGTCGGTGAAGGCCGAACTCGAGGACCTGTCGTTCAAGTGGCTTGAGCCCGAGGACTACCGCACGCTCGCGAAGCTCATCGCCAACAAGCGCGCGGACCGCGACCAGCTGATCGACGAGATGATCGGGCCGCTGGAGGTCAAACTTCGCGATGCCGGCGTGGTGGTGCACGAGGTGGGCGGACGCCCCAAGCACCTCTGGTCGATCCACAAGAAGATGGAGCGACGCGACAAGCCGTACGATGAGATCTATGATCTCTACGCGATCCGCGTGCTCGTGGAGAACATTCCGGAGTGTTATCACGCGCTCGGCGTCATCCACGGCGCGTGGACGCCGCTGCAGGAGCGCATCAAGGACTACATCGCCTCGCCGAAGTCGAACGGATACCAGTCGTTGCACACCACGATCTTCGGGCCGCGAGGCACGCTGTTCGAGATCCAGATCCGTACGCGCGAGATGCATCGCACGGCGGAGTACGGTATCGCGGCGCACTGGCTGTACAAGGAAGGCGACAAGGGGCGCGCCGGCGACCTCGACCGGCACCTGTCGTGGTTTCGTCAGGTCCTCGAACTCCAGCTCGACGCCGAGACGCCGGACCAGTTCCTCGAGTTCCTGAAGCTCGACCTGTATCAGGACGAGATCTTCGTGTTCACACCCAACGGCGACGTGATCCAGTTGCCGAAGGGGGCGACGCCGATCGACTTCGCGTTCGCGGTGCACACTGAGGTGGGGTTGCACACGAACGGCGCGCGGGTGAACGGGCGCATCGTGCCGCTCTCGCGTGAGCTTCGGAACTCGGAGACCGTGGAGATCATCCGCTCGGCGACCGCGCGCCCGAGTCGCGATTGGCTTGCGCACGTGCACACCGGCCGCGCGCGGCATCGTATCCGGCAGTGGCTGCGCAATGAGGAGCAGCGGACCTTCATCACGGTCGGCCAGGAGATCCTCGAGCGCGAGCTGCGGCGGCGGCGCCACGCGAAGTTGACCGACGCGGAGTTCCAGAAGGGCGCGACCGCGCTCGGGCTGAGTGGCACCGATCATGTCTATGCGAGCATCGGGCAGGGTGACATCACGGTCACGCAACTGCTCAAGGCGATCCATCCTGAACTCGACGAGACCCAGGAGGCCGCGCTCAAGCCGAGTGCGCTGGAGCGGCTCATTGATCGCATGCGTCGCCCGGGCACGTCGCGCGGGCTGCGCATCCAGGGTGCCGACGGGCTCATGGTGCGGTACGCGCAGTGCTGCCAGCCGGTCCCCGGCGACAAGGTCGTTGGCTATGTCACGCGCGGGCGCGGCGTGAGCATCCATCGACATGACTGCCCCAACCTGCTGCATCTCGTGCACGAGCCCGAGCGCCGGCTGGAGATCGATTGGCAGGAGAGTGCCGGCGAACGCTTCGTGATCCGCCTCTCCATCGAGGGGAACGATCGACGTGGGTTGTACGCCGATCTGGCGGCGGCGGTCAGTGGCACCGGGACCGATATCCGGTCGTTGGAACTGAAGACGACCGATGGGCGCGTCTCCGGGTCCGCGCTTGTCGAGGTCGAGAACCTCGCGCACCTCGAGAAGATCATCCGCGCGGCGCGACGGGTGAAGGGTGTGAGCGAGGTGGCCCGTCGTGAGCGCCTGACGGCGGACGCAGAGTAGATTGTAGGTCGGGACCTGTCTTCCCACACCTCATCCGCCAACCGATGTATCCCGCACTCCTCCACACGCACAACCTCCTGCGCTGGGTCGTCCTCATCGCCGGCCTCATCACGCTCGTGCAGGCGTTCCGCGGCCTCGATGGCTCGCGGCCGTATGCCGGCACGCGCAAGGTCGGGCTGATCTTCACGTCCGGGTTGCACCTCCAGCTGCTGCTCGGTCTCGGGTTGTTCGTCGTCAGTCCGTTCATCCAGGCGGCGATGGCGGACATGAAGGCCACGATGGCCGACCGCGCGGTGCGGTTCTTCGTCGCCGAACACCCGACGCTGATGGTGGTGGCCGTGGTCGTGGCGACCATCGGCAGCATCGTGGCGAAGAACGCGCCGAACGATGCGTCGCGCCATCGCAAGGCGCTCGTGTTCACCGCGGTCACGTTGCTGCTCATCCTCGCCGGCATCCCGTGGCAGCGTCCGCTGATGCCGGGGATGGGTGGCTGAGGCGCCTGACGCGCCTCGTCCGGACGCCATGACCGCCCCGACCTCGTCCCCGTCACTGTTCCGCGTCGAAGCGCCGTTCCAGCCCGGCGGGGACCAGCCACGTGCGATCGCCGAACTGACGGCGGGGCTCGCCCGCGGCGACCGGTTCCAGACCCTGCTCGGCGTGACCGGCTCGGGCAAGACGATGACGATGGCGAACGTCATCGCGGCGTACGGCAAACCGACGCTGGTGCTCTCGCACAACAAGACACTCGCCGCGCAGCTCTACGGCGAACTGAAGGGGTTCTTCCCGCACAACGCGGTCGAGTACTTCATCTCGTACTACGACTACTACCAGCCGGAAGCGTACGTCCCCTCGTCCGACACGTACATCGAGAAGGACGCGTCGATCAACGAGGACATCGATCGCTTGCGCCTGCGCGCGACCTCGTCGCTCATGGAGCGTGAGGACGTGATCATCGTCGCGACGGTCTCGGCGATCTACGGTTTGGGCGACCCGGAGACGTACAAGGCGTCGATGGTGATGCTCAGCGTGGGACAGACCATTCCGCGCGACGACATCCTCAAGGCGCTCGTGCGCATCCAGTACGGACGCAACGATGTCGCCTTCGAACGCGGCACCTTCCGCGTGCGCGGCGATACGGTGGAGATCTTCCCCGCGTACGAGGAGCAGGCCGTGCGCGTGGAGATGTTCGGCGACGAGATCGAGAAGATCACCAAGATCGATCCGCTCACGGGCAAGGCCATCGCGGCGCTCCCGCGGACGGCGGTGTATCCGGCGAAGCACTTCGTCACCACGCGCCCGTCGCTCGAACGCGCGGTGAAGGAGATTCGCGTGGAACTGGCCGAGCGACTCGCGGTGCTCAAGGCGGCGAACAAGCTGCTCGAAGCGCAACGACTCGAGTCCCGCACGAACTTCGACATCGAGATGATGCTCGAGATCGGCACGTGCCCGGGCATCGAGAACTACTCGCGCATCCTGGCGGGACGACCGACCGGCGCGCGCCCCGCGTGCCTGTTCGACTACTTCCCGCAAGATTTCCTCGTGGTGGTCGACGAGTCGCACGTCACGCTGCCGCAGATCGGCGGCATGTTCAACGGTGACCGCGCCCGCAAGACGACGCTCGTGGAGTACGGCTTCCGTCTGCCGAGCGCGCTCGACAACCGCCCGCTGATGTTCGACGAGTTCCTGCAGCTCACCCCCTGCGCGGTCAACGTCTCGGCCACGCCCGGCGACCTCGAGCTCA
>JADYYN010000212.1 GCA_020853635.1 Gemmatimonadaceae bacterium
ATCAACGCCGGCGAAGTGCACGCCATCATGGGCCCCAACGGCTCCGGCAAGTCCACGCTCGCCCAGGTCATCGCCGGTCATCCCGGCTATGAAGTGACCAGCGGCAGCATCGAATACGAAGGCCAGGACCTGCTCGACATGGAAGCCGAAGAGCGCGCGCAGGCCGGCGTCTTCCTCGCGTTCCAGTACCCGGTGGAGATCCCGGGCGTGACCAATGCCTACTTCCTCCGCGCGGCGTACAACGAGCTGCGCAAGGCGCGTGGCGAGGACGAACTCGATCCCATCGAGTTCCTCGACGTCATGGAAGAGAAGCTCAAGGTCGTCGAGATGGACGCGACCA
Organism: Gemmatimonadaceae bacterium; assembly: GCA_020853635.1. Lineage (GTDB taxonomy): Bacteria > Gemmatimonadota > Gemmatimonadetes > Gemmatimonadales > Gemmatimonadaceae > Pseudogemmatithrix. Next base: position 341 of record JADYYN010000212.1, read on the forward strand.
TGATGCAGCGTTCGGTGAACGCCGGATTCTCCGGTGGTGAGAAGAAGCGCAATGAGATCCTGCAGATGGCGGTGCTCGAGCCCAAGCTCGCCGTGCTCGACGAGACCGACTCCGGCCTCGACATCGACGCGCTGCGCATCGTGGCCGGCGGCGTGAATACGCTCAAGAAGCCGACCAACGCGACCATCGTCGTGACGCACTACCAGCGCCTGCTCAACTACATCGTGCCCGACTACGTGCACGTGCTCGCGCACGGCCGCATCGTGAAGTCCGGTGGCAAGGAGCTCGCACTCGAGCTCGAGGCCAAGGGCTATGATTGGCTCCTTGAGCCGGTGGGGGCGTGACCAGCGTGGCTCCCTACTCCGATCAGTTCGCCGCCTACACGGCGAACGGCGGCGGCGAAGGGCCCTCGTGGCTCCCGACGCTCCGTCAGCAGGCGTTCGAGCGCTTCACCGCGCTCGGTTTCCCCACCACGCGCGACGAGGACTGGCACTTCACCTCGGTCACGCCCATCGCCGAGCGCACGTTCAAGGCCGTGAAGCCCGCGGCGACCACGCTCACGCTCACCGACCTCAAGCCGTGGCTGGTCGACGAAGCGTGGCATCGTCTCGTGTTCGTGAACGGGCGCCTCGAGCCCGCGCTCTCCAACTTCGCCGAACTCTCGGCCGAAGTGCACGTGAGCACGCTCTCCGATGCGCTGCGTGAGCAGCCGGAGTGGGTGCAGAAACACTTGGGTGCGCTCGCCGGCTTCGACCGTGCGGCGTTCACCGCGCTCAACACCGCGTTCATGCAGGACGGCGTGGTGGTGCGAGTGCCGAAGGGCGAGGTGGTCGATGTGCCGCTGCACATCCTCAACATCGTCGACGCGCAGGCGAACGGCGCCGCGATCCATCCGCGCCTCTTGGTCGTCGCGGAACCGCTCTCGCAGTTGGTGATGGTGGAAAGCTACGTCGGCCTGGGCAAGTCGAGCTACCTCGTGAACGGCGTGGCCGAGATCACGGTGGGCTCGGGTGCGCGCGTGGACCACTACAAGGTGCAGCGCGACAACCTCGAAGCGTTCCATGTGGGCACCGTGCAGGTGACGCAGGGCCGCGACTCGATCTACCACTCGTTCTCGTACGCCGCCGGCGCCGAGCTCTCGCGCACGAACATCTACACCAAGCTGGCCGGCACCGGCAGCGAAGCGCGCCTCAACGGCATCTACGTGCTCGACGGCAATCAGCACGCGGACCATCAGACCTTCGTGGAGCATCTCGCCGAGTCCTGCGCGAGCCGTGAACTCTACAAGGGCATCCTCGACGGCGCGTCGCACGGTGTGTTCAACGGCAAGGTGTACGTCGATCCCATCGCGCAGAAGACCGACGGCAAGCAGACCAACAAGGCGCTGCTGCTCTCGGACAAGGCGCGTGTGGACACCAAGCCGCAGCTCGAGATCTTCGCGGACGACGTGAAGTGCACGCACGGTGCGACCATCGGCCGCCTCGATGACATCGCGCTCTTCTATATGAAGAGCCGTGGCATCGGCGCCGAGAACGCGCGTGCGCTCCTCACCTACGCCTTCGCGGCCGAGGTGCTGGAGACGATCGAGATCGACTCGCTGCGCTTGGAGCTCGAGCGCGCGGTGTTCGAACGCTTCACCCATCTCCCGCTCGAGTAGAGGACCCCGTGGCCGACGACGCTGCACTCGACGCCCTCTACCAGGAGATCATCCTGGATCATTACCGGCGGCCGCGGAACTTCCGCACGCTGCCGGAGGCGACGTGCAGCGCGGACGGCAAGAACCCGAACTGCGGCGACGCGCTCACCGTGTGGCTCAAGTTCGACGGGGACGTGGTGAGCGATGTGTCGTTCCAAGGTGTGGGCTGCGCGATCTCCAAGGCGTCGGCGTCGCTCATGACACAGGCCGTGAAGGGCAAGTCGCGTGAAGAGGCGGCGGTGATCTTCGAGAAGGTCCATCGCTTGGTGACCGGCACCGAAGCCGACGCGGTCGTCACCAAGGAGTTGGGCCAGCTGCGCGCGCTGGCCGGGGTGTCGAAGGTCCCCATGCGCGTGAAGTGCGCGTCACTCGCCTGGCACGCGCTCAAGTCGGCGATGGATGGTGCGGAACACGCCGTGCAGGGCACGGCGACGACGTGAGCGGCGCGAGCGACGGCTTCGAGCCGCTCGCTGGGGTGCGCGCGACCGACCTTTCCGACGGCGCGCTGCAGCAAGCCACGCACCCCAACGGCACAAAACTCTGTGTGGGCCGGCATGGCGACGCGCTGTTCGCGGTGAAGGACCACTGCCCTCACGCCGAGTTCCCGCTGTCGGAAGGCACGTTGTACGCCAACGGTGAGTTGGAGTGCTGCTGGCATGGCGCGCGCTTCGATTGCCGCACGGGCGCGGTGCTGCGCGGCCCGGCCGAACAGGATCTCGTGCGGTACGACGTCGAGGAGCGTGAAGGGGTGGTCTTCGTCCGGAGAGCGCGATGAGTGTGAAGAGCACGTTGCACACGCTCGGTGCACTAGCACCGAAGTCCGACTTCCCGCTGCTCGCCGCGTCGCCGGAGCTCGTGTACCTCGACTCCGCCGCGACCGCACAGAAGCCGCAGTCGGTGCTCGACGCCATCGCGCACTACTACCGCACCACCAACGCGAACCCGCACCGCGGCGCCTACGCACTCTCGGCCGCGGCAACGCAGGCGTACCATGACGCCCGCGTGCGCGTGGCGCGCTTTCTCGGGGTCGCGGATGCGGACACGTTGATCTTCACGCGCGGCACCACCGAGGCGATGAACCTCGTGACCACCGCGTGGGGCCGCGCGAACGTCGCGCGTGGGGACAACATCGTCGTCACGCGGCTGGAGCACCACGCGAACTTCGTCCCGTGGCAGCAGCTTGCACTCGCGGTAGGCGCGGAGTTCCGCATCTGCGAGCGCGATACCTCGGGCGGAGTGGATCTCGAGCAGCTGGCCCGCTTGGTCGACGCACGCACGAAGGTCGTCGCGTTCGGGCATGTGTCCAACGCGCTCGGTACGATCAATCCCGTGGCGGAGATGGTCGCGATCGCGCGCCGTGCCGGCCGGGCCCTGGTGGTGTGTGATGGGGCGCAGGCGGTACCGCACCTGCGCGTGAACGTCGACGCGCTCGGCGTGGACGCGTATGCGTTCAGCGGCCACAAGATCGGCGGGCCCATGGGCAGCGGCGGTGTGGTCGTGCGTCGCGCGGTCCTCGAGGCCATGCCGCCGTATCACTTCGGTGGCGACATGATCGAGTGGGTGCACGACGATCACACCACCTGGAACGTGGTGCCGCACAAGTTCGAGGCCGGCACACCGAACGTCGAGGCGGCCGTGGGGCTCGCCGCCGCCTGCGACTACATGGATGCGTTGGGCATGGAAGCCGTGCGCGCCCATGAGATCGCGCTCACCGCCGAGGCCATGCGTGCGCTGGGCGAGATCCCGGGCGTGATGCTGCACGGGACGCCGAAGGCAGACGGACGCAGTGGCGTCGTGAGCTTCAGCGTGAACGACGTGCACCCGCATGACGTGGCGACGACGCTCGATGTGGAAGGTGTGTGCGTGCGCGCTGGTCACCACTGCGCGCAGCCGCTGATGCGTTCGCTGGGCGTACACTCCACCGTGCGCGCGTCGTTCTGGGTCTACAACTCCGCTGCGGATATCGCGCGGTTGGCCGCGGCGGTGCGGGCGGCGCAGGAGCGGTTCGCGGTGCTGTGACGTGCCGGTCGCCGATTGCTATGGCGACCTCGCGCGACCGTTCAGGGCACTGGCTTCCACGCCACACTGCTGTAGCGATGCGTCCAGCCAAGCGGTAGCGCGAGACCCGTGCTCACCTGAACGATGTATGAGGTCTCCCCGAGCACGCTCTCGCCGGTGGTGACGACGAGCCACTGTCCATCGGGGGACCAACTCGGCGGTACGAGACCGTTGGGCGTCGGGGTGTCGAACGTGATCTCGCTCCCGCTGAGGTCGACGTTCCGCACCCGGAATCGTCCGTCGCGGATGTAGGCGATGCGGGTGCCGTCGGGCGACCACGCGGGCGCGAGACCGTTCGGCAAGAAGTCGCGCACCTCACCCGTGGCGACCGTGAGGATGCGAAGGCGCGGTGAACCTTCGAGGTTGCGCTCGGAGGAGTACACGACTTCTGCCCCGTTGGGCGAAACCGACGGCAGATAGTCGAAGTCGACATTCGTCGAAACGGGTCCGACGCGGCCCGCGCTATCGCCGTTCGCCTGCACGCGCCAGAGTTCGGCGTTGGGGCCGATGGTTCGTGCGACGAAGTAGTACCACGGGCCGCTCCATCCCATGCGTCCCTGTGATTCACTCAGCACGGGCGCGAGCGTGGGCCGCAATCGCGTCTGTGTGCCGCTCGCGATTGACACGATGTAGATGCGCGGATCGAAGCAGCCGAACGGATTCTCGTCGCGGGTATAGGTCAGCCGGTCGCCGGTGGGCGCCCATCCGATGGTGCGGATGCAGGTGGAACTGACGATCGGGCCGACGCGTCCTGCGCCATCGGAGTTCACGAGGTGCACGAGGTCAGCGCTGCCGGGACCACTGTAGTTCAGCACCGTCGCGAACACGGCAGAGGGCACGACGCTCACCCAGACCGAATCGACGAAGGTCGAATAGCCGACTCGGACCTTCGCGCGCCCGTACGCGAGCCCGCGCACCACCCCCGGCGAGGCGAGCTCACCCGCCGACCCCGTCACGCCCCAGTCGGCGGTCTCGGTCCGTTCGTTTCCGAATCGGTCGAGCACGCGCGCGCGCAATGTGACCGTCTGGCCGACACGCACCGAGGTGTCGGCCGGTGCGACGCGGACCGCGGCCGGGACGTCCGGCCGCGCGGTGAATGGCACCGAATCGTCGACGGCGGCGTCGGGATCGCGGAAGCGGATCCAGCTCGTGCCCGCGAAGTTGTTGAACTTCGCCTTGAACGTCAGCCGCCCTTGATCGTCGGTCGTGAAGAAGTTGAAGGCGTAGAAGGTCCGGTCCGGCCCCTCGAGGATCGGGTCGAACTTCCGGACGAGCATGCACGGTTCCGATGGGTGCTCGTAGCGGCTGCAGTGGATCAGCACCTGCGCGTTCCGGCGCGGCGCGCCGTCCCGGTCCAGATACTGGATGACGAACGTCGTGTCGAGTTGCTCCCCGACGACCCCACTGAAGGGCGGCGCACGCCGGATGCTGATCCGCGCGACGCCCGGAGCCGAGGGGCCGCCATCACACGCGAGAAGTACCGCAGATCCGACGAGGACAGCCAGGCGGGAGGCAGTGCGCAACAGAGCTCCGGTCGGAAGTCCGCCCATCATACGCGCGTGTGTGACAGTTCGCCAGTTCATCACCGAGCTCAGGTCAGGCGAACCCTGAAACTTCGTAGGGCGGTCCGACTTCCGTTATGTCCAGCACCTATCACACGACACTCTGGGGTGAGTCACTCCCCCAACGCTGTCATCACAGGGTCCTGGAGATCGGTATGGCCTTCGCACTGTTCGGCCGCAAAAAAGATGTCGAGCCCGTCGAGAACATCACGCCGGGGAGCATCGCCATCACCGACCCCCAGGTCGTCACCCGACTCCGCTTCCTCGGCATCACCGAAGAGGACCTCGGCGTCATCAATCGCTGGCACGAGATCTGTCAGGCCCGATCCCCCGTCATGATCGATGACTTCTACGGTCATATCATGAAGGAGAACCAGACCGCCGAGATCATCAGGAAGCACACGACGATCGAGCGCCAGAAGCCGATGATCACGCGCTACTTGGCGACGATGCTGACGGGCAAGATCGACGACGAGTACATCGCGTATCGCCGCACGGTGGGCAAGATCCACGACAAGATCGACCTCGATTCCAACTGGTTCGTCGCCATGTACGACGTGATCCGCCGACACATGATCGACGCGGTGGGAGTCGCGGGCGCGACGCAGAAACAAAAGGAACGATTCACCGAAGCCTTCACGCGCCTGCTGCAGGTGGACATCGCGGTGGTGATCACGGCGCTTACGGACTCGCGCCAGGAGCGCATGGAAGAACTCATGCGCGGCGAGAACGCACGCTTCCTCACCGAGGTTTCTCAGGTGATGCTCGCCCTCGGCAACGGCGATCTCACGGTACGGGTGCGCGGCTCGTACAAGGACGAGAACGCCGCGGCCGCACGCGCCTTCAATGACGCCATCGAGACGCTGCGCAGCGCCTTCGCCGAGGTTTCGGATGCGGCGGATCAGGTGGCCGCCGCCTCGCAGCAGATCAGCGCCGCGAGCCAGGAGCTCGCCACCGGCGCGAGCTCACAGGCCGCCCATCTCGAGGAGATCTCGGCGAGCACACACGAACTCTCGTCGCTGTCGGCCAGCAACACCGATCGTGCGGTCGATGCGAACGGCGTGGCCTCGTCAGCCGCTGAAGCGGCAGTGACCGGAGACGAAGCGATCCATCGCCTCGAAGGCGCGGTGCAGGAGCTCAAGCAGTCGTCCGAGCGCACCGCCCGCATCATCAAGACCATCGACGAGATCGCGTTCCAGACCAACCTGCTCGCGCTGAACGCCGCGGTCGAAGCCGCGCGCGCCGGTGATGCCGGGCGCGGATTCGCGGTCGTCGCGGAAGAAGTGCGCTCGCTGGCGATCCGGTCCGCCGAGGCGGCGAAGCAGACCACCGATATCGTGGCCGCGTCGCAGGCCAGTGCAACGGCCAGTGTCGCCGTGAGCGCCGAGGTGGTGAAGCAGTTCGCGAGCATCAACACCGGCATCGGCAAGGTCCGCTCGATGATGGAGGAGATCGTCGCCGGCTCGCAGCAGCAGCGCGATGGCAGCGCCGACATGAGCGGTGCGCTCGACCGTATCAACTCGGTGACCCAGCAGACCGCCGCGGCCTCGGAAGAGACAGCGAGCGCGTCCACCGAGCTCGCCGGGCAGGCGGCCAGTCTCTCGGCGATCGTGGCGCGGTTCAAGCTCGACGAGTCGGGCGCCGGCCATCCACCCGCTGCGGCGCCGCAGACGGCGCATCGCACGGCACGGCCGGGGATCCCGTCGCGACCGTCCGCCGCCGGCCGGCAACCCAATGCCTGGAGCAAGTCCGGCGCCCGGAAATAGGCCGGTCGCCCGTCGAGTCCGGGCCTGGGCGCGCGCACGGCCCGGACCCTGTGACGCCGTAGCTGATGGGGCGTCGGGACTATATCGTCCCGATGCCCCTTTCCCGTCCCCGATGCGACTCGCCCGCCCCCTCCGGTTCGCTCTGATCGCCCTCGGCCTCGCCGCGCTCCCCGCGACGTCCGACGCCCAGCGCACCGAGCGCCCGCCGCTGCACGGCAAACACTGGATCGCCGTCACCGGCAAACCACTCGGCGCCACGGCCGGTGCGATGATCTTCCAGCAGGGCGGCAACGCCGTCGATGCCGCCGCAGCCATGCTTGCCGCGGTCTGCACGATGTGGGACACACTCGGCTGCGGCGGTGAGACGCAGGCGCTGATCTACCATCCGGGACTCAAGAAGGTCATCGGCATCAACGCGCTGGGCGTCGCCCCCACGGGTGCGACGGCGGCGTTCTACAACGCCAAGGGCATGCGCTTCCCGCCGGAGTTCGGCCCACTCGCGGCCGTGACGCCCGGCACCCCGGGCGGCCTCATGACCATGCTCGCCGAGTATGGGACCATGTCGCTGGAGCAGGTGCTGGCGCCTGCGCTGCAGATGGCGGAGGAGGGTTACCCCATCGAGGCACAGCTCGCCAACGGCATCGAGAGCAACAAGGAGCGGATCAAGCAGTGGGCGTATTCGCCCAAGGTGTTCCTCACGCATCCGGGCGAGGTGCGTGAAGCGCCCAACGCGGGTGAGATCTTCAAGCAGCCCGATCTCGCGGCGACGTTCCGCAAACTGATCGAGGCTGAACGCGCCGCGAAGAAGGCGAAGAAGTCGCGCAAGGAAGCCATCTACGCCGCGTACGACCGGTTCTACAAGGGCGACATCGCCGACGAGATCGTGCGTGGTGTGCAGGAGCAGGGCGGCCTGTTCACCAAGGCCGACCTCGCGAACTGGAAGGTGATGATCGAGG
>JADYYN010000213.1 GCA_020853635.1 Gemmatimonadaceae bacterium
AGAAAGCCGTCGAGGGTCGCGGCGGTATAGAACTGGGTCTTCATGAGACGATCCGGGAGCACGGAAATCTCTCGGGCATGCAACGCGCCGCGCAACGGGTCGTTAAACTATTAGTAGCCATCTCACCCAGCGAGCAATGTCCGTCGTCGCCGACTTCATGAACCTCCTCGAGCTCGAACCGCTCGAGCACAATATCTACCGCGGTACCAACCGCGACGTGGGCACCGGCCGCGTCTACGGGGGTCAGGTCTTCGCCCAGGCCCTCGTCGCCGCGCGACGCACCGTCGGTGAAGGACGCGAGACACACTCCGTGCACGGCTACTTCCTCCGCGAAGGGGACTTCCGCGCGCCCATCGTGTACTTCGTCGATCGCCCGCGCGACGGGCGCAGCTTCACCAGCCGCCGCGTCACCGCCATCCAGCATGGCGAAGCGATCTTCCATCTGTCGGCGTCGTTCCATATCGAAGAGCCCGGGCTCGACCATCAGATGGGCATGCCCGACGTCCCGGCACCAGAGACGCTCACCAACGAACTCGAGAGCATCCGCGCGCGCGCCGACAAGATCCCCGAGCCGTTGCGCGGCATCCTCACGCAGGACCGGCCGCTCGACGTGCGTCCCATCGTCCCGGCCGATCCGTTCCGCGCACCCAAGCCCGGCCCCGCCGAAGACGCCAAGCGGCAGGTATGGTTCAAGGTCACCGAACGCATCGGTGACGCGCCCATGCTGCATCAGGCGGTGCTCGCCTACGCGTCAGACTACGGCTTCCTGCCCACCGCGCTCATCCCGCACGGCATCGGCTTCCGCGACCCACGACTCTTCATCGCCTCGCTCGACCACACCATCTGGTTCCATCGCCCGTTCCGCGCCGACGAGTGGTTGCTCTACTCCTGCGATGCACCGTCGGCGTTCGGCGCGCGCGGTTTCGTGCGTGGCTCGGTGTACACGCAGAGCGGCGTGATGGTCGCGTCGGTCGCGCAAGAAGGACTCATGCGACTGCGCGAGGACAAGCCGAAGTGATCAGCAGTCCGGCCGAATCGCGCTGACGTGCGACGCGGGCGCCTACGGAACGCCCGCGTCCGCCGGCTTCTCCACCTTAACGGCCGACTCCGGCTTGTACTCGCTGCCCAACCGCCCACCGCTCAGCGAGTGGATCACGCCGAAGTGATTGAGCAGGCTCGAGAGGGACGCGATCACCACCACCGTGAGCGCCAACTTCGGCAGCGCGGTCGGCGGCTCCGGATACTTCACCTGCAGTGAGCTGCCCGCATTCGCCGGCAACGTCGCCACCTTCGTGAGCGCGCCTCCGAACGGCACGTTCATCTGCACGCGCCCGTTCACCGCCCAGCCGTTCGCATCGAGGATCGGGCCGAGGTTGCGCTGACGCAGCTTGAGCCACGCGATCAGCATCGAGGGCGTCGAGATCAACAGCAGGATGCCGGCGAGGGCGAGCACCACCTTCCAGAACGGCAGTGTGAGGATGCCAAGCAACCCACCGACGATCGTGGCGAGCAACGTGCCGATTGCGCCAAAGGCAACACCGAGCGCAGCCACCGTGCCCACGTCGATCTTCTTCGCCTCACCCGCCTTCTTGTCGATGTTGGCGGTGGTCTCAGCCGCCCCGCCGAGCTTCGCATCCGCCGCCGACTCACCGGCCGCTGCACGCTTCGCCACCATCTCCTCCACCAAGCGCACGGCCTTCTTGTACGGCGACCAGAACGCCTGGCGGATGCTGATCGGGTTCTCGATCACCTTGGTGATCGTCGCATCCCAGTCGCGCCCCTGGCGGTCGTAGAACACACCGTTGCGACCGACCATGAGATTGTCGCTGTCGCCATCGGTGAAGGCGGCGGCGATGGTCATCTTCTCACCGGGACGCGTCACGTCGCAGTACGCGAGGTAGCTCTTTGCGAGCCCCGCGAGCGCCGCGTGTTTGCCTGCATCGTCCACCCGCACGCAGAGGTCACAGCTGCGCCCGTCGAGGAACAACGTGCCCACTTGGAACACCGCGGGCCGCTCGCGCGAATAGAAATCGCGGAACGACACGAAGTTGTTGAGCAGCTGGAACAGGTCGCGATGATATCGCGCGAGCCGCTCCACCGCCGCGATCGCACTCATCTCCGGCTCGCGCGCCGCATCCTGCGCGACCAATGCGCTGAGCGAGTCGCGCTCACGTCCGGCGAGCAGCGCCCGCACGCCCGCCACGCCGAGCGACTCGAGTGTCGCGCCGGCCTTCCGCGACGCCCAGTCCTCATGCGCGGCCAGCTTCGCCTTGATGCTGTCCCACTGTGCTTCGGTGAGCTGCGTCGGGTCGCCGCCGATGATCGGCGCGACCGCCGTCGTGCGGAACGTCTCGATCGCGCCGGCCCACGCGGGATTCAATCCCTCCACCACATAGTGCGACTGCGTGCGCTGCGCCACGAGCGGCAGCGCGCGCCACGCTTCCACACGCGCCAGCGGGAATCCCGCCACTTCCTGCGCCGTGATCGAGAAGTCACCGGCCGCGAGTTCGAGGTACTCCTCTTCGCGGCGATTCACCGCGTTCAACGAACGCGCGTCGAACGCGGCGAGACGGCAGCGCGCGAAGAAGTCATCGACCTTGCCCCGCACGGCGCGCACGGCCGCCACGGCCGCTTCGGTCTTGTCACCCATCGGCAACAGCGCAGCGGCGTTCGCCTCGCCTTCCTTGTACCACGCATCGTACGCGGCGCAGTCCTCGTAGAACGTGTCGATCGCCGGCTGCGCGATGCCTGCCTTGCCGCTGCGGTCCACCGCACCACCCGCGTGCGCTACGATCCGCTCGGCGAGCTCCTTGAGCTTGGCGTCCTCGATGTCCTCGATCGGGATCACACCATCGCCATTGAACCGAGTCTCGGCGAACAGCTTCGCGGTGGCCATGGTGTCGGCGACCGAGATGCTCGCCTGCCCACCCTTGCCAAGGCCCGAGAGGATCTCGCGCGCCGAGGCGGCGAGCTGCTTGCCCTCATCGGAGGCGTCGTTGATCATCGCGAGCGGCAGGTCCCCGCCCTTCATGAGAGACTCCGGGTCCTTGAGCAGGCCCGTGGCCCACTTCACCGCCGCCAACAGCTCAGGCAGGCGGAGCCGGCCATCGCCGTCGGCGTCCATGAGACGCAACGTGGCGGCGTCGATCTCCAGCCCGTCGACCGGGCAGGCCAAGGCGACCCAGAGCTTGGGGTCGAGGTGCTGCAGGTTCAGGAGGTCGGCACCGCGCTCGAGCGCGACCTGATCGGAGCCGCCGGCGCGGAAGAAGCGCCAGGCGTGAGAGGACGTAGCGGTCATTGAGTGGTCAGTGGACGAGTGAAGTGTCGAATGTAGCGGCTCTCCTCAGCGACCGCATCGTTTGGCCGGCCGCGACTCGGGGCGGCCGGAATCCGAGGCACCGGGAGGGGCCCCTTGCATACATCAACCAATCTTGTTACGTTGATGCATGCAGAATCCAGACCTCGTCCTTGACCGACACGCCGCGTTCTTCCGCGCGCTCAGTGACCCGCGTCGTCTGCGCATCCTCGACCTCCTCCGGAGCGGCGAGCAGTGCGTCTGCGACCTCCAGACCGCCCTCAACTGCGGCCAGTCGCTGCTGTCGTTCCATCTCAAGACCCTGCGCGACGCCGGCTTCATCACCCAGCGCCGCGACGGTCGCTGGTCCTTCTACGCGCTGGTGCCGGCCACCTTCGAACACGCCGAACAAGCCGCGGCCGCCTATCGCGTGCCGGCGAGCGAGCGCAAGAAACTCACGGTGGCCTGCTGCGCGTGAGCACATCCACCATCTGCCTTCTGTAGTCTGCCATCTGCACACGGATGAACACGGACCCCCGCAGCGGTCCGGCCCCGCAGTCCAACTTCATCCCATAGGGAGATCCACCATGTCGAGCACCACACTGCCCACCGCTGCCCCCACCGAGTCCACCAGTTGCTGCGGCCCGGACTGCTGCAGCCCCGAAGCGGTCGCAGCCCCCGTTACCATCACGGCCACGGCCGCGACGCCAGCACCCGACGTGCACCAGATCGTCCGCGACCGCTACGGCGCTGCGGCCACCCGCGCCGATCAGGGCCAGGTCTCGTCGTGCTGCGGCGCCTCCGGCTGCGGAGACGACGCCTGGGACCCCATCACCTCCGACCTCTACCACGCCTCGCAGGTCCAGGGCATCCCAGCCGCCGCCGTGCTCGCGTCGCTCGGCTGCGGCAATCCCCCCGCGCTCGCCTCGCTCGGTGAAGGCGAGACGGTGCTCGACCTCGGCTCCGGCGGCGGCATCGACGTGCTGCTCTCCGCACAACGCGTCGGCCCCAACGGACATGTCTTCGGTCTCGACATGACAGACCAGATGCTCACCCTCGCCCGCAAGAACGCCGAGGCCGCTGGTGTGAAGAACGTCACGTTCCTCAAGGGACAGATCGAGCAGATCCCGCTGCCCGACAACTCCGTCGACGTGATCATCTCCAACTGCGTGATCAATCTTGCAGTCGACAAGCCGCAGGTCATCCGCGAAGCCTTCCGCGTACTCAAGCCCGGCGGTCGCTTCGCCGTGAGCGACGTCGTGGTGCGTGGTGAAGTCCCCGCGGACGTGCGCAAGTCGATGGAGCTCTGGGTCGGCTGCATCGCCGGCGCACTCGAGGAGAAGGAGTTCGTGCGCTTGCTCGACGCCGCGGGCTTCGTGAGTCCGTCGATCGAACCGACGCGCGTCTACAAGGCCGAGGATGCGCGCGCGTTCCTCAAGGACGCCGGCCTCGACACGGAGCGCGTCGCCGATTCACTTGATGGCGCGTTCTGCAGCGCCTTCGTCCGCGCCATCAAGCCGCCCACGAAAGCCTGATCGCTCACTCTCTGGGACGAGACCGATGACCACCGCCACCATCCGCGCCGCGCGCCCGACCGATCTCTCGGCGGTGCACTCGCTGCTCACGCATGCCGATCTCCCGCTTGACGGCGTGCCGAGCGACCTCGCGCACTTCTTCGTCGCCGAACGCGAGGGCGAAGTGGTAGGTGCCATCGGTCTCGAACCCTATGGAGCAGCTGCACTCCTGCGCTCTGCTGTCGTCGCACCAGGCGAACGCGGCACTGGCGTCGGCGAGCGACTCGTGCGGAGTCTGCTCGACGAAGCGAAGCGTCACCGCATGCACGAAGTCGTGCTCCTCACCACCACGGCCGAGTCGTGGTTCCCGCGATTCGGCTTCAACAAGGTCTCACGCGAAGCGGTCCCCGACGCGGTGAAGCAGAGTGTGGAGTTCACGAGTGCGTGCCCCGCATCGGCGACCGTCATGACGCTCGCGCTCTGACGCGCGCGTGACCGACTCCCCCGCTGTCCCCGCGTCGACGACCGAACCCAGCGAGTACGACGTCGTCGTGATCGGCGGCGGACAGGCGGCACTCGCGGCCGGCTACTACCTCCGTCGTACCGCACGGTCGTACGTATTGCTCGACGATCAGCCGGTCGCCGGTGGCGCGTGGCTGCACACGTGGCCGAGCCTGCACCTGTTCTCGCCGGCACGGCACAGTTCGTTGCCGGGTTGGTTGATGCCGGACACCGCGGGCTACCCACCGCGTGATGCGGCGATCGCGTATCTGCGCGACTACGAAGCGCGGTATGCGATCCCGGTGCGGCGTCCCGTGCGCGTGCACGAGACGCACGTCGCCGAACACCGCCGTCGGTTTCGCTTGCACACCAGCGTCGGCCACATCCACGCCGACGCCGTGATCTCCGCCACCGGCTCGTGGAGCAACCCTGTGTGGCCGGAACTCGCGGGTCGAGAGACGTTTCGCGGAAGACTCATCCACTCGGCCACCTACGAAGGCGCTGACGCGTATCGTGACAAACGAGTACTCGTGATCGGCGCCGGCAACTCGGGTGCACAGATCTTCGCCGACTTACTCGACGTGGCGCGCGTGACGTGGTGCGTACGCGATGAGCCCACCTTCCTCCCCGACCACGTCGATGGTCAGTACCTGTTCGAACAAGGCACCGCGCGCTACAAGGCCATCCAGGAGGGCCGCACCCCCGACCCGCCGCGTTCGCTCGGCGACATCGTGATGGTGCCTCCCGTTCGCGCGGCGCGCGATGCGGGGCGACTGATATGGTCGCATCTGCCTCAGCAGCTCACACCGTACGGCGTGCGATGGCCCGACGGCCGCGAGGAGCCGATCGATGCGATCATCTGTGCGACCGGATTCAAGCCATCACTCGCACATCTCGCCCCCGCACTCACGCCGAACGCGAAGGGCCGTCTCGACATGACCGGACTCCACGCCGCCACCCAAGCGCACATCTACCCACTCGGCTACGGCGACTGGACCAGCTTCGCCTCCGCCACACTGATCGGCGTCGGACGTGCCGCGAAAGCCGTGGTGGAATCGATCGCAGCGGGCTGAACGCCGCGGACGCGAGCAGGCCGAGCGCCAAGACAAGAGGGGAGCACCCAAACGGGCGCCCCCCTCTGCCATCTACCATCCACCATCTACCATCTGCTTCAAACGTGGAGGCGGGGAGATTCGAACTCCCGTCTTGCATGCGATCTTCCGCAACGTCTACGCGCGTATCCCAGTGATTGGTGTTTCTGCACGCTGGCCATTGGGCAACCCACGTACAGATGAGCCGGCTATTGTCTCATCCTCTGACCGCCGACCCGCCAGAGAACCAGCCCAGATTTGCGATACCTGAGTGTCGCCCCGGGCGGGCTACCTCACAGGCACTGCCACAGCAAGTCCTAAGACTTACGCGGCGAGAGCGAAGTTGTTATTCGCAGTTAACATTTCCCGAGTGTTTTACCAGGAACCCGAGGACCTGGGCGCGCAGCTACGGAGCCACTCACACAATCGAAACCGGTCGCCCCCTAACTACAGATTGAATATACCTGGTGTGGCGGATTGGTTCCAGTGTGAGGAAGGCAGATGGCGGATGGGAGAAGCCCCCGCGCCGCCGTTACTCACCACTCCCGACTCATGACTCACCACGCCGTCACCAGTTAGCGCCCACGCCGTCAGCAGTCAGCGCCTACGCCGTCTCCACCCTATTCCTCCCATTCCGCTTCGCCGCATACAACGCCTGATCGGCCCGCTCGAACACCTTGTCTCCCTCCCCCGACCGCGCGCCGTACTCCGCCACCCCGAAGCTCGCCGTCACTCGCACCTCCCCACTGTTCGTGCGCACCATGAGCGACTCGATCCGCTTGCGGAGCCGCTCCGCGAGGTCGCGCGCGCTGCTCACATCGGTCTGCGGCAGGATCAACGCCAGTTCTTCGCCACCCAACCGCGCCGCCAAGTCCACCGTGCGCCGCCCCTCTGCAACCACCTCGCCAAGCGCGACGAGCACCGCGTCACCGGCTTCGTGCCCGTAGGTGTCGTTCACCTTCTTGAAGAAGTCGACGTCCATCAGCACGAGCGCCGCGCTGCCGCCATAACGATCCGTTTCCGTGATCACCTGGGCGAATCGCTCCGAGAACCCACGGCGATTGGCCAGGCCGGTGAGCGGATCGGTGCGCGCGTTCCGGCGCGCGTCTTCGATCGTCCACGCCGTCTCCAGCGCGCCCGCGGCGATGACGCCGAGATTGCGTGCGTTGCGAAGCTCGGGCCCGCTCATCGCCGCGCGCTCCTGGTGCCCGCACACCAGCGCGCCGATCGCCTTCTCCTCATGACTGCGGTGCAGCGGCACGATCAAGAGCGTTCCGACGCCCACCAACGGCACGTCCCCGCCGAACACCACGTCCTGTCCGCGCCCGAAGGCCCGCACATCGGGATGCACCGCCGCCTTGCCTCCCACACACACATCGCCGACGAGGGTGTCCGCGCCGATGCGGTGCCCATCATGGTTCACACCGGCGGTCACCGCGTTCGCCGTCGCCGCGCGTACCTCACCGATGTCCTGCTGACCGTCCCAGCGGACCAGCACGGCCCACTGCGCGCCGGCCACCGTGAGCGCGTCCGCCACGAGCAGCCGCTCCAACTCCAACGGATCGCGTGAGGCCTGCAACGTCCCTGCACTGCGGATCAGGGCGCGCAACCGGAAGTTCTGCCGCGCGGTGTCGGCCCGCGTACGCACCAGCGTGTACCACGACTGCATCATCTGCGCCGCGTCGGGCAGCCACTCGCGCACCTGCTCGCGCGTCACGCTGCTCTCGGGTTCGAAGTGCAGCGACAGCGCCCCCGGCAGGTCCACCGCTTCGATCGGTGCCACCACCAAGCGCACCGCCTCGTCTCCATCGATGCTGATCTGCCGCTCGCGCGCCGAGAACTCGACCTTCTGGCGGTCCCGCTCGTTCACGACGGGCACGTAGGCCGGTGTGAGACTCGACCGTTCTTCATCGGCACTCGAGGCCACGGGAGCCGGCACGCCGCCCAACGTCTCGTCCAGCACCCAGAGCACCGCGGCCGAAGCCCCACGACGCTTCGCGAGATCACGCAGCGCGTCGGCGAGCATGCGCTGGTCCTCTCGCAGGGCATCCGCCGGCTCGGGGACGTCCTCCGGACGGAACGCCGCGAGCAGCGCGTCCTGCGATCGGTCGCGCGGCAAGGCGTCCACGCTGCGCCGCACCGGCACCGCGTCCTTGGTATTCACGAAGTCGATCGATACCGGGAGTGCGGTCAATTTCTTGAGCGCGACGAACATGACGATCCCACCGATCACCACACCGACGAGGAGTGCGGCGAAGGCAGCCATCGATCAGGCCTCGAGGATGCGTGCCGCGGCCACTGCCGCACCGAACCCGTTGTCGATGTTGCACACGGTCACGCCGGCCGCACAGGAGTTAAGCATCGTGAGCAAGGGCGCTAACCCACCGAACGCCGCGCCGTAGCCCACACTTGTCGGCACCGCGATCACGGGACAACGCACGAGGCCGCCCACCACCGACGGTAGCGCTCCGTCCATTCCCGCGACGACGATCACCACCGCCGCGCCGTGCAGCGTGTCGCGCTTGGCGAGGATGCGATGGATCCCGGCGACGCCGACGTCCGTCACGCGGAGTACCGGATGCCCGATCGCATCGAGCGTCACGGCCGCCTCCTCGGCGACCGGGAGGTCACTCGTGCCCGCCGTCACGATCGCAACCGCCCGAGTGCCCTTGGTCACCGTTTTGCCGGGACGCAGCAACGCGGTCCGCGCCATCGCGTTGATCTCGATCGACGGCCAGTTCGTGCGCAGCGCCTCGAGTGCGCTCGGCTCGGCGCGGGTGACCAGGAAGCCGTCGCCATGCGAGGCGAGTCGCTCGCAGATGCCGGTGACCTGTTCGGCGGTCTTCCCTTGTCCGAACACGACCTCGGGGTAGCCCTGCCGCAGCGCGCGATGCTGATCGACCGTGGCGTAGCCGAGCTCATCGACCGGCGCATCGTCGAGTTGCGCCAGCGCGGCCTCGACCGACAGTCGACCGGCCGCGAGCTCATCGAGCAGCGACCGGACGCGATCGCGTCTCACGCGGCCTCGACTTCGTTCATCCACCCGCTCGCCAGATACTCGGCGAAGATGCCTTCGACTTCGCCGAACGAGTTCACCGTGTGCAGTTTCTTGCGCAGGTCGGCGGAGTTGGGGAGCCCCTTCACATACCAGCCCAGGTGCTTGCGGAACTCGAGCGCAGCGCCGATCAAGTCCGCTTCGTACTCCATCACCATGCGCGCATGCGAGAGGGCGATCTGGAAGCGCTCCTCGACGCCCGGTGTCGCCGGCATCGGCTGTCCGTCGATGAGCGCGCGCGCCTGCTTGAAGATCCACGGCTGCCCGAACGAGCCGCGCGCGATCATCACACCGTCGCAGCCGGTCTCTCGGCGCATGCGCGCGGCATCCTCGGCCGTCTTGATGTCGCCATTGCCAATCACCGGAATGGACAGCGCCGCCTTCACCGCTGCGATCTCGTCCCAGTGCGCGTGGCCCGTGTACATCTGCGTGCGTGTACGCGGATGCAGCGCGATCGCCTTCACACCGGCGTCCTGACAGCGCAGCGCGATCTTCACCGGATCGCGCATCTCCTCGCTCCAGCCGCTGCGGATCTTGCAGGTGACCGGGAGGTGTGTACCACGGATCACCGCGCGGATGATCTCCTGCACGAGGTCGAGGTCCTTGAGACAGCCCGAGCCACCGTTGCGTCGCACGACCTTCTTGACCGGGCAACCGAAGTTGATGTCGATGAACTCCGGCTGGAACACGTCGGTCACCAAGGCCGCGGCGTCCTGCATCGCGGCGGGCTCCGCACCGAAGATCTGCACGCCGATCGTTCGCTCGTCCGCCCCAAAGCGCAGCTTGGAGAGCGTCGCCTCGTTCTCGCGACGGATCCCCTCGGCCGAGAGGAACTCGGTCACGACCACGTCCGCCCCCCAGGCGCGACACAGGCGCCGGAAGGGGGATTCCGAGACCCCGGCCATGGGGGCCAGGAACAGTGGAATAGCGTGGTCGACAGGGTACGGGAATGCCATGCGAGGAAAGCTAGGGAGCGCCCCAAACGCTTGCAATGTCAGGGTTTGACGCCACTCGGTATCGGGGTTTACTTTGCGGCATGGAACTCCGTGAATTCTTCTCAGAAGACGCCGTCAAGCTCGATCTCGAGGGCACGACGAAGGACGACATCCTCAAGGAACTGATCGCCCTGCTCCAGTTGGGCGAGAAGGACGAAGGGATGCTCTTCAAGATGCTGAAGCGCCG
>JADYYN010000214.1 GCA_020853635.1 Gemmatimonadaceae bacterium
GTGGCGGGTTCGGTGGCGGGTTCGGTGGTGGCTTCGGGCAAGGAGGCTTCAGCGGCCCGGTGAACGACCCCGGCTTCCCCGCGGGCTTCAATCCGCGCCCGGCCGAGGCGCGTGGCGCGGCGGACAGCAGTGCGACGCCCTCGGCGCAAGCGCGCCTGCTCGCCGCCACGAGCGGTGCGGGAGGTGGTGGCGGCGGCGGCGGTCGTGGGGCTGGCGGTGGCTTCGGCGCTGCGCGCCCGATGTTCGCCGAGACCGGCGACTATCGCGTGGTGCTCGTCGTCGGCAACGAGACGTCGACTGCGACACTGCGCGTGGTGCGGGTGAGCCCGGATGAGCAGGCGGTGCTGGTGCCCAGCAAGCGCTGACCGGTCACTCCTCCGTCGACGTCGGCTCCACGCGCGCCGTCGGACTCACGCGCGTCTTCGCATCGGCGAGGGCGCGCGTGAGTGCTTTGTCGAGCGCATTCGCGAAGCGTTGCTTCTCCTTCGGCCCGTACGCCGCGTGGCCGCCCGTGTCGACACCGGTGCTGCGCAGCCCCTCCATGAAGTTCCGCACCGAGAGCCGTTCCCCGATGCTCTCGACCGTGTAGACCTCGCCGCGCGGATCGATCGTGGCCACGCCCTTGGGTACCAGCAGGGCGGCGAGCGGGATGTCCTGTGTCACGGCCACGTCACCGCGCTCGGCCTGTTCGGCGATGTACCGATCGGCGGCGTCTGGTGAGCCGTCCACGCGCACGCTCGAGAGCAAGGGATACCCGAGCGGCACCTGCAGGCGGATGTTCGCGACGAGGATCGTCTCGATTTTGAGGCGGTCGCAGGCGCGGTAGCAGATCTCTTTGACCGCGACGGGGGCGGCGTCGGCGTCGATCCAGAGCTTCATGGGCGGGCCGTGACGCGATCGGCGATTGCGGTGCGCGGGTGCATGTCGCAGAATCTATCGCATGCCACCGACCCCGCTGTTCGCGAAGCTCAATCTGAAGGATCAGCGTCAGCTCATCGTCCTTGATGCGCCGACGTCGTTCGAGGCCGAACTCACCGCACTCCAGAAGGCCGATCCGGACGTGAAGGTGCTTCGGCGGGTCCCCGCGAACGCACCCATCGCGTTCGCGCTCGCGTTCGCGACCACCCAACTGGCGGTCGACAAGGCCACCGCCGCGCTGACCGCACGCGCCGCCGACGACGCGATCCTCTGGATGGTGTATCCCAAGGGCAGCTCCAAGCGCTACACCTGCGACTTCAACCGGGATACCGGCTGGGCGGCACTCGGCGCGGCAGGGTTCGAGCCCGTGCGCATGGTCGCGGTAGACGAGGATTGGTCCGCGCTGCGCTTCCGGCGGGTGCAGCACATCAAGCAGCTCAAGCGATCGGCGGACATGGCCATCTCGGCGGCCGGGAGAGCACGCGCCAAGAAGAAGTGAGGGACCCCATCGGGCGACTATATTGATGGAGCCCATGACTACTCCGTCCTCGCCCACCGTTCCCCACCCCACTGCCGACGCCGAGTCCGTGGCGGCGCTCCGCGCCCGGATCGTCGAGAAGCTCACCTACTCTGTCGGCAAGGACCTCCAGCACGCGCAGCCGCGCGATTGGTTCGTCGCCACGGCGCTCGCCGCGCGCGATCAGGTCGTCGACAAGTGGATCGACTCCACACATCGCACGTACCGCGAAGGCCGCAAGCGGGTGTACTATCTCTCGCTCGAGTTCCTCATCGGGCGACTGCTGTTCGACACGCTCGGCAACCTCGGACTGCTCGACACCGCACGCGCCGCACTCGGCGAGCTCGGCGTCGATCTCGATGCGCTCCGTCGACTCGAGCCGGACCCCGGACTCGGCAACGGTGGACTTGGCCGGCTCGCGGCATGCTACATGGAGAGCATGGCCTCGCTGGGCATCCCGTCGCATGGCTACGGCATCCGGTACGACCACGGCATCTTCCGGCAGTCGATCAAGGACGGCTGGCAGATGGAGCTGCCCGAGGACTGGCTCTCGGCGGGCAATCCGTGGGAGTTCCGTCGTCCGGAGGCGGCGTACGTGATCGGGTTCGGCGGGCGCGTCGACATGGTCACCGCGCCCGATGGCACGACGCGCTCCGTGTGGCACCCGGCGGAGAGCGTGAAGGCCGTCGCGTACGACACGCCGATCACGGGCTGGCGCGGCGCCCACGTGAACACGCTACGACTCTGGTCGGCCCGCGCGATGGATCCCATTGCGCTCGACGAGTTCAACAAGGGTGATCACATCGGCGCACTCGCCGACCGCGTGCGCCATGAAGCCATCTCGCGCGTGCTCTACCCGAGCGACGCGACGCCGGCGGGCCACGAGCTGCGACTGCGCCAGGAGATCTTCTTCACCTCGGCGTCGTTGCAGGACATCGTGCGCCGCCACAAGGCACGCCACGGCAGCCTGCTCACGCTGCCCGATTTCGTCGCGGTGCAGCTCAACGACACGCACCCCGCGATCGGTGTCGCCGAGTTGATGCGACTGTTGGTCGACGAGAACGAGCTCACGTGGGACGTGGCGTGGGATATCACGCGCGCGGTGTTCAGCTACACCAACCACACGCTGCTGCCCGAAGCGCTCGAGCGCTGGCCGGTGCCGTTGATGGAAGGCCTGCTGCCGCGGCACATGCAGATCATCTATCTGATCAACGCGCGGCATCTCGATGCCCTGCGTCTGCGCGGCGACGTCGATGCGGCACGTTTGTCGGCCGTCTCGCTCATCGAGGAGAATCACAGCCGCTACGTGCGCATGGGCAACCTTGCGTTCCTCGGCGCGCATCGCGTGAACGGGGTGTCGGGGCTGCACTCCGATCTGATGAAGCAGACGGTGTTCCGCGACTACGATGCACTCTATCCGGAGCGCATCGTGAACGTGACCAACGGCATCACGTTCCGCCGCTGGCTGTTCCAGGCCAACCCGGCGCTCACGCGACTCATCACCGACGCGATCGGCCCGGCCTTCCTCGACGACGCCGAACGCCTCGCCGATCTCGCACCGTTCGCCACGGATGCAGCGTTCCGCGACAAACTCATCGCGGTGCGACGTAGCAACAAGGTCGCGCTCGCGCGCACCATCGCCGAGCAGTTGTCCATCCGCGTCGATCCGGATGCGATGTTCGACGTGCACATCAAGCGCATCCACGAGTACAAGCGGCAGCTGCTCAACATCCTCGAGACCATCGCACTCTACAATGCGATGCGGGCGCATCCCGACCAGCGCTGGGTCCCGCGGGTGAAGATCTTCGCGGGCAAGGCCGCGCCCGGTTATGCCCAGGCGAAGCTCATCATCAAGCTCGCCAACGACGTCGCGCGGGTGATCAACGCCGACCCGGTGGTCCGCGACCGCCTCAAGGTCGTGTTCCTCCCCAACTACAACGTCAGCCTCGCTGAGCTGATCATCCCGGCCGCGGATCTGTCTGAACAGATCTCCACGGCCGGCATGGAAGCCTCGGGCACGGGCAACATGAAGTTCGGGCTCAACGGCGCGCTCACCATCGGCACACTCGACGGCGCGAACGTGGAGATGCGCGAGCACGTGGGCGAGGAGAACATCTTCATCTTCGGTCTCTTGGCGGACGAAGTCGCGGCACGACGCCAGCAGGGGATCGACGCTACGGCCGACATCGCCGCGTCGCGCGCGCTCACCGAGGTGCTGGCGGGGCTCGACGCCGGGCTCTTCTCCCCCGACGATGTGTCGCGCTATCGCGGATTGGTCGACAGCCTGCGTCGCTATGATCACTTCCTCGTGTGCACAGACTTCGAAGCGTACCGCTTGGCGCAGCGCGACGTCGACACCGTGTGGAGCGATCCCGCTGCGTGGTGGAAGCGCTCGGTGATGAACACGGCGCACATGGGCTGGTTCTCGTCGGACCGCTCGGTGCGCACCTACGCCGAACAGATCTGGAACGCTTTGCCGGTCACTGGGTGATCCGGTGTCGATGATCGCGTCGCTTCCCGCCGAGGTGATGGACGCGATCGTCGACGGTCGGCATCGTGATCCGTTCGCGGTGCTCGGGCTCCACGAGCTATCAGGTGCCGGTGCAGCGGGGTTCGTCGTGCGCGCGTTCGTTCCCGGTGCCACGCGCGTCGAAGCCGTGGATCACACCGGAGCGAGACTCGTCGACCTGGTCCGCGTGCGCGACGCTGGTCTCTTCGAAGGCCCGCTCGCCGCACGCACCGCGTATCAGCTCCGCGTCGACGGCGGCTTCCCGTTCAGCGATCCCTATCGCTTCGGCCCCGTGCTCGGCCCCATGGACGAATGGCTTCTCGGCGAAGGCACGCACACGCACCTCTACGACCGCCTCGGTGCGCATGAGATGGAGCACGAGGGCGAGCGCGGGGTGCACTTCGCGGTGTGGGCGCCCAACGCACAGCGCGTCTCGGTGGTCGCGGACTTCAACGGATGGGACGGTCGCAGCCACGTGATGCGCCTGCGACTGGGCACCGGCGTCTGGGAGATCTTCGTACCCGGGGCGCGCGTGGGTGCGCTCTACAAGTACGAGATCCTCGACGCTCACGGGAAACTCCTGCCGCTCAAGTCCGACCCGCTCGCAATGGCCGCCGAGCTGCGACCCTCGACAGCATCGAAGGTCTGCGAGACGCGCCACTTCACGTGGCACGACGACGCGTGGATGCACGCGCGCGCGCAGCAGAACCCGCGGCGTGCGCCGATGTCGATCTATGAAGTGCATCTCGGCTCCTGGCGGCGCGGTCTGCAGGGCGAGTGGCTGAGCTACGACCAGCTCGCCGACACACTGATCCCGTATGCGACGGAGTTGGGGTTCACGCACCTCGAGCTGATGCCCATCAACGAACATCCGCTCGATGCCTCCTGGGGTTATCAGCCGGTGGGATTGTTCGCGCCGACGTCGCGGTTCGGCGAGCCGGAAGCGTTCGCGCGCTTCGTCGATCTCTGCCATCAGGCCGGGCTCGGCGTGATCATCGATTGGGTGCCGGCCCACTTCCCTGTTGACGCACACGGGTTGGCACGATTCGACGGGACGGCTCTCTACGAGCACGAGGACCCGCGACTCGGATTCCATCCGGATTGGAACACGGCGATCTACAATCTGGGTCGCCGCGAGGTCGCGAACCTGCTCGTCGCCAATGCGCTCTTCTGGCTCGACCGGTATCACATCGACGGCCTGCGCGTCGATGCCGTCGCGTCGATGCTCTATCTCGACTACTCGCGCAAAGCCGGTGAGTGGATCCCCAACCGCGACGGTGGGCGAGAGAATCTCGAGGCGGTCGCCTTCCTCAAGCGCATGAACGAGGCGGTCTACGCGCGGCATCCCGGCGCGGTGACCATCGCTGAAGAGTCCACGGCCTGGGCTGGCGTCTCGCAGCCCACATATGCGGGCGGGCTCGGCTTCGGCTTCAAGTGGAACATGGGGTGGATGCACGACACCCTGCAGTACGTCTCCGAACAGCCGGTGCACCGCGCGTGGCATCACGACAAGATCACGTTCGGCCTGCTCTACGCCTTCAGCGAGAACTTCGTCCTTCCGCTTTCGCACGATGAAGTCGTGCACGGCAAGGGATCGCTGCTGGCGCGCATCCCGGGCGACATCTGGCAGCGGCTGGCCACACTGCGGGCCTACTACGGCTTCATGTGGGCATACCCGGGCAAGAAGCTGCTCTTCCAGGGGAGCGAGTTCGGTCAGCTGCGCGAGTGGGACTTCAACGGCCCGCTCGATTGGCACCTGCTCGACGACCCGGGGCACCGCGGAGTCCAATCCTTGATCGGGGATTTGAACCGGGTGTATCGCGCCGAGGGTGCGTTGCACAGCCGTGACAACGAACCCGAGGGTTTCCGGTGGATCGTTGTGGACGACGCGGCCCACTCGGTGTTCGCCTGGCTCCGGATCGGCGGCGAGGGGATGCGCCCGGTCGTCGCCGTAGCGAACTTCACTCCAGTGCCGCGCGAGGGATATCGCATCGGGTTGCCACTCGCTGGTCGGTGGCGCGAAGTGCTCAACACCGATGCGGCGCTCTACGGCGGATCGAACATGGGGAATGCCGGCGCGGTGCACGCCGTCGCGACGCCGAGCCATGGCCTCCCCTGTTCTGCAGCAGTGACCGTGCCGCCACTCGGCACGATCTGGTTGGCGCATGAAGGTGCCTAGCGGACACTCACCGGGAACAGCGATGCATCAGGTCACGTATTCGACTCCGATCTCCCGCTCGACGATGGCCTACGTGCTCGCGGGCGGCCGCGGCTCGCGACTCATGGAGCTCACCGACCGTCGTGCGAAGCCGGCGGTGTACTTCGGCGGCAAGTCGCGCATCATCGACTTCACGCTCTCCAACGCAATCAACTCAGGTATCCGCCGCATCGCCGTGGCGACGCAATACAAGGCACACAGTCTCATCCGCCACCTGCAGCGCGGCTGGAACTTCATGCGACCGGAGCGCAACGAGAGCTTCGACATCCTGCCCGCGAGTCAGCGCGTGAGTGCCGATCAATGGTACGCCGGCACCGCCGACGCGGTGTTCCAGAACATCGACATCATCGACGGCTACGCGCCCGAGTTCCTCATCGTGCTCGCTGGCGATCACATCTATAAGATGGACTACGAGCGCATGCTCGTGCAGCACGTGAACGCGGGCGCCGAGGTCACGGTCGCGTGCATCGAAGTGCCGGTCGCCGAAGCGCGCGGGTTCGGTGTGATGCATGTGGACGGCAGTGACCGCATCATCGACTTCGTCGAAAAGCCCGCCGTGCCTCCGGAGATGCCGGGCAAGCCGGGCTTCGCGCTCGCGAGCATGGGCATCTACGTCTTCCGCCGCGAGTTCCTGCGCGAACAACTGCGTCGCGACGCCGCGGACCCGCAGTCGCAGCGCGATTTCGGCCGCGACATCATCCCGTACCTCGTGAAGCACGGCAATGCCATCGCGCATCGCTTCACCGACTCCTGTGTGCGTTCGGCCGGTGAGACCGGTGTGTACTGGCGCGACGTGGGCACGATCGACGCGTATTGGGAGGCGAACATCGACCTCACCGACATCGTGCCGTCGCTCGACCTGTACGACATCGACTGGCCGATCTGGACCTACGCCGAGATCACGCCGCCGGGCAAGTTCGTGCACGACATCGACGGTCGGCGCGGCTACGCGCTCTCGTCGCTGATCTCGGGCGGCTGCATCGTGTCGGGCTCGCAGGTGCGGCGTTCGCTGCTGTTCACCCGCGTGTCCGTGCATTCGTACGGGAGTGTGGAGAACGCCGTGTTGCTCCCCGAGGTCGATGTGGGCGAGGGCGCACGACTCAAGAACGTCGTGGTCGACAAGGGCGTGCGCATCCCGGCGGGGCTGGTCGTCGGCGAGGACCCCGTGCTCGATGCCGCGCGCTTCCGCCGCACGGAGCGCGGGATCTGTCTCATCACGCAGCCGATGATCGATCGCCTGACGCCATGACGGCACCGTTGCAGGTCCTCGCGGTCGCGTCGGAGATCTTCCCGCTCGTGAAGACGGGTGGGCTCGCCGACGTCGTGGGTGCGCTGCCTGCGGCATTGGCGGCCGAAGGTGTGCTGGTGCGCACCCTCATCCCGGGCTATCCCGCCGTGATGGACCGCATCGCGATCGGCGAAACGGTGAAGGAGTACCCTGCCCTCCACGGCGGCGCGGCGCGCATCATTCAGACCAGTGCCGCTGGCCTCGAACTCTTCGTGCTCGACGCACCGCATCTGTTCGCGCGCCATGGCAATCCGTACGTCGGACCCAACGGGAAGGACTGGCCCGACAACGCACAGCGCTTCGCAGCGCTCTCGTTCGCGGCGGCGGATCTCGCCGGTGGTGCGGTGCGCGGTTACCGGCCGCACGTGCTGCATGCGCACGACTGGCAGGCGGGGCTCGCGCCCGCGTTCCTGCACTATCGCGGTGGCGAGCGTCCGGCGTCGGTCATGACGGTGCACAACCTCGCCTTCCAAGGCGCGTTCCCGGCCGAGTTGCTCGGCGCAGTGGGATTGCCGCCCAAGTCGTTCACCATGGACGGCGTCGAGTACTACGGGAAGATCGGGTACCTCAAGGCCGGACTTGCACTCGCCGATCACATCACGACCGTCTCGCCGACGTATGCGCGCGAGATCCGCACGAGCGAGCATGGCATGGGCCTCGATGGCCTGCTGCGACTGCGTGCGGCGCAGGTGAGCGGCATCCTGAACGGGATCGACTTGCAGGTCTGGGATCCGCTGACCGATGAGAGCCTCCCCGCGCGGTTCGATGCCAAGCGCATCACCAAGCGCACGGTGAACAAGCTCGCGCTGCAATCTCGGCTCGGTCTCGCCGAGGATCCGGAGGCATTGGTCCTCGGCGTGGTGAGTCGGCTCACGTGGCAGAAAGGACTCGATCTGCTCGTGTCGGCGATGCCGATGCTTGCGGCGCAAGGAGCACAACTCGCGGTGCTGGGATCCGGCGACGCGCCGCTCGAAGCCTCGTTCACCGCCGCCGCAGCGGCGGACCCCACGCGCATCGCCGTGCAGATCGGTTACGATGAGTCGCTCGCACATCTCATCCAGGCCGGCGCGGATGCTATCCTGGTGCCGTCGCGGTTCGAACCCTGCGGACTCACCCAGCTCTGTGCGATGCGCTACGGCGCGCTCCCTGTGGTGGCGCGTGTGGGTGGACTCGCCGACACGGTGGTGGACGCCAACGAGATGGCGCTCGCGTCGAAGGCCGGCACCGGGATCGTGTTCTCGCCCGTCACGCTCGACGCGCTCGAACTCGCGATCGAACGCACCGCGGCGCTCTGGCGCGACCGCTCCACGTGGCGCGCGGTGCAAAAGCGCGGCATGGCCACTGATGTGAGCTGGACTCGCCCCGCCGCGCAGTACGCGGCGCTGTATCGCACCCTCGTGTCCTCGCGGGCGCCCTGATGCGTCGCGTCGGCCCGGGTACACCGGAGCCGCTGGGTGTCACCCTGCATGGCGATGGTGCGAACGTCGCGGTGTTCAGCGCACACGCGACGCGGGTGGACGTGTGTCTGTTCGATGCCACCGGAACGCAGGAGATCGAACGCATCGCCTTGCCCGAACGCACCGGCGATGTGCATCACGGATATCTGCATTGGATGAAGGACGGCACGCGCTATGGCCTTCGCGCACATGGGCCATGGGCGCCGCACGACGGACATCGGTTCAATCCGGCGAAGCTCCTGGTGGACCCGTACGCGCGTGCGCTCGACCGCGCGTTCGTCATGCACCAAGCTTTGCTCGGGCAGCGTCCCGACGGTTCGCGCGACGAGAGCGACTCCGCACAGTGGGTCCCTAAGGCGATCGTGACGCCGCAGGTGATTGTGCCGAGTGCCGGCGCCGCACGAGCCCTGCACATCGCAGCCCCGCGTACGCCGTGGCGCGACACGGTGATCTACGAACTGCACGTGCGCGGGTTCACCAAGCTGCACCCCGACATCCCGGAGCGGCTGCGCGGCACCTGCGCCGCACTCGCGCATCCGGCCGCACTGGCGCACCTCACGCGTCTCGGTGTGACCGCCATCGAGCTCATGCCCGTCGCCGCCGCGATCGACGAACCGCACCTGCTCCCGCACGGACTCAGCAACTACTGGGGCTACAACACGATCGGCTGGATGGTCCCGGATCCGCGCCTCGCTCCGGGCGGCATGTCCGAACTCCGCGCCATGGTCGATGTGCTGCACGCCCACGGCATCGAAGTGATCCTCGACATCGTGCTCAACCACAGTGGCGAGGGCGATGAGACCGGCCCCACCGTCTCGCTGCGCGGGCTCGACAATGCGAGCTACTATCGACTGCTCCCCACCGATCGCTCGCGCTACATCAACGACACCGGCACCGGCAACACGCTCGCGCTCGACCGGCCACCAGTGCTACGTCTCGCGCTGGACACGCTGCGCTACTACGCCAGCGTCGCCAACGTCGATGGTTTCCGCTTCGACCTCGGCACCACGCTCGGCCGGCGCGACCACGGGTTCGACCCTGAGGCGCCGCTGTTGCGTGCGATCGCGGAAGATCCGCAGTTGCGCCACCTCAAGATGATCGCCGAGCCATGGGACATCGGTCCGGGCGGCCATCAACTCGGGCGTTTCCCCGACGGCTGGGCCGAGTGGAACGATCGCTTTCGTGATGGCGTGCGACGGTTCTGGCGCGGACACGGTGAAGGACTCGGCGAGCTCGCCACGCGAATCGCGGGGTCACCCGATGTGTTCAGTCCTCGGCGGTCGCCGACGAGCGCACTCAACTTCGTGACGGCGCACGATGGGTTCACCCTCAAGGACCTGGTCAGCTACGCGCACAAACACAACGAAGCCAACGGCGAGAAGAACCGCGACGGCACCGACGCCAACCAGTCGTGGAACCACGGTGTCGAAGGACCGACTCACGACGCCGCGATCATCGCGCGGCGCCGCGGCGACGTGCGGGCGCTGCTCGCGACGCTCCTGCTCTCGCGTGGCACACCCATGTTGTCGATGGGCGACGAGCTCGGGCGGACCCAGCACGGCAATAACAATGCGTACGCGCAGGACAACGCGACGTCGTGGATCGATTGGTCGACGGCAGACGCGAGTCTGATCGATTTCACCGCGGCGCTGATTCGCGCGCGGCGCGAGCACCCGGCGTTGCACGGCGAGCGGTGGCTGACCGGAGCCGCAGCGTCAGCCGGCGCGGCCGACAGCGCGGCCGACAGCACACCCGACGTCGAGTGGCGACGCCCGGATGGCTCACCGATGACCCCACACGACTGGACGTCCGGGTCGGTGCGCACGCTCATCGCCGCGCTCTGCGAGGGTGACGATCGCGTGGTCGTCGCCATGCACGCCGCTGCCGAACCGATCGACATCGTGTTGCCCGCGCTCGAGGGCGGCCGTCGCTGGACGCGTGCGCTTGAAACGGGCACGTCACAGACACTCGCGCCCCGGAGCGTCGCGCTCTTTGTCGCGACCCCGACATCCGATACGCTTCAGCCATGAGTTTCCCGCGCGCTGCCGGCATCCTGCTGCATCCCACCTCGCTCCCCGGCCCCAACGGCATCGGCGAGCTCGGCCCCGACGCGTTTCGATTCGTCGACACCCTCGCAGCCGCCGGGATGAAGTTGTGGCAGATGCTGCCACTCGGCCCTACCGGCTATGGCGATTCTCCGTACCAATGTCTCTCGGCGTTCGCGGGCAATCCGCTGCTGATCCATCTGCCGGACGACGGGACACCGTTCCCCGCGCACGAGGTCGACTTCGCGCGCGTCATCCCGCACAAGCGGGCGCGACTGCGCGCGGCGCTGGATGCGTTCGTGCCCGACGAGCGCTACCACGCGTTCGTGCACGAGCACGCCTGGTGGCTCGAGGACTTCGCGCTGTTCGTGGCGCTCAAGGACGCGCATGATGGTCGCGCGTGGACTGAGTGGGAGCCTGGCGCCGCGCGTCGAGAGGCGGCCGCACTGGAGACATGGCGCGCCCGCTTGGCCGAGGAGATCGAACGCCATCGACGCGCGCAGTTCGTCTTCTTCGAACAGTTCACCGCACTCAAGCGGCACTGCGCCGCGCGCGGTGTCCGCCTCATGGGCGACTTGCCCATCTATGTGGCCCACGACTCCGCGGATGTGTGGGCGGGTCGCGCACTCTTCCAGTTGCACGACGACGGCTCGCCGCGCGTGCAGGCCGGCGTGCCGCCCGACTACTTCTCGGCGACGGGACAGTTGTGGGGGAATCCGGTCTACGACTGGGACCGCATGCGCGCCGATGGCTACGCGTGGTGGATCCGCCGCTTCCGGTATGCGTTCGCACAGTTCGACGTCGTGCGACTCGACCACTTCCGCGGCTTCGAGTCGTATTGGGAAGTGCCAGGCGCCGACACCACCGCGATGCATGGGCGCTGGGTGCAGGGGCCGGGCGCCGAGCTGTTCCGCGCACTCACGGCCGCACTCGGTTCTCTACCGATCGTCGCCGAGAACCTCGGGCTGATCACACCCGAGGTGGAGTCGTTGCGCGCGCAGTTTGCGCTGCCGGGCATGGGCATCCTGCACTTCGCGTTCGGCAACGAGGGCGAATACAACCAGTTCCTTCCGCACAACCACGTGCGCGAGCTCGTGGTCTACACCGGCACGCACGACAACGACACGACGGTCGGCTGGTGGACCGCGGCGGCCGGCGAGGCGAACACCCGCAGCGCGGACGCGATCGAACGCGAGCGGGACTTCGTGCGACGCTACCTCGCGACCGATGGCCACGATATCCAGTGGACATTGATCCGCACCGCGCTCGCCTCGGTCGCACACACGGCGCTCATCCCGATGCAGGACGTGCTCGGGCTCAGCAGTGAGGCGCGGATGAATCTGCCCGGCCGGCCGGGGGGCAACTGGCGGTTCCGGTTCAGTTGGGATCAACTGCACGACGCGTCGGTCGAGCGACTGGCAAGTTTGGCGCGGCTCTACGACCGCTGAAGCACCCGAGCGCCGGCAACGGTTCCTCGGCTTGGAACGTCGAACGAACGACCCAGTACCGGAGCCCCGCGTGATACCGTCAGCTATCCATCTGTTCCTGACCGTTCTCGCGTCGAGCGTGCTGCTCGCGCCGAGTGCGCTCTGCGCCCAACGCGCCGACACCCTCCGCATGCGCCTCGCGTGGGAAGTCGTCGAAGGCGCCCATCCCATCGCCGATTCCCTCGGGGTGCTCACGGGCATCGCGCTCGACGCCAAGGGCAACGTGTACGCCTCCGACGGCTCGTCCGCGAAGATCTGGGTGCTCGATGCAACCGGACGCTCGCAGCGCGGCATCGGGCGCAAGGGCAAAGGGCCGGGCGAGTTCGACCATCCCACCGGCATCGCCACCGGGCCCGACGGGAAGCTCTATGTGCGCAACATGTCGCAGGTGGCGCGATTCAAGGAAGACGCCGTCACCGGACGACTCTCGCGCTACGACAGTGCGTTCACCGGACCGATGTATGCTGACTGGATGAATACGCGTGCCACGCGGTTCCATGCCAACGGGAATCTCTACCACGTCGGCGAGGGCGTCGTCGACCTCCGAAAGCGCGCGATGATGTATCAGGTGTTCAGCCCATCAGGCGCGCTCGTGGATTCGGTCGCCGTGCCGCCGTTCGCCAACATGCCGAGCTCCACCGCGCGGTACGCGATTAGCGCGAACGGCGGCCGCATGGTGCGCGGCGTCTCGCACGCTCCCTTCGCGCCGCAACCGGTCTGGGACATCACGCCGCGCGGCACGCTGCTCCTTGGCGACGGGACCAGCTACCGCCTGCGCGAGCAGGACCGCACTGGCCGCGTGCTCCGCGAGTTCACACGCAGCGTGACGCCAGAGCGCATCCCAGCGGACGAACGCCGGGACAGTCTCTCGGCGCTGCGCGCTCGGATCGACTCCATCCCGGTGCCGCTCGATCGCGTGGAAGGCATGCCGCCAGAGGTGCGCGCGCTCACGCTGCCCGAGGTGTTCCCCGCATACTCCGCGGCCTACGCCGCGCCCGACGGTCGCATCTGGGTGCGGCGCTGGCTCAAGGCCAGTGACGTGCGCACCATCTTCGATGTGTTCGAGGCGGATGGTCGCTACAGCCGCGTGGTGGAACTGCCGCGCATCATCGCGTCGTTCCCCACGCCGGTGCTTTCGCTCGACGGCATCGCCGCGGTGGGGATCGATCCGGAGACCGGCGCGAACACCATCCTGCGATTCATCGCACCCAAGGCCTCGGCTCCCCCGCGGCGCTGATCAGATCGGCACGTACATGACCACGCGCAGTTCGCCGTGGTCACCCGTGGGGAACAGCACCACGCGCGTCAGGGTGCGCAACGTGCCGTCGGGCCCGACCAGCTCCTGTCGCTCCGCCTCCTCCGCCGCCACGCGCTGCCGGTACCACAGCGTGCCGAACGCATCACTCTCGGCGCAGAGTGTGTCGATGAACTGCTCCCACTCGGGCACGCCGGTCAACACGGCAGACGCGCGGCGATACCGCGCGACGGTCCCCGCGGCCACGCGCGGCCACTCCACGATCCTCGTGCGCCACTCGGGATCGAGGAACAGCCGACGGAGCAGGTTGTCGCTCGTGCCGGGCTGTGCATCGAGCGGCGCGAGCACACTCTGCGCGGTCGCGTTGGCGTAGACGATGTCGGTCCACGCGTTCACCACGTACGCGCCCTTGGGCTCGAGCGCGTCAACGAGCAGACGCACCTCGTCGGACACGCTGCGCGAGCGCGGCCACGGCTCGCGGCCGGTGCCGGCCGCTGTCGCAGCGAGCGAGCGGGCGTATTCGGTCTCCACGTCGGAGAGTCCGAGCGCGCGTGTGATCGCGGTCAGCGTCTGCGGCGAGACGCCCACCGGGCGCCCCTGCTCCAGCCACGTGTACCACGTGAGACTGATCCGGGCCGCCAGCGCGACCTCCTCCCGGCGGAGGCCCGGCGTGCGCCGCACCGAGCGCGGGGATACGCCCTGGACCGGCGGTGCGGAGCGATCGCGCATCGCCCGGAGGAACCGGCCGAGGGTGCGCTGCGCGATGGACTGCCGCGGCGTCGACTCGCCGGCATCGACGCTCGCCGACGCGGCGTCCAGGTTGTCATTCGAAGTCATGGTAGCCAAAGTCATCGTGGATCTTATCGGTGAGCACGCAGAGGCATTCCACGGTACATGCGCCAACTCGGTCACGGGGCCGACACGACAACCCCACGGCGCACCACCGCGTGGATGGCGGACAGAACGGTTCCGCCGCGCAGTCCCCACCATGACCACTCACCCGTACAGCACCCCGCACCGAGCCCGTCCCGTCCGCGCCGAAGCAATCGAGGCGATCGAGGCGATCGAGTTGCACACGCGCGACGGACTCGCGCTCGCTGCCAGCCGATTCCGACCGATCGGCGCACCGCGCGCACTGCTTGTCATCGCGCCCGCGATCGCGGTGGCACAGCGATTCTACCGACGTGCCGCCATCGCCGCGCAGACGGAGGGATTCGACACCATCACCTTCGACTATCGCAACATGGGCCGGAACGCCCCCGCCTCACTGCGCGGCGCGAGCGGCGATCTGTTCACCTGGGCCGAGCAGGATCTCGCCGCGGCGGTCGACCACGCCGCCGACCACGCGGACGCGCACGGTCTCCCCACGTTCCTCCTCGCGCATTCATTCGGCGGGCAAGCACTCGGCTTGTTGCCCAACCACCATCGACTCCACGCGTGTTATGCGTTCGGCACGGGAGCCGGCTGGTCCGGCTGGATGCCGCTCGCCGAACGATGGCGTGTGCGAATGCTGTGGCATGTCCTCGGACCGCTGCTCACGGCTTCGCACGGGTATCTCGGGTGGAAGGCGCTGGGGATGGGGGAGGATCTGCCGCTCAGTGTGTACCGGCAGTGGAAGTCCTGGTGCCGACACCCGTACTATTGTTTTGACGAGCCTGCGGTGGGTACGATGCTCCGCGAGCGCTTCGCGCGCGTCCGAATGCCGATCGCGGCGGCCACCGCAGTCGACGACCGCTGGTCCCCGCCGCGCTCCTGCGATGCGTTCATGCGCGCCTACACCGGCAGTGCGGTCGAGCGCATCGACCTCCATCCGCAGATGCTCGGCGCACCGATCGGCCATATGGGCTACTTCCGACCGCACGCGAATCCGCTGTGGCGGACCGCGATGACCTGGTTGTTAGCGCATTCGGGCTGACGCCCAACCCACGTCGGCGGACGCGGCGTCGCGCTGTTCTCCGGTCAGGGCGTCACGGTCACCACAGGCGCCCCCGCCGCGCCGGTCACGGCGATGATCCCCGCGGGCCCTGAGGGCGTCACGGTGGTAGTGCCTGCGGTGAGATAGCGGAACGCCGCGCCGCCCGTCGCCACGGTACTCGGGGTGGAAGCCACCCCGGCGGCGATGGTCACTGTCACCGTGCCCGCGGTGAGCGGCGTCGAAACGAACACACCCACCGCCGGATTCGACGACGTGAGCGTGAGGTTGAGGCCGTTGGATCCCGCACGCACGTTCTGCAACGTCGCGAGTGCCGTGTTGCCCGCGTTGGGGATCCCGACGCGTACGGTGAACGGATCATCCGTCCCGCCCGCCACGCGGGACGCGACCAATCCAGAGACGTCGAGCCGCGGGGTCACCACGGTCCCGGTGGTCTGCCCCGCGGTGTAGTTCGGCGCAGACGCGTCGATCGTGACCGGGCCGGTCGCGCCCTCGACGCCCGCGATGAAGTACGAGAAGCTCGTGACCCCGTTCGCGAGTGGGATGACGATCGAATCGGCCGCGATGTCCGTCGCCAGCCGCGCCACGCGGAGCACCGCCGGGTTGGCACTGCGCACCACAACCGAGATGCCGCCGTGTTGTCCGCTGTTCAGCGAACCCGACGCGCCGATCTGCAGCCCAGCACCGACGTTCGGAGGCGTGTTGAGATTGACGGTCGGCTGCGTGACCGTGACCGTCACCTGCGACGACGTGGTGGTGGACGCGATGTACGGATGCGTCACCCGGATGGTGCTGCTGCCCGGCGAGAGCGCGCGCACGGCGACACCGCCTGCGGCGACGCTGGTCGGACTTGTGGCACTCCCGGGTGCGATGGTGACCGTCAAGGTGTCATCGAGCAACGTCGAGGTCGCGAGCGTCGCGACCGTCGGGTTCGACGCGGTGAGCGTCGTGACGAGCGGTGCAGCACCCGCGCGGCGCGCCTGCGCCGTCGAGAGCGCCGATCCGTTCGCCAGCGGCACACCGACTTGCACCGTGAACGGATCGTCGACCGCGAACGCCGCTTGGGTCGTCAAGACAGAGCCAAGCTGGATCATCGGAACGACCACGGTCGCCGTGGTGACCGCATCGGTGAAGCCGCCGGCGCTCGCCGAGATGCTCGCCGCCCCGGTCGTCGTGTCTTCGGCAGCGACGATGTAGCTGAACGAACTCGCGCCGTTGGCGAGCGGGATGATGATGGAGTCCGTCGCCGCGACCAATGCAGAGGGTGCGACCTTCACCAGCGCGGGATTCGAACTCTTCACCACGACGTTCACGCCGCCGTGTTGGCTCGCACTGAGCGTGCCGGACGCGTTCACCTGCAAGCCGGCCCCGATGCTCGTGATGGCGCTCAACGTGATCGCCGGCGCAGCGATCGTGATGGTCTGCCCGAGCGCGTTGCCCGCGCTGCGGAACTGCGGGATCGTCGCGCTCACCACCGTCGTGCCGGTGGTCAACACCTGGAAGGCCGCACCACCGGCCACCACGGTCGAGGGCGAGCTACTCTGCCCCGCGGCGATCTCCACCGTCACCGTGTCTCCGGTCCGAGCGGAGGTGGTCAACTGTCCCACCGTCGACGTGTTCGAGACGATCGTTGCCAGCAGCGGCGGCGCACCGAAGCGCCGCTGCGACCCAACGAACACACTTGTGCCGCCGGGCCCGGACGGCGTCGCGACGGAGATCTGGAACGCATCGTCCGGGCTCAGCGTGTTGAGCGACGACAAGAGACCACTGATGTCCACGATCGCCTGCCAGACGCGCTGCTCGGCGCTCCCGGACGCGAAGCCCGGACTCGTGGCCGTGATGAGCACCGTGTCGGCGACCACGCCGTCGACACCGTGCACCTGGAAGTTCGCGCTCGACGCACCTTGTGCGATGGTGAGGAACACCGAGTCCGCACCCGCGGTGGTCGCGTTGGGCGAGA
Source organism: Gemmatimonadaceae bacterium (assembly GCA_020853635.1). Classification (GTDB taxonomy): domain Bacteria; phylum Gemmatimonadota; class Gemmatimonadetes; order Gemmatimonadales; family Gemmatimonadaceae; genus Pseudogemmatithrix. The sequence goes on from JADYYN010000214.1 coordinate 17,588, forward strand.
ACAGCACCACGCCCGGGCGATCCGCGCGGATGATCACCGGCACACCGCCGGCCGGCGCAGGCGCGCTCAACGAGACGGACCGCGCGCGCATCATGCCGGCACCGACGTAGTCGGTCGCCAAGCTGAGCGCGGTGGAGTTGACCGTGACCGTCTGCGTCGCGCCCGCGAGGGCACGCACTCCGGCCCCCGGGATGGTCGCCTGGATCGATGTGGCACCGGCGGCGACGTAGCGCAGGGCGATGCCGCCTGCGGCCACACTCGTCGGCGAGTTGTTCGCCCCCGCCGGGATCTGCACCGTGAGCGAATCGCCCGTCCCGGCTGTCTGGGCCAACAGCGCGACCGCCGGCACCGACGTGCGGAGACTCACGTCGAGAGGCGGCGCACCGAAGCGTCGCGCATCACCGTTCGCGATCACCGTACCCGCAGGGTTGCTCGGCGACCCCATGACGACCGAGAACGCGTCATCCGCGGTGAGCGGGGTACCCGTCGCCGCGAGCCCACTCAGGGTGTAGACCGCCGCCCACACGCGCTGCTCAGCCACCGCGGTCGCGAAGCCGGGCGACGTGGCCGAAATGGTGATCGTGTCGGCCGCGATGCCCTCGAGCGCCTGCACGATGAAGGTGGCGGAGCTCGCGCCTTCGGGGATGGTGACCACCAACGAATCGCTGCCGATCGTCGTCGTGTTGGGCGCCAGGAGCACCACACCGGGCTCACTCGTCCGCAGCGTGATCGGCGTGCCGCCCGCCGGCGCGATCGAACCCGGCGTGGAGACTGTCCGCGAACGTTGCAGGCCGGATCCCACGTAGTCGATCGGCAGGGTGATGGTGGGCTGCGAGACCGTGACCGTCACCGGCGTGATCGGCTTGAAGCCCGCCATGGAGGCCCGCACCGGCGTGACGCCGACGCCCAGCGGACGGAACGCCAGCCCGCCGGCCGCGACCGTCGAGGGTGAGTTGTTGGCACCCTCCGCAACGAACACATCGGCCGAGTCCAGCACCGTACCCACCGAGTTCACGAGCCGGCCCACGGCTGCACTATCACTCACGAACGTCACGCGCAGTGGTCCCCCGCCGACGCGCACCGGGTCGCCGAAGAAGATCGTCGTTCCCGCCGGGGTCGACGGCGTGCCGATCGCCACGTACACGGGATCGTCCGCCGCCAAGAGCGACTTCGCCACCGTGAGTCCGGTGATCGTCGCGACCGGCTGCCACACGTACACGCTGAAGGTGTGCGTGATGAAGCCCGGCGCTTCGAGTCGCACGGACACGGTATCCGCGATGCGGCCGCCGATGCCGGAGACCACGAGCGGGATCGCCGTCGTGCCCGGCAGCAGCGCGATCTCGAACGAGCCGGCACCAGCGGTCGCCACCGCGGGCGACACGAGGACGAGGCTGCTGTCGAGACTGGTCACGCGCACCGTCACACCCGGGTGATTGCTCGCGGTGAGTGCCGCGCCCAGGTTCCGCTGCAGGCCCGAGCCCACCGGCGTCGCGGCACGGGTGAACGTCGGCTGCACGGCCACGTTCGCGGTCACGCTGTCGACCGCGAAGCCCGCGGGGCCTTCCACGCGGAGCCGCGTGCTGCACGGCAGCGCCGCACTGCCGCCGTACGTGACCTGGAGATTCACACTCACGTTGCCCGCCGCGATCAACGACGTCGGCGCGACGGTGGCGCAGGTCGCATCGAGCGAGGTCAACGTGATGGGCACCCCACCGGCCGGCGCCGCCACCGGCGTGCCGCCGCTCTCCAGCCGCACCGTGATCGGATTGCCGAAGCCACCGTTCAGACTCACGTTCGCCGCGACCACGTTGAGCTCGGCGGTGACGCTCGCCGTCGAACGATCGAGCGCGTAGTTGGGGTTGGTCGCCGTAATCGTCGCCGCACCGAGCGTGATGCCCTCGATCGTCGCGTTCACCAGCTGCTGTCCCGCCGCGAAGAACACACTGTCCGTCGTCGGTCGCGCGACGGCGGGGTTGTCACTGCTGAGCGCGACGGTCACGCCACCCGCCGGCGCCGCGCTCGACAGCTGCACCGGCAACGAACGCGTCTGCGCGAGCGGCACGTTGAGCGTGCCCGGCACACTGATGAGGTTCAGCGACACCGGCACCACCAGCGTGTCGGGATCGTAGCCGGCCGCGGTCGCGATCAACGTCGCGTTGCCGAGCGTGAGGCCGCTCATCTCGATGGTGCGCAGCGTCTGCCCTGCGGTGAACGACACCGTCCCGGGCGCCGCCACCGTCAGCACCGCCGGCGACTCGCTCACCACGCTCACCGTGAGCCCTCCCGCCGGGGCCGGCTGCAGCAGACGCACGTTCAACGTCCCCGCACGGTTCACACCCACGACGTTCGAGCCGAACACCGCCAGTTCGATCCGTGGCGGCGGCAGCACCGCCGTCGCCGTGATCGTGAGCGGCGCGAGACCGGCCACCGTCGCGGTGATCGCGTTCGGGCCCGGCGTCGCCCCGAGGATCCAACTGCCGAGCGTCGCGTTCCCCGCCGCATTCGTCGTGACAGTCGCCCCGGTAAGTGTCCCACCGCCGGAGACCACCGCGAACGACACGCTGACATCGGCGAGCGGCGTTGCCACGGCATCGGTCACGCGTACGGTGATCGGTCCGCTCAACGCCTGCCCAGTGAAGCCCGTCTGTGCGTCACCGGTCACCACCGTGAGCAACGCGGGACCACCGGCCCCCACGTTGAATGCCGTACTCGTCGCCGACGTGAGCCCCGACGCCGAGGCGACCACCGTGTAGCCATCACCCGCCGCCGAGACGTTCCACGCACCGAACGTCGCGACACCCGCGACCGCCGCCACCCGCAGTGTGCCCGCCAGCGTCGCCGTGCCCGGATTCGCACCCAACGCGATCGTCACACTATCGGTGAAGCTCGGCACAGGGACACCGGACGCATCACGCGCCTGCACGACGAGCGCGGGGACCGTGTTCACACCGATCAACTGCGCCACCGCGGGCTGCTGCGTGATCACCAACTGCGTCGCGACGAGCGGGGCACTTCCCGCCGTCGCGCTCACCACGAGGTTCGCGACCCCGGCCGCGCTCAGCGTCACCTGCTGCGCGCCGACCGACGCGCCCAATGTCCACGCGAACGCCGCGTCTCCGTTGACGTCCGTGACGATGCTGGCCTGCGAGACAGTCCCGCCACCGGTCGTCACCGCGACGGCGAGCGGCACGCCCGCGAGACCGAGGCCGTCGGTCGCGAGGAGCTGCACCCGCACCGAATCGGCGAGTGCCGCGCTCACGGGTGCGGACTGTGCGCCGCCCGACACCAGTGCGAGGGTCGCCGGACGCGGCGCGATGAGCACGACCGCGGTGTCCGCCGCCGCCTCCGTCACGAGTTCGGCGCGAATGCGCGCCACGCCGCGCGAGGGGAGCGTCGTCCCTACCCCGTTGGCCGCGACCGTCGCGCGCGCGGAGTCGAGCGAGCTGAACACGATGGGCGTCGCGGCGATCACCGCGCCCTGCCCGTCCAGCGCCTCGGCCGTAAGGGTGATCGGGTCGCCCGCCCCGACACTCAGGGTCTCCGGCACGATGCGGATGCCGACGGCGTTCGCGCCCGGGCCGGTGTACGCGAGCGGTACGGCGGCGGGCGGCGGCGGCGGCTCTCCGGCCCCACGAGGTGCGGCGACGACCTCCACCGGACCACCGCTGAACACGGTATCGCCCGACGGATTCAGGTAGCGAAGAAAGAGATCGAACGGCTCACCCGCCGAGGATGCGCCCGGCGAGAGCGTGACGCTGAGATCCACCGCGACCGAATCGGCCCCTGCAGGGAACGGGACCAGACGGTCGACCGCGACGCTGCCGTCCACGCGACGGAAGAACACGCGCACCCGATCGAACGGCACCACCGACCCTGCCCCGTCCGTGACATTCGCGAGCGTGCCGGGGAACAGACCGACGAACGACAACCCCGACACCACACGCGGAGCGCCGCCCGGACCAGTGACGTCGCGGCCACAGCTGAGCAGGGCGAAAACGAAGGCGCCGCCGAAGAGGGCAAGGCGGCGCGCGAGCTGCGCGCCAGCGCGGAGGACCGTCGGGATTGACCGCATGCCCGAACTTACGGCTGGGGACGCTCCCCCGATAGCTGACTCGGTGGCGTGAACTCGAACGGTTGCTGTACCAGTTGCGCCACCGGTTTACCATGTCGGCGCGCCGGCACGAATCGCTGCGGGAACACGGCGCGGCGCACCGCACTCGCAAAGTCGCGATGTGTCGCCAACACGATCGAGAAGGTCTCAGGAATGACGGATCCGGTGGAATCCACCACGTACTCCGCGAGCACCACGCCAGGGACATCCGCGACGAACAGCGACTCCGGATACAGCGGGCGCCGCAGTTCGCCGCTCTCCACCTGCACGACAGCATCGACCTCGTCCGCCAGGTAAGCGCGGCCCTCGCGCAGCAGCGACGCCACATAGCGACTGGCGGTGGTGTGCTCACGTGAGCGCTTGATCCGCGGCTCGGGCTCGTGCGTCCACAGCACGATCGCCCCCGCCGTGACGGCCGTGGTCCGTCCGAGCATGAACTCGGGCGGCGTCATCGCCATGCCCCGATAGATCTCGATGCCGGCGATCGTCGCGAGGTCGAAGTTGTCGAGATCGATCACTTCGTTCCCCATCGGGATGCCATCGAGATAGACCTCTGGTGCGTCTCGTTCACCACGCAACCGGATCACTGACTGCCCCATGCGACCGCGCGAGACCTGCACGCCGTTCACGGTGTTCAACAGTTGCGGAAGGTCGACGAACCGGCGGCGCGCGATGTCCTCGGCGGTGAACGTCTTCCCGAGTCCCTGCCGCGCGCGACGATAGAACCCGGCCATCGGCCCCACCATCTCATTGCGCCCCTCCACCACCACCGGCCGCAACACCTGCGCGGCGCGCGACAAGGTGAGCACGAGTGACGGCGACTCACCCGCGTCGAGCGTCACTGTCGCCGAATCGGGGAGGTATCCCACACGCCGCGCACGCACCACATGTGCGCCCGGCGCGACATCGCCGATGAGGAAACGCCCGACGGAATCCGATTCCACACTCGTGGATCGTGCATCGATCGAGACTTCCACACCGGAGAGCGCGAAGCCAGCGGCGTCACGCACGACTCCGCGCACGACTCCGCGCACGCCCGCAGTGGACTGCGCACGCAGCGGATCCGTGAGGCTCGCCGCAAGCCCGAGCACCGACACCGGCGCGGCCATCCCCGCGACGATCATGATCGTCCGCCGGACTGCCCGCCCCGCACTTGCCTGCGAACGCACGCCGGATATGCGCATACGGATCCACCTCGCGAGAAGGTCTCGAACCACGGCCGACCATGCCGCACACATTATACCCCGCAGACGGCAGAACGGGGGAAGCGGCACCGACCGCTCCCCCCGCGCTGCCTCCCACCCGACCCGACCTCTACGGACGGAAGTTCGGGTTGTTGTCGGTCTCGGAGCTCGGGAGCGGATAACACGTCTGCGTCCCGATCGGCGCGAACCCCGGCTTGAAATACTCGGCGCCGCTCACCGGCACACCCGTCACGTTCGCAGGGTGCCGGCGGAAGTCGCCGAACCGCTGGCCCTCGAGCCAGAAGTCGAGATGCTTCTGCCGCAGGAACTCCGTGAGGATGCTGGGCGCATCCGTCGGACCGGCATAGACCGGCTGCCCCGCCGCTGCACGACGCGCGGTGATCATCGCGGTCTGCGTCGCTGTCCCGCCGGCCTCGGCGGCGATGTAGTCGGCCTCGAGCTTCGAGGCCACGCGCAGTGGACTGGTGTACCCCGGGTACTTCTGTTGCACATAGAACGGCCCGGCGTTCGCGTCCTGCGCCGCGAGATCGTGGGCACCGGGCGCGAGGTACGCGATGCGCGAGTCCGCCACCCGGAACGTCGGCGCCACCGAGATCGACCCTCGGTCGAACGTGAACTGCCACATGCGATTGCTCACCCGCGTGCGGTTGGTGAGGTCATCCCCGAACGCGAACGAGTACGAGAACCCGGCGGGCACCGCGTTCGCCGCCGTGATCGCCGCAGCGACCGCCGCGCGGTCGTGACCGTCGCAGGCGATGACGTGCCACCCGTGCGCCTCGAACCGCTTCGCGACGTCTTCACTGAACGCGATGTCGGTCGAGCCATCGATCGAGA
>JADYYN010000215.1 GCA_020853635.1 Gemmatimonadaceae bacterium
GCCAGCGAGATGAGCTTGCCGCGCGTGTCCGGCTTCACCTTGCCGTAGACGTGCTCGAGGTTGGACGTCTTCCCGCCGAGACCCGGACCGTAGTACACGATCTTGCAGTTGATCTCGCGCGAGGCGTAGTTGATCATCGACATCGCGTGTTCTCCTTAACCGAACAGCTTGTCGATTTCATCATCAGCACCGGCGAGGAGCCCGGGCTGCTGCGTTGCCGACTTGCCGCGTGTGAAGACGTCGTGGAAGAGCTTGGTGAGTTCGAGCACGGTGTCCTTGATCTTGAGGCGGACGAGGCCGAGGGTCGTGCGGTTGTCGAAGAGCGCGACGAGGATCACGCGCCGCGCGACATCCGCGAGGTACATCGATTCCTTCTCGCCCTGATGGAAGAGCGAGTTGAAGTCGCTCTCGCCGATCAGCTTCGCGAGCTGGTCGTTGGCCGAGAAGTCCGCCGCGGTGAGCGTGGCGAAGGCCGTCGGGTCGAAGTTGGGCGGTTCGCCCACGGTCGCCACGAGCTGGCCCGAACGGTCGACGAGCAACGCGCAGCGCGCGTTGGTCTCCGTGAGGAACCGCTGCAGCGTGCGCGTGATCGCGCCGAAGTCTTCTTCAGTGAAGGACCAACTAGCCGAGCCGATCGCCATGCGTCCGTCCTATGCGAGGGCATTCTCGAATCGTGCCAGCAGCCGCCGAGCGCGGCGCTGCAACACGGGATGTCGCTCCCACTGCACGTACTCCCGCAATATCACCACTGACTCCACGCCGGGTCGGCCGCGAAGCCACCCCAACGCCGCCAACCGGGCGAGCGGCCGCTTGCTGTACAGGCCGCGCTGATGGCGCTCCTGCTCACGCCGCCACCACCACAGGCCTGCCGCCACTCCACCCGCAAGACCCACACCGAACCACAGCGCGCGCCGGCTCACATCGCCCGCCGCGCCGAGAGCGCCTGCACGATCGTCACCCCGTCCGCGTACTCCAAGTCGCCACCGACCGGCAGACCACGAGCCAGACGGCTGACCGTCACACCGGAGTCCTTGAGCTGCTCCTGAAGATACAGCGCCGTCGCCTCACCTTCGAGCTTTGGGTTGGTCGCAACGATGACTTCCCGAACGCCGCCCTCGGTGACCCGGGTCACCAGGGCCGCCACCGTGAGGTCCGACGGCCCGATTCCGTCGAGCGGGGCCAGGCGCCCCCCCAGCACATGATACAGCCCGCGATACTCGCCCGTCCGCTCGATGGACGGGATATCCGACGCCTCTTCCACCACACAGACGACCGACCGATCCCGTCGCGGGTCGGTGCACAACGCACAGCGCTCCGACTCGGTCAGGTTGAAGCACTCGGCGCAGGGCCGGACCTTCTCCGCCAGCGTGACCAGTGCCGCCGCCAGCCGCTTGCTCTGCTCCGCCGGCTGCCGCAGCAAGTGATAGGTCAGCCGCAGGGCCGACTTCCGCCCGATGGTCGGGAGCCGGGACAGCTCGGTCACGAGGTCGTCGATCGCGGACACGCGCGGCCTAGAACGGGAGCTTGAACGGGAGCCCGCCGAGGCCCAGGCCACCGGCGACCTTCTTCATCTCGCTCTCGCTGAGCTCGCGCGCCTTCTTCTGCGCTTCCTGCATGGCGACGGTCACGAGGTCCTCGAGCATCTCCACGTCGGCCGGGTTCGCGACCGACGGGTCGATGGACACGCGCTTCAAGGTTCCCTTCCCGTCCGCTTCGACGCGCACCAAGCCGCCGCCCGCCGTGCCGACGACGGAAAGCTTGCCCAGCGCATCCTGCACTTCTTGCAGCTTGCCCGTCATCTGCTGGGCCTGCTGCAGCATCTTCATGAAGTCGGTCATCCGGTCAGTCCATCAGTTCGAGATCGAGCGCGTCCACCGCGGCATCGAGCAGCGGGGACTGACGGCGCAGCATCGCCATGCGGTCGGCCTTCACCGCCCCTTCGTTGAGGCGACGTGGCGCACCACCCTCAGGCGCGATGGTGCGCACAACCAACTTCTGCACGCCGTCGAACCGACGACGAAGTGCGGCGAGCAGCACGGCCTCGCCGCCGGTGAGGATGTCGGCGTGGGCGTCGGACTCGACGGTGATGGTCACCGTGCCGCCGGCGGTCACCGCGGTGGGCGTCGCGTGCGCCAACGTGCTCGACAGCAGCAGCGCGCGATGCTCAGCGTTCACGCTGTCGACGATGTGGTCCCAGTGCTCCGCCAAGCGATTGATGTCGAGCGCGAGCAGATCGCGGCGCGGTGCGGCGCGGTCCGCGATCTCGGGGCCGTTGCTCGGCGTGATAGCCACGGCCGCGCGGGCGCTGGTCACGCTCGGTACCGGCGGGGCGACACGGCGCGCGGGCGCCTCGCTCTCGACGCGAGCGGTAGGCGCCACGACTGGTGCCGCGACCGGCGCCGGCGTGACCCGCTCACTTGGCGCCGCGACGATCGGCGCCTGCCGCGCCGGCGGTGCCGCGCTGCGTCCAGCGCTCGCAGACGGTGCGGATGCGGTCGACGCACCGGCCCCGCTACCCACGCCGCGCAGCACCTGCTCCAGGTCGATCGTCCGGTCGAGCAGCGCGAAGCGCACGAGCAAGGTTTCGAACAACATCTGCTGTTGCCCGCTGCGCTTCAGGTGCGGCTCGATCTCCACCACCATGTTCAGCATGCGGAGCAGGTCGCCGGCGGCGAAGTGCTTCACGCGCTTGGGGAGTTCCTCGACCAACCGCTCGGAGAGATCGGGCAGCGTTCCGCCGAGCACCACGGAGAGTTGGGCGCGGAGCAGATCGGCGAAGTCGGCGAGGAGCGTGCCGAAGTCCACTCCATGATCTGCGAGGCGCGCGACCGCCGCGAACACATCGCCCGGCCGCCGCTCCGCAACGATGTCGAGCAACGCGAGGTGTTCGTCCTCGTGGACGAGCCCGAGCGCCTCGCGCACGCGCTCCGCAGTGATCTCAGTGCCGCCGAGCGAGAGCACCTGGTCGGTGAGCGACAACGCATCGCGCATGGAGCCGTCCGCGGCACGCGCGAGCATACCGAGCGCGTCGCTCTGTGCGGTGAGCCCTTCGGCCTTGAGCACCGTGGCGAGCCGCGCGCGCACATCGGCGGGGCCGATGCGCTTGAGGTCGAAGCGCTGCATGCGCGAGAGCACGGGGGCGGCGGCCTGCTGGATCTTGTTAGGCTCGGTGGTCGCGAACGCGAACACCACACGCGGCGGCGGTTCCTCGAGGATCTTGAGCAGCGCGTTCCACGCTTCGCGCGTGAGCATGTGCGCTTCGTCGATGATGTAGACCTTGTAGCGGTCCTCACCCGAGGGCGCGTACATGGCGCGTTCGCGGAGCTCGCGGGCGTCGTCGACGCCGCGATTGGACGCCGCGTCGATCTCGACGACGTCGAGTGACGCCCCGCCACTCCAGATCCGCTGGCACGACGCGCACTCCCCGCAGGGTTCGCGGTCCTCGCGACGGGCCTCGCAGTTGAGCGCCATGGCCAGCACACGCGCGAGCGTGGTCTTGCCGGTCCCGCGCGGGCCGCAGAAGAGGTAGGCGTGGCCCAAGCGGTCGCCGGCGATCGCGTTCCGCAGGGTGTTCGCGACGTGGGACTGGACGGCGACGTCGGCGAAACGGCGGGGGCGATACTTTCGGGCCAATGCCAAGGACATGACTGCGAATTTAGCCTTGGTTCCGGGTTGGGGCGACCCGGATGCGGGGGAACGGCGGTGCGGGGTGACCGACGGTACGGGGCGCGGGGTTGGGGCGGGATGCGGGGGGAGGGTACGGCGGAGCGAGAACTGCGGAGCGGGAACTGCGGGGCGGAAACTCCAAAAGGCGGGAACTACGAAGGGCGGCCCGAAGGGGCCGCCCTCCTCACACCTCACACCTGCCACCTCAAGCCGCCCTCCTCACACCTTCCCCCTCAAAACAAATCGCGCGGGGAGCATCTGCGATGCTCACCCGCGCGAGTGCCCCAGGCCTGACGGAGCGACGATGGACACCACGTACCGTTGCTGCCTTTCGGCCCTGGCGGAGTTGGCGGGCCGAAGCCCTCCGGGACCTGGGACACCCGAAGGATAGTGCCCTGCCCGCCTTGGTACAATCGCCCACCGCGCGTCGGGGGATCGCCCGACAGGGCACCCCACCCGCTCGGGTGGCCGACCCCGCCCATCGAGAGCCCCCCCGACTGATGTTCTGCCGGCGGCGGACAAACCCTAGACTGCGCCCCACTTGCGTGACGCACCGAGCAATCGGGACGGCGCGCAGGTGCCGAGCGACGGACGCGGGGGGCGTCCGTTCGCTCGTGCTCCCCTCTCCTTCCCCTCCGCCTCACCGATACCCGGAGTACCGGATGGCCGGCAAGAGCTCGAGCAACGGCAAGTCCCGTTGGTCCGCAGGCGTCACCCCTTACGCCGAGATGGGCTACTGGGAGCCCGACTACGAGCCCAAGCCGACCGACATCCTCTGCGCGTTCCGATTCGTGCCGCAGGAGGGCGTCGAAGCCATCGAAGCCGCGGCGGCCATTGCTGGTGAGTCGTCCACCGCGACGTGGACCGTCGTCTGGACCGACCGCCTCACGGCCCACGAGCACTACCAGGCCAAGTGCTACCGCGTCGTGCCGGTGCCCGGCACCGACCAGTTCATCTGCTACATCGCGTACGATCTCGACCTCTTCGAGGAAGGCTCCATCGCCAACCTCACGAGCTCGATCATCGGCAACGTGTTCGGCTTCAAGGCGCTCAAGTCGCTCCGCTTGGAGGACATGCGCATCCCGCCGCACTACACCAAGACCTTCCAGGGTCCGGCGCACGGGATCGTGATGGAGCGCGAGTACCTCAACAAGTACGGGCGTCCGCTGCTTGGCGCGACCACCAAGCCCAAGCTCGGTCTCTCGGCGCGCATCTACGGGCGCGTCGTGTACGAGGCGCTCAAGGGCGGCCTCGATTTCGTGAAGGACGACGAGAACATCAACTCCCAGCCGTTCATGCGTTGGCGCGACCGCTTCCTGTTCTGCATGGAAGCCGTCAACAAGGCACAGGCCGCGACGGGTGAGATCAAGGGCCACTATCTCAACGTCACCGCCGGAACCATGGAAGACATGTACGAGCGCGCCGAGTTCGCGAAGGAGATCGGCAGCGTGATCGTCATGATCGACCTCACCATCGGCTACACGGCGATCCAATCGATGGCCAAGTGGTGCCGCAAGCACGGCGTGATCCTCCATCTGCATCGTGCGGGGCACTCGACGTACACGCGACAGAAGACGCACGGCGTCTCGTTCCGTGTGATCTCCAAGTGGATGCGTCTCGCCGGCGTCGACCACATCCATGCGGGCACCGTGGTCGGCAAGCTCGAAGGAGACCCGGCCACCACCAAGGGCTACTACCAGACGCTGCGCGACGACAAGGTCGCGGCGGACCCGTCACTCGGACTCTACTTCGAGCAGGACTGGGCCTCGATGCCGGCGGTGATGCCGGTCGCCTCGGGCGGCATCCACGCAGGACAGATGCACCAGCTGCTGCATCTGCTCGGTGAGGATGTCGTGTTGCAGTTCGGCGGCGGCACGATCGGTCACCCGGATGGCATCGCGGACGGTGCCACGGCCAATCGTGTCGCCGTCGAGGCGATGATCCAGGCGCGCAACGCCGGTCGCGACTATCTCAACGAAGGCCCGGAGATCCTCGCCGCCGCGGCCAAGTGGTCGCCCTCGCTGCGCAAGGCGCTCGAGATCTGGAAGGACATCACGTTCAACTTCGAGTCGACGGACGTCCCGGACGCCGTCGTCACGCCCACGGTCTGAGGCCCATACCATGCGTATCACTCAAGGGACCTTCTCCTATCTGCCCGACTTCACCTACGAGCAGATCCGCGAGCAGGTGCAGTATTGCCTCGACAACGACTGGCCGGTCTCGATCGAGTACACGGACGATCCGCACCCGCGCAACGTGTACTGGGAGATGTGGGGCCTCCCGATGTTCGAGGCTAAGGACGCGGCAGCGGTCATGCTCGAGGTGAACGGCTGCCGCAAAGCGCACCCACATCTCTACGTGCGCATCAGCGGCTACGACCGTCGCCTCGGTCGCCAGACGACGGCGATCTCGTTCCTCGTGCAGCGGCCGCCGCACGAACCGGGCTTCCGCCTCGCGCGCCAGGAAGGCGCCGACCGACAGATCCGCTACACCACGCTCTCGTACGCCACGGACCGTCCCAGCGGCGAGCGCTACGGACCCGACCGCACGTGAGTGAAGCGCCGGTGACCGACGCGGATCTCGTTGTCGACCTCGACGCCGCGATCCGCGAGACGCCGGTCAACGAAGCACTCGACGAACTCGAGCGCGATCTCATCGGACTCGCGCCGGTGAAGCAGCGGGTCCGCGAGATCGCGGGTCTACTCATGCTCGGCAAGTTGCGCGAACGCGCGGGCCTGCAGGCCGAACGCCCCACGCTGCACATGAGCTTCACCGGGCAGCCCGGTACGGGGAAGACCACCGTTGCCATGCGCATGGCGAAGATCCTGCACCTGCTCGGCTATGTGCGCAAAGGCCACTTGGTGGTCGCCACGCGCGACGATCTCGTGGGACAATACGTCGGCCACACCGCGCCCAAGACCAAGGAGGTCGTCAAGCGCGCAATGGGCGGCGTGTTGTTCATCGACGAGGCGTACTACCTCTATCGCCCCGAGAACGAACGCGATTACGGACAGGAAGCGATCGAGATGCTGCTGCAGGTGATGGAGAACCACCGCGACGACCTCGTAGTGATCCTCGCCGGCTACGGTGACCGGATGGAGACCTTCTTCCGGTCGAATCCCGGCTTCCATTCGCGGATCGCGCATCATCTCGAGTTCCCGAACTACTCGCCCGACGAGCTGATGACCATCGCCGAGGGGTTCGTGCGGCAGCAGGAGTACAGCTTTGACGACGCGTCGCGCGCGGCGTTCAGCGAGTACATCGCGCGGCGCATCACCCAGCCGCACTTCGCCAACGCGCGCAGTGTCCGCAACGCCATCGACCGCGCCAAGCTCCGGCAGGCGAGTCGGCTGCTGAAGCAGGGTGGTCAGGTCCCCGTCTCCGAGCTGCGCCGTCTCGACGCCGCCGATATCCGCCAGAGTCGCGTCTTCCGCGAGGAGTGAACTGCGATGCCGTTCCGCGCCAAGCGTCCCATCATGTTCTCGGTCGTCGGTGACTCCGGCGCGGGCAAGAGCACCCTCGCGCGCGGCTGCGTGGAGATCCTCGGTCCCGACCGCGTGACGAACATCTGTCTCGACGACTACCACTCGCTCGACCGCGCCGCGCGCACGGCCGCCGGCATCACGGCGCTGCATCCCGACTGCAACCACCTCACGCTCATGGGCCAGCACGCGCGACTGCTGCGCCAGGGCGAGACGATCTTCAAGCCGGTGTACGACCACTCCGACGGCACGTTCACGCGCCCGGAGTTCGTGCGTCCGACGTCCGTGGTGCTGATCAACGGCCTGCACGGGTTGTACACGCCGGAACTGCGCGCCCTCTGGGACGTGTCGGTGTATCTCGACCCGGATCCCGAGCTTCGAATCGCGTGGAAGATCAAGCGCGACACGGCCAAGCGCGGCTACAACGAGACGCAGGTGCGGCGTGAGCTCGAGGCGCGTCGGCACGACTCCGAGTCGTACATCGCGCCGCAGCGCAACCGCGCGGACATCGTGATCAACTTCCGCGCGCCCGCCGACTACGCGACCACCCAGGACGACTCGCGACTCGACGTGCGCATCCGCATCGCACATCCGATTCCGCTGCCGGACATCGAGGACCTCTTCAGCGGCCCGTCGTCGCGCTACCTGAAGATGGAGCGCGGGGCCGGCGGCGCCGATCTGCTCGAGATCTCCGGCGACCTCGACGATGTGTCGACGCACCTGATCGAGGAGCGCATGTGGAAGCACATGCCGGCGGCGAAGCACCTGCGCTCCACCAAGCTCGGCACGTTCCAGGACATCAGCGGTGAACGGCGCTCCAATCCGCTGGCCGTAACGCAGCTCATCATCACGTACTACCTGGTGAAGGCCAGCGCGCTCGCGGCGAAGCAGGAAGAGCTCGCGGCCGAAGCCCGGTCGTTCGCCGAAGCCCGATGAGTGCGCAGCCTCACCAGCACCGCGCGCGGTTCAACGCCGCGCGGCTTAGCGGCGCGGTGGCGGCCCGTTGGTCGCGCGACCGGGAGACGCATGCCTGAGCGCGGCCTCGGTCCGGTTCTTCACGCCAAGCTTCTGGAACAGATGCTGGACGTGGAACTTCACGGTGTTCTCGGAGAGCGTGAGGCGCGCCGCGATCTGCACGTTGGTGAGGCCCTCCGCCAGCAGCGACCAGACCTCACGCTCGCGGCCCGTCAACTCCGACGCGCCACCCCGGGCGGCACCGCGCGCCTCTCGCCAGCGGCGCGCGGCCTGCGGGAACACCAGCTGGCCGTCGACCACCTGCCGGATTGCCGCGATGGTCTGCTGCGGTGAGGCGGTCTTGAGTGCGAGTCCTTCCGCGCCCGCCTCGAGCACCGAGCGGATGGTCTCGCCGTCGTGGTACGCGGTCAGCACGAGCACGCGCGGCGCATCGGGCATCGCCCGCAGTGGCTCGATCAACTCGGTCGCGCGGATCCCGCCGAGTTCGTAGTCGAGCACGACCACCTCGGGCGTGAGCTCGCTGACCATCGCGAGCACGTCCTCGCCCTTGGTCGTCGCACCCACGACCTCCATGTCCTCCTCGCCGTCCACCAGCGCGCGGAGCCCCTCGAGGACGATCGCATGATCGTCGCACAGCAGGATGCGGATCTTGTCGCGGCTCATCGCACCGCCGGGACGGTGATGCGCAGCACGGTGCCCTGCCCCGGTGTGCTGTCGAGCGAGAACGAGCCGCTCAACATCGCGACGCGGTCCTGGATGCCGCGCAGGCCGAAGTGTCCGCCTTCGACGCCCACGTCAGCTTCCGCGGCCAACACGCGAGGCGTGTCGAATCCGCGCCCGTTGTCGGTCACGGTGAGGAAGATCTCCGCGCCGTGCCGTTCCACGCTCACGGTCTGCCGCGTCGCACGCGCGTGGCGATGGCCGTTCGCCAGCGCCTCGTGCAGGATCCGGTACAGCGCGATCTGCGTCGGCAACTCGCAGTCGCCGAGGTCGGCATCCATGGTCAGCTCCACCGGTTGGTCGGTCATGGCTTCATGCTGCACACAGAGTCCCTCGAGGATCGCACCGAGCGCTCGGCGCTCGAATCCCGGTGGCCGGAACACGCCGATGAGCGTACGCACCTCGCTCAGCGCCCGTTCGAGCAGCTGCACGGCCTGCCCGGCACGACGCGCCTCCGCGGGACGATCGGCCAGCTCGCGCTGCAGCAACTGCAAGTGCGACACGGCCGCGAAGACGTCCTGCACCGGCCCGTCGTGCATGTCGAGCACGATGCGCTGCAACTCGCGTTCGCCCGCCGCGAACAGCCGGAGCGACGCATCGGCGACCTTGTGCTCGTCGGTGTTCATGCGCGCAGCGCCTCGCTCAAGGCCGCCGTCGCGCGCGTGAGCGCGGCGTCATCGATGTCGAGATGCAGCACGCAGCGCACGCGCGTCGCGTTCCACGAGGTGCATCGCACACCGAGTTGCTTCGCGCGCTCCACGACCGCACTCGACTCCTGGCCGGCGACGAGATCGATCATCACGATATTGGTGTCGGGCGGGACGACCTGCACGCCGGGCACCTTCGCGAGCTCCGTCGCGAGCCGCTTCGCGCGGGTGTGGTCCTCGTGCATCCGGCCCAAGTGGTGGTCGAGCCCATGCAGCGCTGCCGCGGCGAGGATCCCCGACTGGCGCATTCCGCCGCCGAGTCGCTTGCGGACCTCCCACGCGCGGCGCATCGGCCGCTCATCGCCCACGAGACACGCGCCGACCGGCGCGCCCAGGCCTTTGGAGAAGGAGACCATCACCGTCGACGCACACGCGGCGAAATCGGCGAGCGAGGTTCCGGTGGCGACCGAGGCGTTCCAGAGGCGTGCGCCATCGAGATGCACCGGGAGTCCCGCCTCGGCCGCGGTCTCGCGGATCGCGCGGAGCCGCTCGACGGGCGTCACCATGCCACCGGCCCCGTTGTGCGTGTTCTCCGCGCAGACGAGTGAGGCGCGCGGCGCGTGGATGGAGAACGGACGCCGAAACGCCGCGTGCAACGCCTCCGCCTCGAGTACCGGGCCGCCGCGGACCAGTCGCACCTGCAGCCCCGCCAGCGCCGCCGTGCCTGCGATCTCCCAGTTCACGATGTGCGAGTCGTCGTGGCAGTACACCTCCGTGCCCGGCTCGCCCTGCAGCCACAGCGCGGCCTGGTTCGCCATGGTGCCCGTGGGGAAGAACAACCCGCTCGGCTTGCCGAGCATCTCGGCGACACGGGATTCCAGCCGCTTCACGCTCGGGTCACCGTCGAGCACATCATCGCCGACCTCGGCCTCCGCCATCGCGCGACGCATGGCCGGCGTGGGCTTGGTCACGGTGTCACTACGGAGATCGATCGGCTCGGTCATAGCGTTGGCGGTTCGGGAGCAGACTGCGGTTCGGGAGCGGATGGCGTTTCGGGAGGCGTGTCGGAGCGGCTCGCCCTTCGCGAGGGCAGCCGGTCGATCGCCCCGGACGCCCGCGCATGATTCGTCGTCTTGAACTCCCCGGTGAGCGGCGAGCGCGCCGGCAGCGCACCCGATTCGATCAGCCGGAGTTCGACAATATGCGCCACTTCGGCGCCGATGACGAACATCAGCGCCGCGTAGTAGGTCCAGAAGATCACGATGAAGATGGCGCCGAGGGTCCCCGTGTAGAGCGACGTCGGGGAGTACGCGCGCATGAACTCGGCGAACAGCCAGCGGGCGAGTTCGAACAGCGCGGTGGCGGCGGCCGCGCCGACGAACGTAGGACGCCAAGGTGTGCGCGTCCGCGGGAGCCATCGGTACAGCCCCACGAAGATCAGCGACAGGACCAACAGCCCCGCGACACGTCCGACCCAGAATCCCAGCGAGCCCGTCGCGTCCTCGAGCACGCCCACGCGCGTCAGCGTCTCACCCACGCGGCCGCTGGTGACGAACAGCCAGGTGTTGACCGAGACCCACGCGGTCATCAGCAGCACCGAGAGCGCGATGAGGTACAGATCGACGAGCTTCCCGTGGAAGTACCCGCGGTCGCGCCCGAGCATGAAGACGAACGAGAGCACGGCACGGAGCGACGTGAAGAGCCGCATGGAGAACCACACGAACGCCAGCACGCCCCAGAAGCCCACGAGCCCGCGGGTGCGCACGACGTCGGCGAGCACGGGGTCCAGAATGCTCCCCTCGGCGACGGCGCGCGCCGGCAACAGGGCGGAGAGGGTCGCTTGGACGACCTGCACCGCGTCCTCGGGCGACCGCTTGAGGATGTAGCCGAGGCTGGCGGCGAGCAGAAGAAAAAACGGAATGCCGGCGAGGAGGACGTTGAACGCCACCCCGCCGGCCAGGAACAGTGCGTCGTCGGCGTCAGCGCGACGCCAAACGTCTGCCAGGAAACGCCCGAGGGCTCTCAGACGCCGATGTCCTCATCCTCATCCGTGGCGCCCGCACGTTGATGCCGCGCCAGACGCCGTTCCAGCATGTCGCGCGCCTCGCGGGCGGCGTCACGGGCGGAGCGCGAGAGATCGTGCGCCGCATCCGAGGTGTCCTCAGCGAGGTCGCGCACCTTGCGACGGATCTTCCGGGCCCCGCGCTTCAGATCCGCGCGGGTATCCGCCCCGGACTGCGGGGCGTACAGGAGCGCGATCCCCGCCCCGACCGCGAGGCCGAGCAGGAACAACCCCATTCCACCGCCCGACCGCCGATCGACGACGACGGTCGGTTCTCCCCCATTCGATTCCGCCACGCTGCCTCCTTACAACTCCATCAGGACGAGGAACTTCGACGGCTTCCAGAACGTCGACGGCGACTTGATCTTCACGGACCCCTTGAACTTGCCATCGGCGGGCGCCGCATCCAAGCCACCCAGATCGTTCGTCGAGATGATGCGGTAGTTCTTGGTCGGGTCCGGCAGCGTGATCTCCATGACTTCCATGCGATCCACCGTGGTGAACTCACCGGCATCGAGGGTGCGGGCCAGCACCTGCGTCTTGCCGATCCCGAGCATGCCGCCGCGCTGTTCGATGATGCCGCGCTTGAGCAGATCGTCCTTCTTGCCGGCCACCCAGTACACGGTGTTCGACTCGCTGGTGAGTGACGTGTAGTTCGCGGCCAGCTCGGCGCGCTGCGTCTCGAGCTGCGCGTTCGCATCCCGGAGCGACATGTTCTCCGAGGTGAGCACCGCGACCTGATCCAGCAGCGAGACGATCTCCGACTTCTGGTTGTCGATCAGTGCCTGGAACGACTTGATCGTGGAGTCGTACTGCGCGACCTGCGCCTGCAGCGCCGTGTTGTTGCCGGTGAGCTGGCTGACGCGACGGCGGCTCGCGGCGAGGCGGTCTTCGGAGTCCTTGAGACGGGCGGTGAGGCCCTTCACGCGCTCGGCGAGCGCCTTGCGGGCGTCCATCGGCGACATCTGCTCCATCTCGCCGCCCGCCTTCACCACCGGCTGGCCGCTCTTCACCTTATCGAGCTCGCTGTTCACCTCGGCGATGAACTGCGAGGTCTGCACGACCTCCTGAAGCAGCGAGTCCTTCTCGGCCGAGATGGCCGAGACCTGCTCGATCTGCTTGTCATACTCGGACTTCGAGACACACGCGGTGGCGGTCAGTGCCACCAAGCCGGTCAACAGAAAACGACGCATCGTCCTACTCCTTTCTTTGCGCGTGAAGGCGCGTGGTGGGGGCACGGGTCGAGCGGTTCTCGACCGTCCTACTCGCCCGCTTCGGCATCATCAGGAGCCGCCTCGACGGCGGGTCCACCGGTGCCGGGTGCCGA
>JADYYN010000216.1 GCA_020853635.1 Gemmatimonadaceae bacterium
AGACGAACAGCCTCATGCCGGTCGGCGTCTCCTGCACGAGGATGTCCTTCACGCCGAACCGGTCCGGCGTGATGAGATCGGCATTGTGCGGGTCCCCGAGGAACTCCTGGACGTTGACCGGCACGGTCATCGCGAGGGGGTGGAGCACACGAGACCCGTCGACGAACCACATTCGCCCGAGCCGATTGACGAGGAGGACACCTTCGCCGACCGCGGCGATCCCTCCGTCGCGTCCTTCCGCCGGGATGGAGATCTTCTGGATCGAGAGGTTGTACAGGTTCGCCGCGAGGATCCCGCCGGACTGCATCGCCGCCAGTCTCCCGCGAATCTGCACTCTGTACTTGTGCACGAGGACACCGAGGACGAAGGCTCCTCCAGTCGCGGCGAGGAGCACAAGGCCGAACACGAGGCGCCGCCACCAAGGTGAGCGCGAGAGGATGCCTGCAGGTGCCGTCATGGTGCCCAGGAAGGGGAAGACTCGCAGAGGTAGGACGGGCCCTCGGCGCCGGTCGTCACGCCGGAAACGCCGTGCCCATGGACGGCACGGAATTCGCCTAAGAAGCATAATCGCCAGACCGATCCTTCCGGCGGATGTGGCGAGAATCGTTCCAGAACCTCGTCAAGCGGGCCGGAAGGCCCTCCGGCTCGAGCCACCGGACAGAGCGTCGTTGCGGCGTCGCCACAGCCGTGACTCAAGTCCTTCGGCCGACGTCCTCAGTGGTAGAGCGATGATGACCGAATCGCCGGTGTGACGGAGCGCACATTCGTTCGAGTTGTGTTCTCACTCCTAACCAACGACAATCCAAGCACATGGTCTCCGTCCCCACCGCCCCCACGGTGCCGTCCCGTCCCTCTGCGTCGCGCGAGGCGGTGCGCACGGCAATCGGCTGCGTCTGCTTGGCGCTGTCGGCAGCCTGCGCCGGGGAGGGAACCGGCCCAGAGGCGGTAGCGAGCCTGACCGTCTCGCCGACGACGGCCACGATCGCGAGCCGCGCACCGTTGCCGATGACCGCGGCCGTGCGCACGGCGGGAGGCAAGTCGCTGACGGGGCGACCCGTGCTTTGGTCTTCCTCGGACACGTCGGTCGCTCGCGTGACGGCGAACGGCCTCGTGACGGCTGGCGTGGTAGTCGACGGAACCACGCATGCGGCGACGATCACGGCGTCGAGTGAAGGCGTCTCCGGGTCCGCGACAATCGGGGTGCTTCCTGCGCCGGTCGCGAGCGTTGCGACCAGTGCGACTGGCTCGACGATCGCCGTCGGCGCGAGCATGCAGTTCTCCGCGACCCTCTCCGACGCGACTGCGCTGCCGCTCTCCGGGCGCGTTGTCACCTGGGGTTCAAGCGACTCGAGCATCGCGTTCGTCGATGGCACCGGCCTCGTGACGTCACTCCCGTACGGTGGCGGAGAGACGCGCACCGTCACGATCTCGGCGACGAGCGAGGGGCGGACGGGTACGTCGAGTGTGCAGGTCATTCCGACCCCTGTCGCCAGTGTCACTCTCGCGAACGATTCGGTGGCAGTCGGGGACACCCGCCTGATGATCGCCACGCCCCGGGACGCCTCGGGAGGGGCACTCTGGGGACGACCCATCACGTGGTCGACGAGTGACAGCACCGTCGCCACCGTGACCAGTGCGGGGCTGGTCGTACCCGCGCAGCGATGGGATATGGTCGTGCGGACGGCGACCATCACGGCGTCCGCTGGCAGCGTCGTCGGTGCGGCAGCCATCACCGTACTTCCGGCGCCCGTTCGCTCCATCGCCGTCACACCGTCCTCCGGCTCCTTGCCGAGTGGCGGCATGGACACGCTCTCCGCAGTGCCACGAAGCATCTCAGGCGTCGCGCTCGATGGTCGGCCGGTCACATGGAGTTCGTCAGCTCCATCGATCCTCGCCGTCGACGCGGCGGGGATCCTGACGGCTGGTGTCGTCACGGGTGGCAGCGCCATGGCCGTGACGATCACCGCGTCGAGCGACGGGTTCTCCAGTGCGGCCGTCTTCTCGGTGCTGCCGTCGCCAGTCGCCTCGCTCGTCATCTCCCCCGACAGCCTCTCACTCTTTCCGCAACAGACGTCGCCTCTGGGCGTGATCGTCCGCGACGGTTCGGGCACGACCCTCTCGGGGCGCACAACGCTTTTCGCGACGTCGGATCCGTCGGTCGTCACGGTGAGCGCGGCAGGCGTTCTCTCGACGCCGAACTACGACGGCCAGGTCACGCGCACGGCTTTCGTGACCGCCGTGAGCGAGGGCCATGCCGACACCGTTCGCGTCGTCGTCGAACCGCATCGCGTCGTGACCGTCACGCTCTCGCCGAACACCGCGATGCTCCCGTCCGGCGCACAGCAGCGAGTCGTCCCGGTGCTCCGCAATGGGATCGGCGGGCTCCTGTCCGACCGGTCGATCCAGTGGTCCTCTGCCGACCCGAGCATCGCCACGGTCTCCGACAGCGGCGTGATCACGCTCGTCGGCAGTGGGAGTACCATCATCAGCGCGACAGCGGAGGGCGTGAACGCGACGGTCGCGATCTCCTCCATGCCGAGCCCCATCGTCCCGTCAACGCTCGTCGCGGGTGCGTACCACCACTGCGGACTCTCGAGTACGGGGCAGGCGTATTGCTGGGGATGGAACGGGTACGGGCAGCTCGGGGACGGGACCAACACTCAACGCGACCACATGGTGGCAGTGCTCGGCGGGCTCTCGTTCAAGATGCTGTCCGCCGGGTCGATGTTCACGTGTGGCTTGACCACGGCGGACCAAGCCTACTGCTGGGGCTGGAACGCCAACGGACAGCTGGGCGACGGCACGACGGATCACCGATCCGTCTCCGTCCCGCAACCCGTGGCGGGAGGACACACGTTCTCCACCATGGCGACGGGCTGGTACCACGGATGCGGGATCGAGATCTCGGACGGAAGTACCTGGTGCTGGGGTCGCAACAATCTGGGACAGCTCGGTGACGGAACCGGGGTCGACCATTCCATGCCGGAGTTGATCGCCAACGGGCATCGGTTCGTCTCGGTGATTGCGAAGTATTCGCACACCTGTGGGCTGACGGCGGCCGGCGCCGCGTGGTGTTGGGGCCGAAACGCGTACGGTGCGTCGGGCGACGGCACCGTCAATCAAGCCAACATCCCCGTTGAGGTGCTCGGCGGGCGCGTCTTCACCAAGCTCGTGGTGGGATGGGACCACACGTGTGGGATCACTGCCAGCGGCGTGACCGAGTGCGTCGGGCGGAATCAATACGGCCAACTCGGCGACGGCGTGGGCACAGGCGGTCATCTCGACCTCCAGCCCGTCACGGGCGGGATCCAACTCAGATCCCTGCACTCCGGCTTCTACTCCATGTGCGCGGTCTCGACCGACAATCGTGCGGTCTGTTGGGGACGGAATCACCAGGGCGAGCTCGGTGACGGCACCACCACGAACGCCGCGGGGCCGATCGTCATCGCGCCGACCGAGCAGTTCCAGTCGCTCGCGGTGGGATACGGCCATACCTGCGCGATCGTCGCGAGCGGTGCCATTCAGTGTTGGGGGACGCTCTCCGGTGGCGCGCTCGGGGACGCCCTCCCACCGGCCTCTCCGATTCCCTTCTCGCCCCTCCGCGGCGGAACAGGGGCGTTCGCCTTCCGCGGCCGTCGCGTCAGCGTCGCCCTCATCCCGACGACCCGATAGATTGCGCCCGATGTTCGCGCACACCTCGCCTCCGACCTCGACCCGCAAGGCACACGAGTGACTCCGCCCGACGCACCCGAAGGCGGCGAGACGCAGAGGATCGGTCCGATCAAGCTCGCGCTCTTTGCACTGATCCCGGTCACGATCCTCGTCCTGTTCGCCGAGGTCGCGGCCGCGATCACGATCAGCCGCGATGCCCGTGTGGAACGCATCGGCGCTGAGCCCGCCCGCGTTTACCGCATGCGGACCGGCAGCTGGCCGTGGAGCCGACGTGTCGAGACCCCGATCAACAGTGACGGCTTCCCGGATCATGAGTTCCCGAGCGCCACGGAGACGAAGACCTGCATCCACCTGGTGGTGCTCGGCGACTCGTTCGTGCTCGGAGACGGAGTGGACGGGGACAGTTCGTTCACGTCGATCGTCGGTCGCGCGCTGGCGCGACTTCCCGATGGTCGCTGCGTCCGGACATTCAATCTTGGCGAACGGGGCTCCACCATCCCACGACAGGCCCGGCGATTGCGCGAGCTGCGGGCTCGTCTGCGACCCGATGTCGTCGTGCTGGCGCAATACCAGAACGACCTGACCGACCTGCTTGATCCGGAACCGCGTGACCTGAGCCTTGCGGCGATCGCTGCAGACTCCGCGGCGGCGGCCGCGACGCGAGGCGGCACGCCCGCCGTCGAGGCAGCCGGGGGGGCGCCGAGCTGGGGCGTCGTCGCGGATCGGTTCGGCTTCCTGAACCCACGGCTGGTGCGATTCCTCGCGTATCATGCGTTCGCCGCACTGATCACGAACGGCATCCACCGTGACGAACTCCGGCACTGGTCCGTCATCGCGGACACCGCTCGGCGCGAGGAGGCGAGCCGTCTCCAGGCGCAGTACACGGCGTCGTTCGATTCGCTCTCGATCGAGCTTGCGCGCGACTCCGTTGCGTTCGGTGTGGTGATCATCCCGAGCAAGTTCGATGTCATGGCGGGGCGCTTCCCGGAGCAGGCCTTCTTCGAGGAGTTGGCGACGAGCCGCGGGATTCCCGCGCTCCCGCTCTTTCCGCTCTTCGATCGCGAGCGGACTCCGTATGCATTTCTCATGTATGACGGTCACCTCAACGAGCGGGGGAATCGGCTCGTGGCGCAAGCGATCCTCGAGTGGATCGAGAGCGCCGAGTCCGCGCCCTTCGGCCTTCTACGCTCATCGGGCACCCGATGAGCACGGCGAACGAGGTACCCTTCTTCTTCACGAGGGAACGGACGCGGCTGTTCGGCCTCTTCCACGACCCAGTCGGCGCGCCGAGTTCGATCGGTTTCGTTCTCAGCCACCCCTTCGCCGAGGAGAAGCTCTGGAGTCATCGGGTCTTCGTGAGTCTGGCCCGCGCGCTCGCTTCGCGAGGGCACCCAGTGTTGCGCTTCGATTTCACGGGTGCGGGGGACAGCGACGGCTCGACCGCTCACGCGAGTCTTGAGACCCACATTGCCGACCTCAGCTCCGCCGTGACCGCCCTGATCGGTCGACGGCCTGAACTCGGGCGAGTCGGCCTGATCGGGCTACGCTTCGGTGCGAGCATCGCGGCACGCGTCATGGAGATGGCCGCCGAGGACGCCGCCCCCAGCGTCCTGCGAACCGCACCACTCGTGCTGGTGGATCCCGTGCTCGACGGCGCTGGATATCTCCAGGAGGTCCTGCGCGGCAATCTCAGCGCGCAACTCGCCACGCATGGGAAGGTGATCGAGACCCGGGAAGTGATGACCGAGCGCATCCGGGCGGGCGGCGTGGTCAACGTGGACGGCTATGAGATCGGGCGTTCGCTCCTGGAGTCGGTTGGCGTACCCGATCTCGTGTCCCTGCATCCCAAGGCGCACGATGGCCCGGTCCTCGTCGTCTCGATCGCGCAGCCGGGAAAGCCGGCGAAGCCGCATCCGGCGCTCGATTCGCTCGCCGGAGCCTATGCCGAGGGTGAGCGACGCGAGGTGCTCGAGCACCAGTTCTGGCGCGAGATCAAGCAGTTCTACGGACGCGCGAGCAACCTCCAGGCCCTCACGCTCGACTGGCTTGGTGCGCATGCCGCCTGAGCCCCGTGCGATCACGTTCCGCAATGCAGAGGGCCGCCAGCTCTTCGGGACCCTGCACGCCCCGGCGGTCCGACGGCCGGACCTGCCGGCCATCGTGCTGTTCTCGCCTGGTGCGAAGATGCGCGTCGGGCCGGGACGCTTGTATATCCCCCTCACCGAGGTTCTGACCGACCTCGGATATGTCGTGCTCCGATTCGATGTATTCGGCCTCGGCGACTCCGAGGGCGAGCTGGAGGAGTCGCTCCTCGTCGACGTCTACAGCAACATCCAGGTCGGTCGCTATGTGGCGGACGGGATTGCGGCGCTCACCTGGCTGAAGCGCGAAGAGGGCATCTCCCGGTACATCGTCGGCGGATTGTGCGGTGGGGCGCTGACCGGACTCCTCGTCGCCGAGCGCGAGCTCGGGATCGAAGCGATCCTCTCCTTCGGGATGCCGGTGACCCTCGACAGTGACAGTGCAATCCCCTCGAAGTACCTCACGCGCCACGATCTCGCGCAACTACGCCGGGGATATCTGGCCAAGCTGTTCAACCCCGAGGCCTGGCTTCGTCTCCTCACGTTCCGCTCAGATCTCGGAACGATCTTCCGGTCGGTGGTGGCCGGAGTCACCGACCGGCTCCGGCGATCCGGAGGGACGGGCGGCGCGGCGCGCACGGCCACTCTTCCGCCCGAACAGCTGGCGAACGTGAACCCGCTCTTCCCGACCGCATACTTCTCGTTCCTTGGCCGCGGCGGCAGAGCGCTGATGGTCTTCAGCGAGAAAGACCGGATGCTCGGGGACTGGCGAGAGAAGTTCGTCGACCTCTATCCGGAGCAGATGCGGCGGTTCGCACCGCAGATTACCGAGCATGTCGTTGCCGGGGCGAACCACGTCCTCAGCGAGCGCGCTTGGCAACAGGAGATGCACGAGGTCGCTCGCCGGTGGCTCGGGGCGCTCCCGCGCCCCTGAGCCCGCGCGCGGCTACTTGAGCCGCGCGTGCACGAACGCCCCGATCGCCTCGAGGCTCCCGAGGTTCGCCTCGGTGATCTCGTCGTCGGCGGGCGTCACGCCGAAGGTATCGGTGAGGAACTGCATCACCTCGAGCACCCCCATCGAGTCGAGGACGCCCTTCTTCATCAGGCTGTCCGCGTCAGCGATGACGACGCCGGGACGCATGTAGAGGAACTCCTGCTCGATGAACCCGCGCACCTGCGCGCGGATCTGCTCTTGGGTCCAAGCGGTCACGTGGATCTCCGTCCAGGTTGGTCAGCGATGAGCGG